>NZ_JBEOST010000003.1:310011-664733 GCF_040303145.1 Streptomyces sp. NPDC096079
GGCGGCCGTCTACGCGCGGCGGCCGTCCCCGGTGGGCGTCTCGTTCAGCTCGAACCAGATCGCCTTGCCCTCGCCCCGCGGGTCGACGCCCCACGCGTCCGCCAGCATCTCCATCAGGACCAGGCCGCGCCCGCTCGACGCCATCTCGCCCGGGTGCCGCTTGTGCGGCAGCTCGTCGCTCCCGTCGGAGACCTCCACCCGCACCCGCCGCGACTTCTCGCCGCACGCGACCTCCGCCACCAGGAGCGCGTCGCCGTCGGTGTGCACCAGGACGTTCGTGACCATCTCGGAGACCATCAGGACCGCCGAGTCCCGCTGGTCCTCGTCCGACCAGTCGTGCAGCAGCTGCCGGACCTGCTCACGGGCCTCGGCGATCCGCTCCGGCTCCGCCTGGGCGATCGTCATCAGGGTGCGGCGCGGCGCCTCCCGTACGGTGCCGGCGGGCCGGCGGGAGAGCAGCAGGACCGCGATGTCGTCCTCGCGGCGGTCGGCGAGCGGGCCCGTCGTGTGGTGCGAGCCGGGCCCGTGGACGGCCTCCACGAGGGCGTCGGCGAGCACCTCCAGGTCCTCGCCGTCGTGGGACTCCAGCAGCTCCCGTACCCGCTCCCAGCCGCTGTCCAGGTCGTGCCCGCCGGTCTCCAGGAGGCCGTCGGTGCAGATCATCAGGGTCTCGCCGGGGTCCAGGGTGAGCCGGGTGGTGGGGTAGTCGGTGTCGGGGTCGATGCCGAGCGGCAGCCCGCCGGCCGTCGGCCGGAGCAGAACCGTTCCGTCGTTCATCCGCACCGCCGGATCCGGATGCCCGGCGCGCGCGATGTCGACCGTGCCCGACTCCAGGTCGACCTCCAGGTAGAGACAGGTCGCGAAGCGGGGCCCGCCGCCCTCCCCGTCGTCCCCGTCGGTGATCCCGTACAGGAAGCGGGAGGCGCGCGAGAGCACCGCGTCCGGCCGGTGGCCCTCGGAGGCGTACGCGCGCAGGGCGATCCGCAGCTGCCCCATCAGACCGGCCGCCCGCACGTCGTGCCCCTGGACGTCGCCGATGACCAGGGCGATCCGGCCCGCGCCGCGCCCGCCGGCACGGGAGGTGCCGCCGGGCAGCCGGATCATGTCGTACCAGTCGCCGCCGACCTGGAGCCCGCCGCCGGTCGGCACGTACCGCGCGGCGACCTGGATGCCGGGGATGCCGGGGCCGAGGACCGGCATCATCGTCCGCTGGAGCCCCAGCGACAGCTCCCGCTCGGACTCGGCCACGCCCGCGCGTGCGAGGGCCTGCGCGAGCATCCGCGCGACCGTCGTCAGCACCGACCGCTCGTCGGGCGTGAACGCCACCGGGTGCTTGAAGGCCGCCATCCAGGCCCCCATCGTCCGGCCGGCGACGACCAGCGGCACGAAGGCCCAGGAACGGCGCCCGAAACGCTGGGCGAGCGGCCAGGTCATGGGGAAGCGCCGCAGGTACTCCTCGGGCGTCGGCAGATAGATCGCCCGCCCGGTCCGCGCGACCTCGGCCGCCGGATAGTCGGTGTCCAGCGACATCGACGTGAACGGGCCCTCGTCGCCCTCGCTGTGCCCGTGGTGGCCGATGACCGTCAGCCGCTCGCCCGCCACCCCGAAGACGGCGAGCCCGTCCGGCGAGAAGCCGGGCATGGACAGGGAGGCGGCCACCCGCAGCACCTCGGCCGTCGACCGCGCCTCGGCGAGCGCCCGCCCCGCGTCGAGCAGGAAGGCCTCCCGCGAGCGGCGCCAGTCGCCGGTGATGGGGGTGCGGGCGGCGGTGCCCGGCAGCTGCTCGGCGACCTCCTGGAGCGTGCCGACCAGCTGGTAGTCGTTCCCCTCGATGAGCGGCTTCGACCTGCTCCGTACGGTACGGATCACCCGCCCGTGCTCGTCCATGATCCGCAGCCGGGCCTCGGCGAGGGTGCCCTCGGCGACGGCGAGGTTGACCACCCCGTCGATCTCGTTCCAGTCGACCGGATGGAAACGGGACCGCACGGCCGCCTCGGAGAGCCGCACCGGCTCGGCGGGCAGCCCGAGCAGCCGGGCGGCCTCGGCGTCGAGCGAGACGATCCCGGACGCGTTGTCCCAGCGCCACAGGCCGGTCGCGATCGCGGCCAGGACGTCCTCGGTGCGCATTGCCCCACTTTATGAATATCGGACACCAGGTCGCCACCGAGAGTATTCGAAATCCGATCTTGGCCCGGCCGGTACTCTGGGTGGGTCTGCCCTCGTGTCCTGTGACATCTGTGACACGGGCCACGAGGCAGCCGCCGACCCCACGATCCCGAAGACTGGATGAACGACGATGCATCGGTACAGGTCCCACACCTGCGGCGAGCTCCGCGCCTCTGACGTCGGCACCGACGTCCGGCTGAGCGGCTGGCTGCACAATCGGCGCGACCTGGGCGGCATCCTCTTCATCGATCTGCGCGACCACTACGGCATCACGCAGCTCGTCGCCCGGCCCGGTACGGCCGCCGCCGAGGTCCTCGACAAGCTGACCAAGGAGACCGTCGTCCGCGTCGACGGCAAGGTCGTCTCCCGCGGCGCCGACAACGTCAACCCGGAGCTCGCGACCGGCGAGATCGAGATCGAGGCCGCCGAGGTCGAGGTCCTGGGTGCCGCCAAGCAGATCCCCTTCACCATCAACGCCGACGACGGCGTCAACGAGGAGCGGCGCCTGGAGTACCGCTTCCTCGACCTGCGCCGCGAGCGCATGCACCGCAACATCATGCTGCGCTCCGCCGTCATCGCCTCCATCCGCTCCAAGATGGTGGCCCTCGGCTTCAACGAGATGGCGACCCCGATCCTCGCCGCGACCTCCCCCGAGGGCGCCCGCGACTTCGTCGTCCCGTCCCGTCTGAACCCGGGCAAGTTCTACGCGCTGCCGCAGGCGCCGCAGCAGTTCAAGCAGCTGCTGATGATCTCCGGCTTCGACCGCTACTTCCAGATCGCGCCCTGCTTCCGCGACGAGGACGCCCGCGCCGACCGCTCGCCGGGCGAGTTCTACCAGCTCGACGTCGAGATGTCGTTCGTCGAGCAGGAGGACGTCTTCCAGCCCATCGAGAAGCTCATGACGGAGCTCTTCGAGGAGTTCGGCGGCGGCCGCCACGTCACCTCGCCCTTCCCGCGCATCCCGTTCCGCGAGTCGATGCTGAAGTACGGCAACGACAAGCCGGACCTGCGCACCGACCTCGAACTCGTCGACATCTCCGACGTCTTCGAGGCGTCGGAGTTCAAGGCCTTCGCCGGCAAGCACGTCCGCGCGCTCGCCGTCCCGGACACCGGCGACCAGCCGCGCAAGTTCTTCGACCAGCTCGGCGACTTCGCGGTCTCGCTCGGCGCGAAGGGCCTGGCCTGGGTCCGCGTCGGCGAGGAGAACGCCCTCACCGGCCCCATCGCCAAGTTCCTCACCGAGGAGAACGTCAAGGTCCTCACCGAGCGCCTCGGCCTGGAGCCCGGCCACGCGATCTTCTTCGGCGCGGGCGAGTTCGACGAGGTCTCCAAGATCATGGGCCCGGTCCGGGTCGAGGCCGCCAAGCGCGCCGGCCGGTTCGAGGAGAACGTCTTCCGCTTCGCGTGGATCGTCGACTTCCCGATGTACGAGCGGGACGAGGAGACCGGCAAGATCGACTTCTCGCACAACCCGTTCTCCATGCCGCAGGGCGGGCTTGAGGCCCTGGAGACCCAGGACCCGCTGGACGTCCTCGGCTGGCAGTACGACATCGTCTGCAACGGCATCGAGCTCTCCTCCGGCGCCATCCGGAACCACGAGCCCGAGATCATGTTCAAGGCCTTCGAGATCGCCGGCTACAGCCGCGAGACCGTCGAGTCCGAGTTCGCCGGCATGCTCCGCGCCTTCGAGTACGGCGCCCCGCCGCACGGCGGCATCGCCCCGGGCGTCGACCGCATCGTCATGCTCCTCGCCGACGAGCCCAACATCCGCGAGACCATCGCCTTCCCGCTCAACGGCAACGCCCAGGACCTCCTGATGGGCGCCCCGACGGAGCTGGACGAGTCCCGCCTGCGCGAGCTGAACATCCAGCTCCGCAAGCCGGTCGAGAAGAAGACCACGGACATCACGGACGCGGTCCACCCGGACGCGGCGCGGTAGTTCTGACGGCTGACGCCTGACGCAGGGCCCGGAACCTCAATGAGGTTCCGGGCCCTTCGCGTCGCCCTGACATCAGGCGTGTTCCTCGAAATCCCGGAAGAACTCCGAGAGGCCCACTGCCGCATCCTGTTCGCACGCCAGGACGATGGAAAGCTTGCTGAGTGTGACTCCCTCAGGGCGTTTCACATAGGACCATCTCCTGCCGGAATGCCACAGAGCGGTGAAGAGAATCCTGCGGGCGTCCTCGTCCTCGGACAGTACGTGCTCGGCGGATTCGATGATCACTACGTGATGATCCGAGGAGAGCCACTGAAGGTCGCGAAGGCAGTCACGAAAAGCGTCCCAGTTCCAGCCGAAATAGTTCGGGAACTTGAGCTTCTCCTGGAAATTCTGGAACACCGACACCTCGTCGGGCATGTCCCGGCCCTGCAGGCGGGCAACGTAGACACTGCCGGACGTCGGCAGGAGCTCGCTCAGGGGTACGCCACCACCTGGTGTGACGATATGCAGCCAGGGGGCAACGTGAATATCAGGCGACTCTTCTGTCATTGCTCCGCCCATCCGGGACTTTCTCCGACGATGTATGTCTGATAGTGGGTCGGAGTGTAGTAGGAAGATCCATCACTGCCGAACACCCAGCGTTCTCCGCCCGGCTCCGGGTTGTCCGGCGACGGATAGGTGCCATATTCCTGGTAGGTGATCGGTTTTCCTGAAGGGTCGTGGGTGGGGAGTTGGTAGGCGTTCTTCCGTCCGTCGTTCTCGAAAGGTTCCGTCCACCATTTCGGACCGTGGAACCCCGGTCCTCCTCCCCAGCCGATATTGTACTTTTTCACGTCGTCGAGGACTTCCATGGCCTCCTTGGGAATGGAATCGGGAACCCAGCCGTGGATCTTGCCGACGTCTCCCAGGGTGGTTCCCGGAGCGAATTCCTCGCAGGGCGCCAGTCCTAGGGGATCACCCCACCTATGCGGATTGTGAACGTAGGACGCCGGGTTCGGGTCGGGGCCGAGACCCAGAGGATCCTGGCTGAGGTAGCGCGCTGCGTCCGGGTCGTAGTAGCGGAAGTAGTTGTAGTGGAGTCCCGATTCGGGGTCGAAGTACTGGCCGGGGAAGCGCAGAGGCGTGTAGGCCGTGGCCGACCGGTTCCAGGTGGTGGTGCCCCAGAGGGTCGTCCGGGTGCGCCAGGCCAAAGCGCCCGACTCGTCGACCAGTTCCGTCGGCGTGCCGATCAGGTCGGTGACGATCGCGAAGAAGCGTTCGTCGTCCGTGTCCGTGCGGCGTTCCGTCTGGGTCAGGGGGCGCAGGCCCGCGTGGTCCCACGTGAGGGTGACGTCGGCCGTCGTCTGTTCGCAGAGGGTCGCGCCGTCCCAGGCGAAGTGGACCGTCTCGAAGGGGGACTGCTTCGATATGCGGCGGCCCAGGGGGTCGTACCCGTACCGCCACACCGTGCCGTCCGGTGTCGTCACCGAGGTCAGGCGGTCTTCCGCGTCCCACGCGTAGCGCCAGGTGTCCGGCTTCCGGGAGAGACGGGTCTTTTGGCGGAGGACCATGCGGCCCTGATCGTCGTGCTCGTAGCGGACTGATCCCGCGCTGGTGATGCGCGTGCCGTGGTAGGTGCGTGCTCCTGTCGCGGTGTGGGCCGGGTGCTTGGACGGCCACGACGCTTCGGTCTGGTTGCCGGCGGCGTCGTAGACGTACCGCTCCGTCCAGCCGTGGGCGTGGACGGCTGTGACGCGGCCCGCCCGGTCCAGGTCGAAGCCACGGGTGCCCGAGAAGGAGTCCGTGATGCCCACGAGGCCGCCGTCCGCGCGATAGGCGTACGCGCGGTGCTGGAGGCTTCGGCCCGAACCTCCGGTGACCACCTGGTCCGTGAGGCGGCCCATGGTGTCGAACGAGAAGTCCAATGTGGCGAAGTCGCCTATCTGACGTGAGACTTCACGGCCGACGGCGTCGTGCGTGAAGGTCAGCGTCCTCCTCGAGGATGTCAGTTCCGTACGACGGCCCGCCGCGTCGTACGACCACGTGCTCGCCGATCCGCCCGGGGTCGTCCTCCCCGTGCGCCGGCCCATCGTGTCGTGCGTGAACGAGAGCGTGCGGCCGTTCACCGTCTCGGAGACCAGGCGGCCGTAGCGGTCCCGGAGGCGCTCCAGCGTGGCGTCCGGACCGGTGGCCGTGGCCAGTTGGTCGAAGACGTCGTACTCGTACGTGCTGACCGCGCCTTCGACGTCCTTGCGGACGATCCGGCCGAGGTCGTCGCGTTCCAACCCGATCGTCTGGCCGAGACCGTTCGTCCGAGAGCCCAGCCTGCCCGTTGCGTCGTACGTGTAGGTCAGCGTCCGGTCGTCGAAGTCCGTCTCGGTGAGCAGTCGGCCCGCCTCGTCGTACGCGTAGTCCCACGTCAGGCCCTGTGGGGCGGTCACCCGGGTCAGCCGCAGGTTCGCGTCGTGGGAGAACTCGTAGCGGACTCCGTCTGGGCCCGTGCGGGACGTCAGCAGGTCGAAGTCGGTGTACGTGAAGTTCGTCGTGCCGCCCAGCGCGTCCGTGTGGCTCAGGCAGTTGCCCTCGCCGTCGTACGTCCAGGACTCCACCGTGCCGTCGGGCGCGGTGCGCCGGGACGGGCGTCCCTCGACGGTCCACTCCAGTCGCGTCACTGCTCCCAGGGGGTCCGTGACCCGGACCGTACGGCCGAAGGCGTCGTAGGCGTAGCGGGTGACCGCGCCCAGCGGATCGGTGATCTCGACGGGGAGGCCCCGCCGGTCCACTTCCAGTCTCGTCGTGGCGCCCAGCGGGTCCGTCACCGACGTCAGCCGGCCCGACTCGTCGTACGCGAACTCCGTCCGGGCACCCGAGGGGGTCGTCACCGACGTTCGGTTGCCGCGCGCGTCGAAGGTCTGGCGGGTGACGTTGCCGTCCGTGCCCGTGATGCGTATCGGGAATCCGCGGTCGTCGTACTCGGCTCGGCTCTGCCGCCCGTCCGGACGCTCGAGCACGGTCGGACGGCCGTGCTCGTCGTAGGTGGTGCGGCTGACGTGGCCCAGTGGGTCCGTCCGCGTGAGCAGTCGGTTGTGGCGATCGTACGCGTAGCGGGTGACCGCCCCCAGCGCGTCGATCCCGGCCACGACCTGGCTGCGGTCGTTGATCAGGTGGCACTCGGTGTGCCCCAGGGCGTCGGTGAGGGTGGTGACGCGCAGTCCGGTTGCCGCGTCCACGTCGTCCCAGGTGAACGTGGCTTCCAGGTGCCCGTTCACGCCCGACTGGTATGTGCAGCGGTCCCGGTCGTCGTAGACGTAGTCGAAGCGGCTTCCGTTGGTGTCGGTCCACGAGGTGATGCGGCTGTGTTCGTCGTATCCGAAGCGCAAGGGACGGCCGGAGGAGTTCACGACCTCGGTGAGGTGGCCGTCCGTGTAGCCGTAGCGCAGGACCTCCTGGTCCGAGAGGTGCAGGGCGGTCACCCGGCCCTCGCTCGTCGTGAGCTTCAGGTGGTAGCCGCCGTGGTGGACGACGGACACCGGAGCGCCCGCTTCGTCGTACTCGAAGGCGATCTGGTTGCCGTTGCGGTCGTCGATCTGGCTGAGGAGGGCCAGGCCGCCGCCATGGACGGTGAAATGCAGGACGCGGCCCGTGGCCGGGTCCGTGACCGTGTACGTGTCCCCGGCACGATCGAGCGCCCAGCGACGGCTGCCGTGCGTGGGCAGCACGGGAACGCCCGGGGCGGGATGCGGGTACGCGAGCAGGCTCGTGTCTTCGCAGAGGAGGACGACGCCCTCGGCGTCGATCTCCAGCCGCTGGTCCAGCGTGCTCGCCCAGGACGGGCCGAACCAGCGGCCGGCCCGGTAGGAGGACTCGAACGTGCGGTTCAGGAGCAGGGGCAGGGCGGCAGGCAAAACGATGTCCGTCTGCGGCAGCACCATGCGGCCCGTGGCCATGTCGATGGGGTCGCCGGCGCACTTCTTGTCCTCATGAGGGCGGCTCGTGGCCTCCGGAGCCTCCGTGTGTCCGGCGCGCCCCTTTCCCACGCTCCTGGCGTCGTCGGCGACATCCGCCACACGCTCCAGGGCCTTCGCGCCGCCCAGGCCCTTCGTGCCGAAGAGCTCCGGCAGCATGCGGCCGCCGAACTCGCTGGGGTCGCTCTTCGCCGCATCCCAGGCGCCCTGGAGGGCCCGGTCGGGATGGGCGGCCGTCGAGGCGAGACCGGCCAGGGTCATGTTGACGTTCTGGTAGTACTCGGCAGGGTGGGTGAGGTTGTACGGATCCTGGGGATTGACCGAGCGGACGAAGGTGACGAGGCCTGCGACGCCCTTCACGGCACCGCCGGCCATGTGCATCTGCTCGGCCCCCATACCCAGGACGTAGTCGGTCGCGTCGAGCTTGAGCCGCTCCCCGAGCGACGGCTCGGCCGGCGCGTGGGCGAGTGCGGCCGCGATCGCCTGCCGCGCCGTCTCGGCGGCCTCGTTCCGCTGGCGGCGGGCGTCGGCGAGCAGTTCCTCGGCGCGGGCCCGCTGCGCGTCGCCGGGATCGGCGCCGGGCACGGGCCGGGTACGCGGGTCGGGACCGGTGAGGGACGCCTCGTAGGTGGTGACCTCTTTCTCGTAGGCGGCCTGAGCCGCCCTGGAGGAGGCGTCGCCCTCCTTGTACAGGGCGATCGCCTCGCGGGCCTTGCCCTGCGCCCAGGCGACCGTGGTGCCGTACGACTCCAGGGCCCCCGCGGCTGCCCCGAAGGCGTCTGCCGCACGCAGCCACGTCGTCGGGAGGGCCTGGAACTTCTCCTGGAAGGCCTTCGCCGCCTCCCCCTTCCACCGGCCGGTGTCCTCCACGGCCTTCAAGCCACGTGCGACGCTGTCGAAGGCCGATGCGAAGTCGCGGAGGTTCTTCACCGTCGCCGTGATCTCGACCGTGTTGCCGTGGACCAGCTCGTCGGGCTCCTCGGACTGTCCGAGCCGCGCCTCCGCCACCTCCGCCCCGAGCGAGGACGCGGTCCGGTCGCCCCAGTCCTCCACCTTGTCCGCGACGCCCTCCGCGCCCGCGTACTCGAGCCCGCCGCCGATGACGTCCGTGGTGACGTCGATGCCCTTGCCGATCAGCCGCTTGCCGCCGTCGACGAAAGCCCCCCAGTTCGGCATGGGTCAGCGGTCCCCCCAGTTCGGTTCCTGTGCTCGCCGAACCGCCTCTTGGGACGGATCGAGCCGCTCGCGCATCTCCCGGTCGAGTTGATCGCGCTGCTCGGGGCTCAGGGCTCCCGAATTCCGCATCGAGTCGAGCAGACCGTCCTGAACGTCGTAGCCGGTGTCCCGCCAGGTCTTCTCGACCTCGTCCTGGGCGCGGCGGAACGACTCGGGGTCCCAGTCGGCTCCGTCGTACGGGGTCTGCGAGCCGATCTCGTCCCAGCTCTTCTTCTTCACCTCGTCCTCGGACAGGTGCGGGTTGCCGTTGAAGGCGTTCGTCGCGATCTTGAAACTGCCCTTGACGTACTCCTCCTGCTCGCCGAAAGCGCCCGCCGACGCCCCCAGGGCCGCCGTGAACAGGTTCGCCTTCTGCATGAGGTCCCGTACGCCCCAGCCCCAGCGGTCGCAGAAGGTCTCGAACTGCGCGGCGAGACCCTGGTTCCCCAACTGGATCCCGGAGAGGGCGAGTTCCGAGAAACCTCGCCCGGTGACCGCCTGTTGGCCGACCGTGAGATCCTTCAGCTCGCCGTGCGCCTTGTCGATGCCCCGGACTATCTGCTGGAGCGCCGCCTCCGACACCGCCAGGTTCGGATCGTCACCCGTCACCGTCCACCCCCGAGATCGATGGCCACCGGTGCGGGGACGACCCCCGCGACCGGCGGAAACAGCATGCCGCCGGGACTGCCCGCGTCCAGCGCGACCCCGCCGGGACCCGGCAGCATCGGGACCATCACGTCGAGAAGCCGGGCGCCGAGGATTGCCTGGTACGTCCACTCGCGCGCCGCGTCCCCTCGCGCGACCGCGAACCGGGCCAGCGCCTCCTCATCGGAGAACGCGCAGATCCACCGGACCCCGTCGAAGTCGGCGGTCCACAGGCTTCCGTGGTCGTCGAACGGCACGAGGGCGGCAGTGCGCCGGAATTCACCGAGCAACCGCGCAAACTCTCTGCGGGCCACGGCCACTTCGCCAGCGGGCTCAGTCCTCCGAGTCCGAGGCTGAGTCTGAGTCCGAGGCTGCGGGTCCGGTTCCTGTGGCGCCGTCGCAACGGGCGCGTCCGCCAACTCCATCAGCTTCGACAACCGTTGAGGCTTGGCCATGTCGTCCCCGGTCTCCGTCACGCGCGCATGCTGTCATGCGTGTGTTCACGCGAGCAACGAACATAAGTCCGAGCAGGTCGCCTCGAAAGGCCTGACCCCGCTGTCTGCCTCTGGGGACAGCAGGGTGGTCGGCCCGTGCGACGCGGTCCGTCTTTGTCAGGTCGGCGCCCGGGGGCGGGGAGTTACTCGGTGGTGAAGATCTCCTCGGTGGAGATGGCGATGACGGCCCGCGCGACCCAGCGGCGCAGTGTGAGCGGATCCCTGCAGCTCGTGATGCGGTCGCGGATGTCGAAGGGCACGTCGAGGCCGCGCTGCCTCATGACCATCAGCAGGGCGTCGGCGCTGCCCTGGGCCCGGCCTTCTGCCCGGCCCTCCGCGCGGAGCTCCTCGGAGAGGTACGACGTGTAGAAGGAGAGGTCTGTGGCCACCAGGTTCCTCCAGAGTTCCTCGGCCTGGCGATTGCCGAGACCCTGTGCGGTGAATTCGATGATCGGGTCGGCGACGTTCTCGGGAACGTCCCGCAGCGCGGTGGACAGTGCCTTCAGCACGGCACCGATGTCCGGATCACCCGCGTGCGTGATCGCCGACAACGTGGCCAAGGCCAGGTCCCCGCGAGCCTCGGCCGGGTCGGTGATGACGGGCATGTTGTGTGGGCCCACAGCCATCGGCTGCAGGGCGAGGGTGGGCGTGTCGGCCGGCCCGAGAGTCACGGGCTGTCCCGCCCACTCGGCCGTGGCGCGGTCCTGGCACACGACCAGCAGGACGGTCGGCAACCCGTACTTCGCCCACAGGTACGCGGTGGAGTACGCCCAGGCCGCAGGTTTCGTCGGGTCTTTCTTCCGCTGTACTGCGACGGCGAGGAGAAGCGAGCTGTCTCTTGCGCCGTTGAGCCGCATATGGGTGACGACGGGGCGTGCTTCGGTGACGTCGGTGGTCAGGGCGATCGCCTCGACGGTGGCCGGAAGGGCCGGCTCCAGCAGGTCCGACAGGCGACGGAAGGGGTGGGGGTCGTGCTGGAGGATGCGGTGCATCGCTTCGCGGGGCGAGCTGACCATGAGGTTCCTCGGTTTCGGCCGGTACGTGCGTGGCGTCAGGTGCTTTCGCAGCCCCTGCAGAGCCCCGGTTTCGGGGCTCGGTGGCCGTGGTCGCAGCTGTCGCAGTTCTGCATCGGGTGCACGACGGCCGGGGTCCGAGGACGGAACGGCGGGAGCGGCGGGAGGCCGGCGTCGAGGCGGTGGGCCAGGAGGGAGGCCGGGCGGTGCAGGGGTTCCGTCGGCAGCCCGGTCGTGAGGGCGCGGTGGACGGCTTCCGGTGGGACGTCGCGCTCCAGCCAGGCGACGACCCCCGGCGCGAGGTGCTCGGCGTCGGTGGCGGAGATCAGCAGGCGGGGGTCCGCGCGGCGCAGGCCGGAGAGGACCCCGACGGCCGTCAGCAGGAGGTCGGGGGTCGCGTACACGGGCTGCGGCACGGACGGCAGGGCCCGGCGCCTGGCCTTCGGCTTCTCCGCCCTTCGCGGGGGCGGTTCCGGTTCGGGCCTCGGAGGGGGCGCCTCCGCGTTCCCGCTCGCGCGCCGGGGGCGCACGGTCCCCGGGCGGTTGCACGAGACCGTGCGGGTCACGACGTGGCCCGCCGCCGTGCGTTCCCTGTTGCGCCGCACGTAGCCGTGGGCTTCCAGTTCGCGCAGGGCGGCGGCGATCCGCGTCGTGCCTTCCGGGAAGCGGCGGGCGAGCGATCGGATGTCCACGGGGGATCCGGCGGGCAGCGACTGGATGTGGGTGGCGAGGCCGATCGCCGTCAGCGAGAGCGCCTCGTGCTGGGCGAGGTGGTTGCCGATCACCGTGAAGTGAGTGGTGTGGTGGCTGTTGTCGTGCACCACTCCGGCCGAAGTCCCCCGGGAAGGGTGGTTCTTGGGCTCGTCGCGGGACGCGGTGGGCGCCTGGGCGCTAGGGTTCTGGCTATCCATCGGGGAAGTCGTTCTCTTCCTTGGTGGTCAGGCCCTCGCACTGGGATGGCCGTCCCGGCGAGGGCCGACGCATGTCTGCGTTCGGCTCTGTTGGGCAGAGCGTAGATCAAACAACCCACCACTTAGCCAGCTGAGTTGGCGTTCTTCACCCGTGTGAGTGAGAGCCCGCTTCCGGGAGGGAAAGGGTGGGGCTTGGTGGGGTTTCTTTCTCTCCCGGGTTACTTATGGAGACCGACCGCACCACCGGCGACCAGCGGCTTGGACCCCGGTGAGCCGGTGACGTCGAACTCGGCCCACACCGTCTTCTGCGGCACGGGACCGAGCGCCGTGCCCCACCGGTCCGCGAGCGCCGCCACCAGCAGCATTCCGCGACCGCCCTCCTCGTCGGGCGCGGGCGTACGGAGTCGTGGAACGGCCTCCCCACGGGTGTCCGTGACCTCGATCCGGAGGCCCTGCCGTGACGTCCGCAGCACCAGACGGAAGTCCCGGCCGCCGACCCGGCCGTGCGTCGCCGCGTTCGCCGCCAGCTCGGCCACGACCTGCGGGGCCGCCTCGGTCACGCCGTACGGCAGCTCGCGGTCCCGCAGCCACTCCACGGCGAGCAGCCGGGCGAGCCGCGCGCCTCGGGGGGTGGGTGAGAGCAGGATGCCGAAGTGGCCTGGTGAGAGGGGTACTTGGGTGGTGTTCTTCTGATTCACGTCACCGAGCGTGGCCGTGACTGGCTAGCGTCGGAAGTGACTCCACCGGTACGTAGGGTGACTGTCCGACGCTTGTCCACCGCTGTCCGGACTGTCCGAACACCTGCGACGGGTAGGGGCGTCGCGGCCGGACAGGACAGACGGAGAGGTGCGCCATGTCGGTGGAGGAACCCAGCTGGGAGGTGGACCCGGACGACGACTGGGGTGTCGCCGTCATCGCCACCGTGGGGCGGCAGTTGAGGCTGCGGCGGGAGGCGGTGGGCCTGCGGGCCGCCGACTTCGCCGTCGCGGTCGGCTACGGCGAGGACATGATCTACAAGATCGAGGGCGGGAAGCGGATTCCCCGTCCGGAGTTCCTGGACAGGTCGGACGCGGTGCTGGAGGCGAACGGGCTGATCTCGGCCATGAAGGAGGACGTGGCCAAGGTCCGTTACCCGAAGAAGCTGAGGGACCTGGCGAAGGCGGAGGCCCGGGCGGTCGAGATGCAGCTGTACGACCCGCTCAACGTGCACGGGCTGCTCCAGACGCCCGAGTACGCCCGCGGGCTGCTTCTGATGCGACGTCCCGCCTACACGCGGGACGAGGTGGAGCGGTACATGGCCGCCCGCGTCGCCCGCAAGGTGGTGTTCGAGCGGGATCCCGCGCCGGAACTCAGCTTCGTCCTGGAGGAGTGGACCCTGCGCCGGCCGCTGGGCGGGCGGGAGGTGCTCCGGCGCCAGCTGGAACACCTGCTGGAGATCGCCGAGTTGCGGCAGGTGGAGTTGCAGATGATGCCGATGACACGGGAGGAACACGCGGGCGTGGACGGGGGCATCGAGGTGCTGAAGTTCGAGGACGGCTCCGCGGTCGGCCGGTCGCCGGCGGTGGCCAGCGGAAGGCCGGTGACCGACCTCCGGCAGCTCCGTATCCTGGAATTGCGCTATGGCATCATCCGGACTCAGGCCCTCACGCCCCGTGAGTCCACCGACGTCATCCAGGGACTGCTAGGAGCGACATGACGCACAACACCCCCGCCGGGGACGCCTCCGACCTGGTGTGGTTCAAGAGCAGCTACAGCAGCGGCAGCGAGGGTGACTCCTGCGTGGAGGTCGCCGCCGCCCCCGGCACCGTCCACGTCCGCGACTCCAAGGACGTCGGCGGGCCGCAGCTCGCGCTCGCGCCCTCCGCGTGGGTCGGGTTCGTGGCGTACGCGACGGCCGGCTGACCCCGCCACCCCGCCCCGTAACCCACACGTGTGAAGAGCCCGGATCTCACGATCCCGGGCTCTTGGCATATGCCACGGTGTCGGCATGGCGACAGCGACGAACCCGGCCGCGCAGGCTGGTGAACACGTACCGTGGAAGGCACCGCCGATCCAGGAGGAGCCTGCCGTGAGCGTCCTGACTCAGGAGGGGTTCGAGGAACTCGCCCGTCTCGGCGAACGTGTGGACGAATCTCTGCGCCTCGAATTCATCAACGGGAAGATCGGGGAGAAGGCGTTGCCGGACGGCGATCACGGGCGGATCATCGAGTGGCTCACCCGTCTGTGCATCCAGCGCGACGCCGGCTGGTGGCTCTATCCCGATCAAGGGCTGAGGGTCGAGAAGTACCGCAGGGGGAACGCCCGCCCCGACGGTTGCCTCGCGCCGAGCGACACCTTCGTCGGACAGGGGGAGTGGGCCAGTCCCGACGGTGTCCTCATGACCGTCGAGGTCACGTCCGGCGACACGGACACCGGGCAGCGCGACCGTGTCGAGAAGCCGCGTGCCTACGCCCAGGCCGGTATCCCCGTGTACCTGCTCGTCGACAGGACCACCTGCGAGGTCAAGGTCCACTCCCAGCCCGACGGGGAGCGGTACGAGATGGTGGCGACCGTGCCCTTCGGCAAGACCGTCACCCTGCCCGAGCCGGTGGGGATGGAGCTGGACACGGAGCCCTTGAAGAACTGGGTGCGCTGAAACTTCTTCGCGCGGGCCGTCACACTTCCCGTCTCGCCTCCGTCAGTGCAGTGTCCGGCTCGAACGAGGCGGATACGGGAAGGCCGAAGGAGCCGAGATGTTCGCCGAGATGTCCACCACCGCCATCGTCGTCACCGCCGTCGCCGCGTTCATGGCCGGGTTCTCCGGGGCGTCGATCTTCTTCAAGGCCAAGTTCGTCGTCGAGCCCCTCGCCGAGTACGGCGTTCCGCGGGCCATGTGGAACTGGCTCGGGGCCGCCAAGGCCGCCGGGGCCGTCGGCCTCGTCGTCGGGTTCTGGGTCCCCGTCATCGGCACCCTCGCCGCGATCGGCCTCATCCTGTACTTCACCGGTGCCGTGATCACCGTCCTGCGGGCCCGCGCCTACGGCCACGCCCCCTTCCCGCTGGTCTACATGGCGCCCGCCGTCGCCGCCCTCGCCCTGACCTGGTGACCGTGGGCAGCGAAAAGGCCGCCGCCCCCCGCAGAGGGGGACGGCGGCCTTCGCCGTTGCGTCAGTCCTTCTTCGGGTCCTCAAGGCGCGGGAACAGCACCGCGCCCTTCGTCACCGTCGCGCCCGCCGGGAGCTGCCCCCACTCGCCCGAGGACTGGACCGGCTGGGCCGCCAGGGCGCCCAGGGACGCCTCGGCGCCCAGGGACTCCCACAGCGCCTGCGAGGTCTCCGGCATGATCGGGTTCAGGAGGACGGCGACGGCGCGGAGGGACTCCGCGGCCGTGTAGAGGATCGTCGCCAGGCGGGCCTTGCCCTCCGGCGAGTCGTCCTTCGCGACCTTCCACGGCTCCTGCTCCGTGATGTAGCCGTTGACCTGCTTCACGAAGTCGAAGATCGCCAGGATGCCGCCCTGGAAGTCCAGCTCCTCGCCGATCTTCGCGTCGGCCGTCGCGACGGCCTTCGCCAGGCCCTCGTGGATCGCCTTCTCCGCGTCGCCGTCGGCCGTCGAGGCCGGCAGGGCGCCGTCGAAGTACTTGCCGACCATGGCCGCGACGCGCGAGGCGAGGTTGCCGTAGTCGTTCGCCAGCTCGGACGTGTAGCGGGCGGTGAAGTCCTCCCACGAGAACGAGCCGTCCGAACCGAAGGCGATCGCCCGCAGGAAGTACCAGCGGTACGCGTCCACGCCGAAGTGCGAGGTCAGGTCCTGCGGCTTGATGCCCGTCAGGTTCGACTTCGACATCTTCTCGCCGCCGACCATCAGCCAGCCGTTCGCGGCCACCTTGCCCGGCACCGGGAGGCCCTGCGCCATCAGCATCGCCGGCCAGATCACCGCGTGGAAGCGCAGGATGTCCTTGCCGACCAGGTGCACGTTCGCCGGGAAGGTCTCCTCGAACTTCGCCGGGTTCTCGTTGTAGCCGACGGCCGTCGCGTAGTTCAGGAGCGCGTCGACCCACACGTAGATGACGTGCTTCTCGTCCCACGGGATCGGGATGCCCCAGTCGAACGTCGAGCGCGAGATCGACAGGTCCTGCAGGCCCTGCTTGACGAAGTTCACGACCTCGTTGCGCGCCGACTCCGGCTGGATGAAGCCCGGGTTCGCCTCGTAGAACTCCAGGAGCTTCGGGCCGTACTCGCTCAGCTTGAAGAAGTAGTTCTCCTCCTTGAGGATCTCCACCGGCTTCTTGTGGATCGGGCACAGCTTCGTGCCGTCCTCGGCCTCGATGAGGTCGCCCGGGAGCTTGTACTCCTCACAGCCCACGCAGTACGGGCCTTCGTACCCGCCCTTGTAGATCTCGTCCTTGTCGTACAGGTCCTGCACGAACTCCTGGACGCGGTCCGTGTGACGCTTCTGCGTCGTGCGGATGAAGTCGTCGTTCGCGATGTTCAGGTGCTCCCAGAGGGGCTTCCACGCCTCCTCGACGAGCTTGTCGCACCAGGCCTGGGGCGTGACGTCGTTCGCCTCGGCCGTGCGCATGATCTTCTGACCGTGCTCGTCCGTGCCGGTGAGGTACCACACCTTCTCGCCGCGCTGACGGTGCCAGCGCGTGAGCACGTCGCCTGCGACGGTCGTGTAGGCGTGGCCCAGGTGAGGAGCGTCGTTGACGTAGTAAATGGGGGTCGTGACGTAGAACGCCTTCGCCCCCTGCTTCTCGGATCCAGTGGCCGCCATGGTCGAAATCCTAACGGCCCGACGAAGATCCACTCACATCGATAACGGCGGGGGTGTGGATGATGAGCGGCATGCGTGTACTCGTAGCCGAGGACGAGGCGGACCTCGCCGCGCTCCTCGCCACCGGACTCCGCCGCGCCGGGTTCGCCGTCGACGCCGTCCACGCGGGCGACGACGCCCTGGAGCGGCTCGCGCTGTACGAGTACGACGTCCTCGTCCTCGACCGCGACCTGCCCCGCGTCCACGGCGACGACGTCGCCCGGCGGCTCCTCGCCGCCGGCTCCCCCACCCGGATCCTCATGCTCACCGCCTCCTCCGCCGTCGAGGACCGCGTCCAGGGCCTCGACCTCGGCGCCGACGACTACCTCGGCAAGCCCTTCGACTTCCCCGAGCTGGTCTCCCGCGTCCGCGCCCTCCGGCGGCGCTCCGCCCGCCCCGCCCTGCCGCCGATCCTCGCCCGCGACGGCCTCGTCATGGACACCGTCCGGCGCACCGCCGCCCGCGACGGGCGGGACCTCGACCTCTCGCCCAAGGAGTTCTCCGTCCTCCAGCTCCTCCTGGAGGCCGACGGCGCCGCCGTCTCCGCCGAGGAGCTGCTCGAACGCGCCTGGGACGCCCACGCCGACCCCTTCACCGGGGCCGTGCGCGTCTGCATGAGCAAGCTGCGCGGGAAGCTGGGGGAGCCGGCCCTGATCCGGACCGTGCAGGGCGTGGGGTACGTGCTGTGAGCGGGCCCGAGTCCCTCCTCGGCGCCGGGTCCTCCATCCGCACCCGCATCGCGCTCGTCTACGGCGCGGTCTTCCTGGTCCTCGGCGCCGTCCTGCTGCTCGTGGTGAACCTGCTGGTCAGAGCCGGTACGGACGCCGACACCGACGCCATCGTCGCCCGCGCCGACGACGTCGCCGTCGTCGAGGCGTACCGGATCGGCGACGACGTCAGCCGGGCCGCCGGCGAGCAGATGCTCATGTGGTCCTGCATGTCCCTGCTCGTCATCGCCTGCGGTGCGGTCGTGGTGGGGTGGTGGACCGCCGGGCGCGTCCTGCGGCCCGTCCACGAGATGACCGCCCGCGCCCGGAGCCTCTCCGGCCTGGAGGCGAGGCTCGACGTGCGCGGGCCCGACGACGAGCTCAAGGAGCTCGGCGACACGATCGACGCGCTGCTCGGACGCCTGGAGACCGCCTTCGACAGCCAGCGCCGCTTCATCGCCAACGCCTCCCACGAGCTGCGCACCCCCCTCGCCACCCAGCGCGCCGCGATCCAGATCGGGCTCGACGAGGACTGCGAGGTCCGGCAGGTGCTCCTCGACGCCAACCGGCGCAGCGAGCGCCTCATCGACGGGCTGCTGCTCCTCGCGCGCAGCGAGCGCGGCCTCGCCGCACGGGAGGACGTACGGCTCGGGGACGTCGTCGAGGAGGAGTACGCGGGCGCGTACGTGGCGGGCGACGGCGGTGTCGTACGGGGCAGCCGGGTGCTGCTCGCCCAGCTCGTACGGAACCTCGTCGCGAACGCGGTCGCGTACAACGTGCCGGGCGGTGAGGTCCGCGTACGGGTCGAGGCACCCGGCGTCCTCACCGTCGTCAACACCGGGCCGGTCGTCCCGGACGGCGACGTCGACGGGCTCTTCGAACCCTTCCGGCGCGGGGAGGGACGGGACCGGATGGGGCCCGGCGCGGGGCTCGGGCTGTCCATCGTGCGGTCCATCGCCGTCGCGCACGGCGGAGCGGTACGCGCCGAGGCGCGGGGCGCGGAGGAGGGCGGCGGGCTGGTGGTGACGGTGACCCTGCCGGTCACCGCCACCCCCGCCGCCGTCTAGAACTCCAGGCCGGAGAGCAGACCCCGGTAGAAGGCCGCGTGCGCCGTCTCGACCGGGGCCACACCCGCGAAGTACGTCGCCGTACGGGGGGTGCCGTCGAGCTTGCGGAGGTAGTCGAAGGCCTTGCCGTCCTCCTCGCCCCAGGCCACGAACCGCCAGTGCAGCGGGCGGTCGGCGGCCTCCGCGAGCGCCTGCGTGGCGGCCGTCCTCGACTCCGGGGCGCCGTCCGTCTGGAACACGACGAGCGCCGGGCGCGCCGGGTCGGCCTTCTCGTGGTGCGCGAGGACCTCCTCGACGGCGCGGTGGTAGTTCGTCCGGCCCAGGCGGCCGAGCGTGGCGTTGACCTCGTCGACGCGGGTGGGCGTGAGGTCGGCGGGGGTCAGGTCGACGGTGCCGTCGATGTCCGTCGAGAAGAACACCGTCGTGACGGTGGCCGTCTCGTCGAGGTGCGCCGCCAGCGCGGTGACCTGCTCGGCGAGGCGCTGGACCGAACCGTCCTTGAAGTACCCGCGCATCGAGCCGGACCGGTCCACCACGAGGTACACGGCGGCCCGCGCGCCCGCCAGCCCCTGCTTCTTGAGCTGCGCCCCGGCGGCCTTGTACGCGTCCGCGAGGTGCGGGGCGGCGGCCTTGACGGCGGCGAGGGGGAGGGCGGGGACGCCTGCGGCGGGCTCGGTGGCCGGTGCGGTGTCGTCGGCGGCGACGGCCGCCGCGACGACGGGCTCCTCCGCCTGCTGCTCCTCCGGAGCGGACTGGGCCGGGACGGCCACCTCGGCCTCGGGCTCCGCCGGGACGGCCACCTCGGCCTCGGGCTCCGCCGGGACGGTCGCCTCGGCCTCGGGCTCCGCCGGGACGGTCGCCTCGGCCTCGGGCTCCGCCGGGACGGTCACCTCGGCCTCGGGCTCCGCCGGGACGGTCACCTCGGCCTCGGGCTCCGCCGGGACGGTCGCCTCGGCCTCGGGCTCCGCCGGGACGGCCACCTCGGCCTCGGGCTCCGCCGGGACGGTCACCTCGGCCTGCGGCTCGGCCGCGTCCGCCTCCGGCTTCGCCGGGGCGGTGTCGTCGGCGGCGACGGCCGCCGGGTCCTGCTGCTCCGCAGCGGTTTCGGGTGCGTCCGCGACGGGGGTCGTCTCCGGCTCGGCCGGGGCCGTGGGCTGCGCCGCCGCGTCGGTCGCCTCGGCGGCGGGCGCGGTCGCCTCCACCTCGGCCTGCGGCTCGGCCGCGTCCGCCTCCGGCTCCGCCGCGGTGGTGTCGTCGGCGACGGTCGCCTCCGGCTCGGTCGCCGTGGCCTGCTGCTCCGCAGCGGCTTCGGGCGCGTCCGTCTCCGGCTCCGCCGGGGCGGGCGACTCGGCCTCGGCCTGCACCGGGGCCGGGGTGTCCGCGGTCGGCTCCGGTGCCTCCTGCTCCTGGGGAGCGGGCTCGGCGTCGGGCGTCTCCGGCTGCGCCGGGGCGGGGGCCTCGGCCTCCGGCTCCGCCGTGACCACCGCGGTCGGCTCCTCGGCGACCGGCTCGGTCGCCGAAGCCGCACCCTCCGGCTCGGCCGCCTCCGGCTCCGCCGTGCGGGCCTTCGGGATCTGGGGGTTGTCGAAGGCCGCCGCCACCAGGTCGTCCGCCGCGCGGCGCGCCTCCGTCTCCGGCGTGGCCGTGGCCGTGGCCGTCGTCGGGGCCGTGGACGCGACCTCCGTCGACTCGCCCGGTTCCGGCGTCGTCGCTGTCGCCTCCGGGGTCTCACGCGTCTGGGGCGGGACGGAGGTTGCCGGGGAGTCCTCGCGGTCCCGGCCGAACACCTTGCGCAGCATGCTCCGAATACCCATGGGCGAACCCTTTCGCATGAGTGGGGGTGCAGTGTGAATGTCCGGACTGGGCGTTTCGGGACGTTCATCCCTGGCCAGGGCGGACACGTAAGGTTAGCGGCCACCCCGTCCCCCTCCGATGACCCGGTCGCCCCCGGTTGCCGCGCATTCATGCGGTGTTCACTCCGGCGCCGCCCCTGTGCAGATGTGCGCACATAGCGTCGCCGCCGACGAACCCGACACCATGTCGGCGCAGTGGTGCGCCGGAGGAGGACGAAGTGCGCAAACTGCTGCCGCTGCTGAGCACGAACCCGCACGGAGGCGGCCGTTCCGCCCTCACCTGCCGGTTCCGCTGTGGTGACGCCTGCTTCCACGAGGTGCCCAACACCAGCGACAACGAGTACGTCGGCGACGTCATAGCCGGTGTGCTCTCCCGCCGTTCCGCCCTCCGCGCGGCCGCCGTCGTGACGGTCGCGTCCGCCGCCGGTGGTGCCGTCGTCCTCGGCAACGCCCCGGTCGCCGAGGCCGACGCGCGCAAGCCGCACAAGCCGCTGCCCACCGACGGCGCCCGCGGTCTCCGCTTCGCGCCCGTCGCGCCCAACAACGAGGACAAGGTCACCGTCCCCGCGGGCTACGGCCAGAACGTGGTCATCCGCTGGGGCGAGCCCATCCTCCGCGGCGCCCCGGCCTTCGACTCGGAGAACCAGACCGCGAAGGCGCAGGCCGGCCAGTTCGGCTACAACAACGACTTCCTGTCCCTGCTGCCGCTGCACGGGGAGCACGACCGGCAGGTCCTGGTCGCCAACCATGAGTACACCGACGAGGTGCTCATGTTCCGCGGGTACGACGCCGCCAACCCGACCCGCGAGCAGGTCGAGGTCGCGTGGGCCGCGCACGGCCTGTCCGTCGTCGTGGTCCAGGAGGAGCACCGTACGGGCAAGCTCACGCCCGTCACCCGGCACCGCCTCAACCGGCGTCTGCACACGACGAGCGAGTTCCGGGTCACCGGCCCGGCGGCCGGCAGCGCGCTGCTGAAGACCTCCGTCGACCCGACGGGCCGCAAGGTCCTCGGCACGCTCAACAACTGCGCCGGCGGCACCACCCCGTGGGGCACCACGCTGCACGGCGAGGAGAACTTCAACCAGTACTTCGCCAACGGTTCGAGCGCCACCGACAAGCGGTACGGCGTGGGCACCGGTGCCACCGAGCGGAAGTGGGAGCGCTTCGACAAGCGCTTCGACCTCACGCAGGAGCCCAACGAGGTGCACCGCTTCGGCTGGGTCGTCGAGCTCGACCCGTACGACCCGGAGTCGACGCCCCGCAAGCGCACCGCGCTCGGTCGCTTCAAGCACGAGGCCGCGCAGCCCCGGCTCACCGAGGACGGCCGTCCGGCCGTCTACATGGGTGACGACGAGCGCTTCGACTACTTCTACAAGTTCGTGTCGAGCAAGCGGATGAAGAAGGGGAACTCGCGGTCCGCCCACGAGCACAACCTCACCCTGCTCGACGAGGGCACCCTGTACGTCGCCAAGCTGACCGGCGACTCGCCCGCCGCCGAGATCGACGGCACCGGCAAGCTCCCGAACGATGGCGAGTTCGACGGTTCCGGCGTGTGGATCCCGCTCGCCACGGCCGGCCCCGACGGCGCCGTCTCGCACGTCCCCGGCATGACCGCCGAGGAGGTGTACGTCTTCACCCGCCTGGCCGGTGACAAGGTCGGCGCCACCAAGATGGACCGGCCCGAGGACGTCGAGCCGTCCCCGCGCAGCGGTCGCGTCTACGTCGCGCTCACCAACAACACCGACCGCGGCAAGGCCGGCAAGGCGCCCGCCGACGAGGCGAACCCGCGCAACCTCAACAAGCACGGGCAGATCCTGGAGCTCGCCGAGCACTGGGACGACCCGTCCGCCGACGGCTTCGCCTGGCGTCTGTTCCTGGTCGCCGGCGACCCGAACGACCCGGCCACCTACTTCGCCGGTTTCCCCAAGGAGAAGGTCTCCCCGATCTCCTGCCCGGACAACGTGGCCTTCGACCCGCACGGCAACCTGTGGATCTCCACCGACGGCAACCAGCTCGGCTCGCACGACGGCCTGTTCGGCGTCGCCACCCGCGGCGAGCGGCGCGGTGAGCTCAAGCAGTTCCTGACCGTGCCGACCGGTGCCGAGACCTGCGGCCCGCTCGTCCAGGACCGCCGTGTCCTGGTGTCCGTGCAGCACCCGGGCGAGATCGACGGCGCCTCCGTCGAGAAGCCCGCCTCGGTCTGGCCCGACGGCCCCGGCAAGATCGTCCGCCCGTCGGTCGTCTCCGTGTGGCGCACGGACGGCCGCGACATCGGCGTCTGATGCCGTGAAGGGGGGCCCGGGAGCGGGGATCACTCCACTCCCAGGCCCTCCCTGAACCGGGTGAACTGCTCGTCCGGGTCGCCCGTGTACGCCCACGGCACCCAGGCCGCCCGTCGGCCGAGCATCCCCATCAGCTGCCGGGCGATCTCCACCTGTCCCGCGTAGCAGGCCGCGTGCGCGAGGAAGTTGAGGTCGCCGATCTCCTCCGGCGCCACCGGGTGCCCCGGGTCGCGGCCGCCGATCCAGCGCGCGTGGGTGCGGCGCAGCTCCGTCACCGCGAGCTCGTGCTTCCAGTGCTGGTCGAAGCCGCGCACCGGACCCCGGCCGAGCGCCCCGTCCGCGATGTACCGGTACTCCTCGACCCGCGCCACCTGCACGAGGACCGGCAGCGGGGAACCGGGCGGTGCCACGCCCGCCGCGTCGCGCGCGAAGTCGTACATGCTGCCGTGCGTGCCGTGCCACCGCGCCGACCAGTAGCGCAGCACCTGGATGTGCCCTTCGGTGTTGTACGGGTCGCGGCGCCGCAACTCGTCGAACCAGTGCCGCAGTTCACGCCGTGGCACCCCGCCCTCGTACAGGCGCGCCACCGAGAGCAGCGACACCCACGGCATCGGGTCGGCGGGGGCGGCCTCGGCGGCGCCCCGGCACGCGTCGACGGCGGCGTCGATCCGGCCCCGTTCGATGGTGGCGCCCCGGCCGGCCGCGATGGCCGCGTCGAAGACCCGTACCACTTCGGTCGCCGCCCGCAGCACGGCCGCGTCGGGGTTGCCGGGCTCGGCGGCCCGCCAGGTCTCGACGGTGGAGCTGCCGGCGGCGGCGTGCGAGAGGAGCCTCAGCCGGTGGGTGCGGCGCGCCCAGTCCGTGCCGGTGGCGGCGAGCAGGTCCCGTACGCCCTGCCAGCGGCCGATGACGATGTCGTGACGCGCCTCGGTGAGCGCCCGGTCCCCGAAGTCCGGGTCGAAGTCGGGCGCGAAGCGCTCCGGTCGCGCCGGGCGCGCGGAGCGGCGGCGTACGGCCATCGGGGGCCTCCTTCGGGTTCGGCTGCCGTCAGAAGTCGCTGCGTGCGCGGGTGGGGTCAGAAGTCCGTCGCGTAGCTCTTGTCGCGGGGTCCGGTACGCGGGCGCGTGGCGGGGGCCGAGCCCTCCGCCGCCGCGAGGGCCCGGACGGCGTCCAGGCGGGCCGGGCGGTAGTAGTCGCTGCCCTTGCGCCAGTACACGAGCAGGGGGACCACGCCGATGAGCAGTCCGCCGAGTCCGATGGCGAGGGCGGTCCTGGAGAGTTCGCCGAGGGACTCGGCGAAGGCCCAGAGCATGAACGCGGAGCCGAGCAGCGGCCACAGGCCCCCGAGGACCAGGTTGCGTACGGAGCGGAACAGGACCGCCTTGTACGCGACGACGGCGGCGATGCCCGCGAGGCCGTAGTAGAAGGCGATCTGGAGCCCGATCGCGGCGACGGCGTCGCTGAGGATCTGCTGCACGGAGCCGGCGGCCGCGGCCGCGCAGAACATGAGGAGCGCGGCGCCGCCGACGGCGGCGATCGCGACCCACGGGGTGTTCCAGCGGCGGTGCACGAGCCCGAGCGCGGCGGGCAGTGTCCGGTCGCGGCCCATCGCGAAGAGCGAGCGGGTGACCTGGAGGAGGGTGGTCTCCAGGGTGGCGACGGTCGACAGGACGACGGCGACGACGAGCAGTTTCCCGCCGACGCCGGGCCAGATCTCCTGGCCGAGGACGGCGAGGACGTTGGGTCCCGCGGCGCGGATCTCCTCGGCGCTCAGCAGCACGTTGACGGCGACGGTGAAGGCCTCGAAGAGGAGGAAGACGAAGCCGACGCCGACGAGCGCGGCGAGTCCCGCGGTGCGGCGGCTGTCGCGGGTCTCCTCGCTGAGGTTGCTGGTGACGTCCCAGCCCCAGTAGTAGAACGCGGCGATCAGCGCCCCTGCGGCGAACCCCTCGGGGCCGTGGAAGCGGTCGAGGGAGAACCAGGACCAGTCGAAGGCCGTGGCGCGGCCCCGGTGCGCGACGGCGGCGAGGACGAAGCCGAGCAGGATGAGCATCTCGACGCCGGACATCACGAGTTGGGCCCGGACGGTGAGCCGTGCGCCGCCCAGGACGACGAGCAGCATCATCAGGAACCAGCCGGCGCCGACGGCCGCGGCGAGCGGGGTGTTCGCGGCGAGGTCCGCGTCGACGAGGGACAGCGTGAGGGAGCCGGCGGGCAGCGAACCGGCGACCATGAACACGGTGGCGGCGAAGACGAGCGCCCAGCCGGACAGGAAGCCGAGGAAGGGATGGAGGGTGCGGCCCACCCAGGAGTATCCGGCGCCGGCGTTGACGTCGATGCGGCCGAGCCGGGCGTACGCGAGGACGATGCCGAGCATGGGTATCGCGCAGTAGAGCAGGGCGGCGGGCCCGGCGAGGCCGACCGCGCCGAAGAGGACGGCGGTGGTGGCGGCCAGCGAATAGGCGGGGGCGCTGCCGGCGACGGCCATCACGATCGTGTCGAAGGTGCCGAGGACGTTGGGCTGGAGGCCTCTGTTCGTGGTGGTGCGCATGGCGGGTCCTCGGGGGCGCGGGGCTGAGGCAGGACGGGGGCACGGCGGGGCAGGGCGAACCGGCCGGTCCGCCGGGCCGGTTGCCGACGGCGGCGGGCGCGGATCACGGTGAATCGAGCGC
This sequence comes from Streptomyces sp. NPDC096079, assembly GCF_040303145.1. NCBI lineage: Bacteria > Bacillati > Actinomycetota > Actinomycetes > Kitasatosporales > Streptomycetaceae > Streptomyces > Streptomyces sp. NPDC096079. The sequence continues at coordinate 335,714 of NZ_JBEOST010000003.1, forward strand.
ATCGTAGTCGCCCGGGTGGCTTCCGGTAACGGCGGTGGGGAAGGTTCCGTTCCGTGACCGCCGGTAAGTCCTCCCGTGCGCCCCCGGAGGGGGGTTTACCGCAGGTCGGGACCGGCGATGGCGCGGGCCGCGCCGACCTCCTGACGGAGCGGCGCCAGGACTCCGCTCTCGTCACCGGGGAGTTCCGCGCGCACCTCCACGAGGGTGTCGGTGCCGCGCAGTCCGTCGGCGAGCTCCCGCAACTCCCTCTCCACGGCGGCGGCCTCGGCGGGGTCGGGCGCGGGGGCGCCGTGGTCGACCCGGATGCGGGCGGCGGTCGTCGCGTCCACGATCCGCTCCACGGCGACGACGAGCGGCCACCAGGCGGCGGCCCGGGTGCCGGTCGGCGGCGGTTCGGTCAGGGCGCGCTGGAATTCGGAGCGGACGGTCGACAGGTCCCGGTACAGCTTCCGGCGGGCCCGGAGCCTGCCGCTGTGGTCCTCCTCGGCGCCGAAGGCCAGCGCCACGTACGCGGCGGTGTCGGCGACCGCGTCCGCGAGCCGGTCGCCGATGCGGGCGTGCCAGGACTCGGGCCAGAGCAGATAGCCGGCGACCAGGGCGATCCCGCAGCCGATGAGCGAGTCGTAGAGGCGCGGCAGGACCAGGTCGAAGCCCTGGTGGTTGAGGGTGTCGGAGAGCAGCAGGATGACCGGGGTGATGGCCGCGGTCTGGAAGGCGTACCCCTTCGCGGAGAAGGCGGGGATCAGCGCCGCGAGGAGGGCCATGACCGGCACGTCCCACCAGCCGCGCGGTACCTCGGAGAGGACCAGGGCGGCGAGGACGAGCCCGGCGGCGGTCCCGGCGGCGCGGAGCACGGCCCGGGAGAAGACGGAGCCGAAGTCGGGCTTCATGACGAAGGTGACGGTGAGCGCGACCCAGTACGAGCGGGGTACGGGGATCAGGGAGACGAAGGCCTGCGCGAGGCCCACGCAGAGCGCGAGCCGCAGGCCGTACCGCCAGGACGCCTCGGAGAACAGGACGGCGCGGGTGGCCCGGCGGGCGCGGACCCGGAGCGCGGCGGGCCGCCCGAGCCGGTCGTCGACGTTGTACGGGTCGGCGTCGACCTGGTGGACGACGGCCGCCGCGTGCCGCAGGGCGTGGTCCACGGCCTTCTCGGCGGGCCGCTCGGGCGTCGGCAGGTCCAGCACGGGTGTCCCGGTGCGGCCCTCCGCGACGGCGTCCGCGAGCTCCCGCACGGCCGCCGGGATCGTGGGGGACAGCGGTCCGAGGAGCTGGGCCCGCAGATGGGCCGCGGGCGCGGCCTCGACGAGCGGGATGACCACGTTGAGCTGCGCGAGGATCCGCACCAGGGAGCCCGCGCGGCCGTGCTGGCGGGCCCGGCGGGCGAGCACCAGGTCGTAGGACTGGTTGAGGGAGGCGGTGACGGCCTGCCGCTTCTCGTCGTACGCGGCGGTGCCGGTGGCCTCGTACAGCTCGGCGACGGTGCGGTAGGTCGCGGCGACGGCCTCCCGCTCGGGGGCGGCGCGGCGCATCGGCCAGCCGAGGAGGGTGAGCACGAGGACGAACAGGCCGCCGAGGGTGAGGAGCACGGGCGCCGTCCACCACGGGTCGGGCATGGGCAGGCCGGCGCCGACGACGGCGTTCAGGAGGAGGAGCAGCCCCGACACGGAGGCGACCGCGCCGATCGAGGAGATCATCCCGGAGAGGAGGGCGACGAGGGTGAGGACGGCGACGGCGGCCCAGCCCTGCCCGAAGACGAGGGTTCCGAGGGTCACCCCGAGGGCGCCGAACAGCTGCGGCACGGCGATGTTGTAGACCCGCATCCGGTAGGCGTCGGCGGTGTCGCCGATGACGCCGGACAGCGCGCCCATCGACACGAGCGCCCCGTACGCCGGCCGGTCCGCGGCGAGCCCGACCGCGAGGGGCACCGACAGGGCGACGGCGGCGCGCAGCACGGCGGCCCAGGGAACGGGCGTGGGGGCGGGCTTGAGACCGGCGGTGAGCCAGGCGGGCGGGGTGATCCGTACGGGGCCTGCGGGACGTGCCATGCGCCCAACGTACGACGTGCCCGCCCGCGCGGGGGCGGGGCGTCGGGGGCGTCCGGCCTGATCGGCAGGAGAGCTTCTAGTTGCGGTAGGCCTCGACCTCCGAGGGCGGCCGGAGGGCCGCCTCGTCCGGATCCTCCCCGAACTCCGCCTTCGCGCGCCGCTGTCGCAGCAGGTCCCAGCACTGGTCGAGCCGCACTTCGAGGTCGGCGAGGCGGGCGCGCTCCTCGGGCGGGAGGCCGCCGGTGCCCGCGCGATCCCGCAGGGCGCGTTCCTCCTCGACGAGGGCGCCGATGTCGTCCAGGATCTCCTCGTTGTCCATGCCTTCCAGCGTGGCGGATCAGCGCCCGGTGTGCAGGTCGAGATCGGCGAGGACGGCCCGGTGGTCGGTGCCGGCGAGGTCGAGGAAGCGGACGTCCCGGACGGCGAAGTCGTCGCTGACCAGGACGTGGTCGATCTGGACGTACGGGGGGAGGGGGCTGCCCAGCGGCCAGGTGGGGGTGCGGGCGGATCCGGCCAGGCGGGCGGCGTCGTGGAGGCGGCCCGCGTCGAGGACGGCGCGGAGGGCGGCGTGGTCCTGGGAGGCGTTGAAGTCCCCGGCGAGGAGGAGGGGGGCGGGGGCGCGCCGGGCGGCTTCGTCGCGCAGCGCTCCCAGTTCCCGTTTCCACCGGTGCACGCGGCCGGGCATCGGCGGCAGCGGGTGGGCGAGCTGGACGCGGACGGCGCGGCCGCCGATGTCGGTGGTGGCGCCGGGCATGCCCATGGCCCCGGGGACGGTGGCCCGGTCGCGCAGCGGGTGGGCGCTGAGGAGGACGGAGCCGAGGGAGCCGTCGGCGTCGACGGAGGCGTGGTGGGGGAGTTCGGCGGCGAACGCGCCGGTGACGGCGCGCCCGCACGCGCGGTCGCACTCGGAGACGTAGACCAGCTGGGGGCGTTCGCGCCGGATGGTGGCGATCAGCGCCTCGGTGGCGCGGCCGTACTCGACGTTGGCGGCGAGGACGCGGACGCGGGCGGCGACGGGTCCGCGCGCGGTGGTGGTGTCCGGTCCGTAGGGCAGGAGCGTCCAGAGGGTGCCGGCGAGGACGGCGGCGGCCAGGAGGGCGAGGCCGCGGCGGCGCGCGAACGCGGCGAGCAGCACCGCGAGCCCGGCGGGGACGGTGAGCCAGGGGAGGAAGGAGAGGAGCTGGGGGACGGGCGTGACCGCGTCCGTGTCCAGGAGCCGGCAGCAGGTGACGACGGCGGGGACGGCCAGGAGCAGACCTCCGGCCCAGGCGGCGGTTCGGCGCCCGGGCCGGAGGTGCGGCGGTTCGTCCACGTGCCTCAGTGTCGCAGGGCCTGCGCGATCTCCGCCTTGGTGGCGCCCGAGAGGGTGCGGTTGCTGCGTGCCGTGCCGGTCTTGGACTTCCCGGGCTCGACCCCGTCGATGTTCAGGACGACGGCGTCGAGCAGATTGCCGTCGCCGTCACGGAAGTTGACCATGATCGTGTAGTCGGCGTTCTTGTCCTTGGGGTTGGTCGCGGTGATCGTGGCGACCGTGCGGTCGCCGTCGGTGGAGGTCGGCCCCGCGCTGACGTCGCCGCTCGCGTTCACCCCGTCCTTGATCTCGTTCATCTTCTCCTGGGCGGCCGAGGCGACGGCCGCCGTGGCGGAGGAGACGATGTCGCCGGCCGTGTCCTGCGCGGCGTCGCAGCCGGTGAGCGCGACGAGGAGGGCGGTGGCGGCGAGAGCGGTTCCCGGTGTGCGTCTCATCGGCCGCGCCTCAGAGCTTCTCGTCGGTGCCGTAGGCCTCGTCCGTGGCCAGCGCCCAGATCACGAAGACCGAGATGGCCATGGAGAAGAGCGCCCACCAGGGCTGGTAGGGCAGGAAGAGGAACTGGAAGAGGACGTTGAGGGAGGCCAGGGAGATACCGGCGATCCGGCCCCACTCGGCGCCCTTGAGGATCCCGAAGCCGGCGATGGCGACGATGATGCCGAGGATGAGGTGGATCCAGCCCCAGGTGGTGAGGTTGAACTTGAAGACGTAGTCGCCGACGCGGGTGTAGATGTCGTCCTCGGCGATGCCGGCGATGCCCTGGAAGATGTCCATGAAGCCGGTGACCAGCATGAGGACGCCGGCGAAGAGGGTGCCGCCGGCGGCCCAGGCGCCGGAGGAGCTGCTCGGCTTGCGGGGTGCGGTGTTCTGGCTCATGGCCCCATCGTGGGAGCGTTCGTACGATTGCGAACTTTCAGCTGGGCCGAACGAGTGAGCGCAGGAAGGCGTCGAGGGCCGCGTCGAACTCCTCGGGCCGTTCCAGGTTGGGCAGGTGCGCGGCCCGTTCGATCACGGTGAGCGTGGAGTGCGGGAGCAGGGCGTGCATCTCCTCGGCGTCCGCCACCGGGGTGTACGTGTCGTCCCGGCCGACGACGACGAGTGCGGGGACCGCGAGGGCGGCGAGCGTCTCCCGGTAGTCGGGGCGCTCGGCCCGGCCGCGCAGGGCGGCAGCGGCGGCGGCCGGGTCGGTGGCGGTCATCATGCGGTGGACGTGCGGTGCGGCGTGCGTGTTGTACGGGGCGACCATCCGGTCCAGCACGTCGTCGGCGTACCCCCGCATGCCCTCCCGCAGGAGCCGGTCGGCCATGGCGTTGCGGGTCTTCTTCCCGTCCTCGGTCTCGGCGGCGGGGAAGGTGTCGGCGAGGACGAGGCCCCGGACCCGTCCGGGGTGGCGGCGGACGAGTTCCATGGCGATCTGGCCGCCCATGGAGAGGCCGGCGAGGACGCATTCCTCGATGTCCAGTGCGTCGAGGAGCGCGACGAGGTCCTCGGCGAAGTCGCCGAGGAGGGTGGCGCCGGTGGTCGCGCCCAGGGGGGTGGCGCCGTAGCCGCGCAGGTCGGGGGCGATGACGCGGTGGGTGCGGGAGAAGCGGTCGATCTGCGGCTGCCACATGGTGTGGTCGAAGGGGTGGCCGTGGACGAGGAGGAGGGCGGGGCCGGTGCCCCGGTCCTCGTAGAAGGTGCTGGTGGCGAGGGTTTCGGCGACGGGCATGACCGCAGGCTAGGCAGCCGCAACTCCTCGGTGCAATAAGATCTTTGCTCTCGGTGCAATGGGGGTGGCGGGGCGTGGACGAGTACCGCAGGATCGCGGACCGGGTCGAGGCGGCCGTACGAGACGGGCGCTTGCGCCCCGGCGACCGGCTGCCGCCGCAGCGGGTCTTCGCCCGGCGGCACGGGATCGCGAACTCGACGGCGATCCGTGTGTACGGGGAGCTGGCCCGCCGGGGCCTGGTCGTCGGCGAGGTCGGGCGCGGCACGTTCGTCCGGGCCGCGCCCCCGCTGCCCGGGCCCGCGCTCGCCGAGGCGACCGGCGCCGCACCCGTCGACCTCCAGCTCAACTACCCCGAGGCGGCCGGCCAGTCCGAGCTGATGGCCCGCGCGCTCGCGGCGTTCGCCCGGCCCGACGTGCTCGCCGAGGCCGTGTCCCGGCCGGCCGCCGCGACCGGTACGGCCGCGGCCCGCGAGGCCGCGGCCGCCGTCCTCGCCCGGCCCGGCTGGGCGCCCGACCCGGACGGCGTCCTCTTCGCCGGAAACGCCCGCCAGGCCGTCGCCGCCGCGCTCTCCGCCCTCGTCCCGCCCGGCGGCCGCCTGGGCGTCGAAGCCCTCACGTACCCGCTGGTCAAGGCGGTCGCGGAACGACTCGGCATCCGGCTCGTCCCGCTCGCCCTCGACGCGGAAGGGGTACGGCCCCAGGCGCTGGAAGCCGCCCACCGGGCCGCGCCGCTCGCCGCCGTCTACCTCCAGCCCACCCTGCACAACCCGCTCTCCACCACCGCAGGGGAGGGGCGGCGGGCCGAGCTCGCCGAGCTGCTCCGGCGCCTGGACCTGACCGCCGTCGAGGACACCACCTGGGCCTTCCTCCACCCCGGCGCGCCCGCGCCGCTCGCCGCGCACGCGCCGGAGCGGGTCGTGCTGGTCGACAGCCTCTCCAAGCGGCTGGCACCCGGTCTGACCGTCGGGTACCTCGTCGCGCCGGGCAGGCTCCGGGCGCCGCTGGCCGACGCCCTGCGCTCCGGGGCCTGGACCGTCGGCGGGCTCGCCCTCGCCGCCGCCACCCGCTGGGCCGGGGACGGCACGGTCGCCGAGGCCGTCGCCGCCAAGCGGGCGGACACCGGCGCCCGGCACGCCCTGCTCCTGCGCCGGCTCGGGGACCACACCCTCCGGACCTCCCCGCACGCGTACTACTGCTGGTGGGAGCTGCCGGCGCCCTGGCGCGCGGAGACCTTCACGGCGGCGGCCGCCGCACGCGCGGGCGTGGCGGTCACCCCGGGCAGCGCCTTCGCGGTGGGCCGGGGCACGGCCCCGGACGCCGTCAGGCTGGGCCTCGCGTCACCGCCCCGCGCGGTGCTCGACGAGGCGCTGGCGCGGCTGGCGGAGGTGGCGGCGGAAGGGCCGTGAGTGACTCCGGGAATCCCTTGATGTTCCTTATCCTGGATATGTAGAGTCCAGAACCATGAAGATGAGCGAAGGCGTGGAGTGGGCGCTGCACAGCTGCCTGAACCTGGCCTGGATCGGACCGGAGCGCGCGGTCTCCGCCGCGCGCCTCGCCGCCTACCACGACCTGCCCGCCGCCTACCTCAACAAGCGGCTCCAGGCGCTCGCCCGCGCCGGGATCGTCACCTCCGTCTCCGGCCCCAAGGGCGGCTTCCGCCTGGCGCGGGGACTGGACCGGATCACGCTGATGGACGTCTACACCGCGATCGAGGGTCCCGAGGAGGCGTTCCGCTGCACCGAGATCCGGCAGCACGGCCCCGGTGCGGGACCCGCGCGGACGTACGCCGCCGAGTGTGCCGTCGCCGGCGCGATGGGCCGGGCCGAGCTGGCCTGGCGGCGCGAACTCGCCGCCCAGACCCTGGACGACGTCCGGCAGCGGGCGGAGCTCCAGGCGCCGACGGCGCCCGACCGGCTGCGGAGCTGGTTCGCCGGCGTCTGACGCGATCGATTCCGGACATCACATATCCATGAACGTATGGGAAGGAAGCACCTCATGACCGACCAGCGCGTCCTCACCAACCCCGACACCCTCCACGACCCCGCCCCCTTCGGCTACAGCCACGCCGCCTCCGCCCCCGGCGAGCTCGTCTTCATCGCCGGCCAGTACGCCTCCGACACCACCGGCGCGCCCGTCCCCGGCGACTTCGCCGCCCAGGTCGAGCTCTCCCTCGCCCACCTGCGGCACGCCCTCGAAGGCGTCGGCCTCGGCCTCGAACACGTCGTCCGCCTCGGCTCGTACGTCGTCGACCACGACCTCGCCAAGCTGGAGGTCCTCGGCAAGGCCCTCCACGCCCACTTCGGCGAACGGCTCCCCGCGCAGACCCTCAGCGGCGTCGCCGCGCTCGCCCTGCCGGGCATGCTCTTCGAGATCGACGCCGTCGCGGTGCGGCCCGCCGCCTGATCCACTTGCGGGGCGCCGGGAGCGGGTGTGCCCTTGAGGGTGCGGGACCGGGAACCAGGGGGGCGAGAGACGGGAGCTCCTGATCATGGCCGCACACGCAGCGGTGCCCACCGGGCGCCGGATCAGCTTGCACGGCTGGGGCGCCCCGGTCACGATCGGCGTCCTCTACGGCCTCTACGCGGCGACCAACGCCCGCCACGGAGGCCCGACCACCCTGGGACAGCTCTGGCTCGGACTCGCCTCGGCCATCGTCCTCGCCGTCGCCATCTACGCCCTCCGGCACTACGGCCACGTCCTCCCGCGCGAACCGCGCGCGGCGGCGTGGGGAGCGCTGGTGGGGATCGCCGTCGGCTTCCTGTACAGCCTGGCCGGGGCGAGCGTGCTCTCGTCGAGCGGGCTGGGGCTGATGAGCGGAGCGGTGTCGGGCGCGGCGGCCTACTACCTCTTCTACACGCACGAGGACGCGCAGGGCCACCCGGCCCCGTACTGACCGGGGATCCACGGCATGACCGGCCTCGCCATCGAGACCGAGGGCCTGGTCAAGGTCTTCGGGAGCAACCGCGCCGTCGATGGCATCGACCTCCGCGTGCCGTCCGGCACCGTCTACGGGGTCCTCGGGCCGAACGGCGCCGGCAAGACCACCGCCGTCAAGATGCTGGCCACCCTCCTGCGCCCCGACGGAGGGCGGGCCAGCGTCTTCGGCAGGGACGTCGTCGAGGACGCCGACGCCGTGCGGGGCCGGGTCAGCCTCACCGGGCAGTACGCCTCCGTCGACGAGGACCTGACCGGCACCGAGAACCTCGTCCTGCTCGGCCGGCTGCTCGGCCACACCCGGCCCGGCGCCCGGGAGCGTTCCGAGCAGCTGCTCGCCGCGTTCGGGCTCGCGGAGGCCGCCGACCGGCAGGTCAAGAACTACTCGGGCGGCATGCGGCGCCGCATCGACATCGCCGCGTCCATCCTCAACACTCCCGACCTGCTGTTCCTCGACGAGCCGACCACCGGGCTCGATCCGCGCAGCCGCAACCAGGTCTGGGACATCGTCCGCGCGGTGGTCGCCCAGGGCACCACCGTCCTGCTGACCACCCAGTACCTGGACGAGGCCGACCAGCTGGCCTCCCGGATCGCCGTCATCGACCACGGCAAGGTGATCGCGGAGGGCACGAAGGGCGAGCTGAAGGCCTCCGTCGGCTCCGGCTCCGTGCACGTGCGCCTCCGGGACCCCGAGCGGCGGTCCGACGCCGAGCGGGTCCTCGCGGGCGCCCTGAACGCCGGCGTCCAGCTGGACGCGGACCCGGTCGCGCTCACCGCCACCGTCGACGGCCACGGGACGGACCTGGGCGCCGCCGAGCAGGCCGCGCGGGCGCTGGCGGAGCTGGCACGGGCCGGGATCGTCGTCGACGACTTCGCGCTGGGGCAGCCCAGCCTCGACGAGGTCTTCCTGGCGCTGACGGACAGGAAGGGGACGACGGCATGACCGTCTCCACCGGCAAGGACGTCCGGGCGGCCGACACGCTCGACTTCGTCGCCCCGAAGGCGGACGAACTCGCGGCGCTGCTCGTGGGCCACTCCCGGCCGCCGCGCCCCAGCGCCCTCTCCGCCTCGATGACCTTCGGCTGGCGGGCCATGCTGAAGATCAAGCACGTGCCGGAGCAGCTGTTCGACGTGACGGCGTTCCCGATCATGATGGTGCTGATGTACACGTACCTCTTCGGAGGGGCGCTGGCCGGCTCCGTCTCGTCCTACATCCAGTTCCTGCTGCCCGGCATCCTGGTGATGAGCGTCGTGATGATCACGATGTACACCGGGGTCTCGGTCAACACCGACATCGAGAAGGGCGTCTTCGACCGCTTCCGCACCCTGCCGATCTGGCGGCCCGCGCCGATGGTCGGCTATCTCCTCGGCGACGTCGTCCGCTATCTGATCGCCTCGGCCGTGATGCTGACCGTCGGCATGGTCATCGGCTACCGGCCGGACGGCGGGATCGCGGGCGTGCTGCTCGGGGTCGCACTGCTCCTGGTCTTCTCGTTCGCGTTCTCGTGGATCTGGACCATGTTCGGTCTGCTGCTGCGCAGCGAGAAGTCCGTCATGGGCGTCTCGATGATGGTGATCTTCCCGCTGACGTTCCTGTCGAACGTCTTCGTCGACCCGAAGACGATGCCGGGCTGGCTCCAGGCCTTCGTCAACAACAGCCCGGTGACCCATCTGGCGACGGCCGTACGCGAACTGATGGCGGGCGACTGGCCGGCCGCGGACATCGCCTGGTCGCTCGGTTGGTCGGCGCTGCTGGTGCTCGTCTTCGGGGCGGTCACCATGCGGCTCTACAACCGCAGGTGACGGGCCGCTACTTCCCGCGCGTGGTGGTCTGCTGCACCGCCCAGCGGTTGCCGTCCGGGTCGGCGAAGAAGACGAACGACCCCCACGGCAGGTCGGAGATGTCGCTGACCGCGATCCCCCGTGCGCTGAGCTCGCGGTGGGCCTCCTCGATGTCGGTGACGACGACCTGCATGTTGTCCAGGGAGCCCGGGGCCATCTCGGTGAGGCCCTTGCCGAGGGCGATCGAGCAGGCCGAGCCCGGCGGGGTCATCTGCACGAACCGGATGTCGTCGTTCACGGGCACGTCGTGGTCGGCGTGGAAGCCGACCTTCTCGTAGAAGGCCTTGGCGCGGTCGACGTCGGTGACGGGGACGGCGACCAGTTCCAGCTTGATGTCCATGACGGCATCATGCGCCGGGACGCCGCCCGGCGCACGGCGTGAGCCGGGCGGCGGTCGTCGGCACGTCGGCGGTCAGCGGCCCGCCGTCAGTCGTCAGTCGTCCGCCGGGCCGCCGCGCACGACCACGACGGGACACGGCGCGTGCTGGGTGACGTGGGTGGAGACCGAGCCGAGGACCGCGGCCTTGAAGCCGCTGTAGCCGCGGTCGCCCACCACCAGCAGGTCCGCGCCCTCGGAGGCGTCGACGAGGGCCTGTGTGGCGTTGCCGCTGACGACCGTGCGGGTGGCGGCGGCGGCCTCCCGCTCCGACAGGGTGGTGCTCAGGGACTGGTCGAGGACCTGCCGGGCGAGGTCCTCGGGGTCGAACTGCAGGGGGACGCCGGGCATCACGTTCGCCCAGGTCGCCGGGTACTCCCAGCTGATCACCGCCTGGAGCGAGTCCCCGGTGAGGGCGGCCTGCGCGGCCGCCCACCGCAGCGCCCTCAGGGAGGGTGCCGATCCGTCCACGCCCACCACGATCCTGCCGCCGGCCATCGCCGACCTCCGTTTCGCTGTCGGGAACCTCGTCCGGCCAACGTAACAAACAGGTCAATCCAGCCGCAGATCGGCCAACTGCTTCTCGAAGGGGACGATCTCCTCCTCGTCGTCGCGGCGGGCGGGCCGTGCGGCGACCGTGTCCGCGAACTCCTGGCCCGCCCGGGTGATCCGGGCCGGCAGTCCGTCCGTGTACGCGTCGCCGCCCGTGCCCCAGTCCTCCGAGGCCGCGTAGACGGCGGTGGGGACGACGAGGGCCCGCAGATAGGCGAAGAGCGGCCGCAGGGCGTGGTCGAGGACGAGCGAGTGGCGGGCGGTCCCGCCGGTCGCGCCGATGAGGACGGGCGTGCCGGTCAGCGCGGCCGGGTCGATCAGGTCGAAGAAGGACTTGAAGAGTCCGCTGTAGGAGGCGGTGAAGACGGGGGTCACCGCGATGACGCCGTCCGCCGACGTCACCGTGTCGATCGCCTCCTGGAGCGCGGCCGACGGGAAGCCGGTGACGAAGTTCTTCGCGATGTCGACGGCCAGGTCCCGCAGCTCGACGACCTGGACGTCGACGGCGTACTCCTGCTCGGCCAGCCGGTACCGGGCCGCCTGGAGCAGCCGGTCGGCGAGCAGCCGGGTGGAGGAGGGCGCGCTGAGTCCGGCGGACACGGCGACCAGCTTCAGCGTCTGCATGGCGTCAGTTCTCCTTCGTGGCGACGGCGGGGTGGAGCGGGGCGGTCTCCGGTACGCCGGCGGGCCGCAGGTTCGCGAACTCCTTGCGCAGCACCGGGACGACCTCCTCGCCGAGGATGTCGAGCTGTTCCAGGACCGTCTTGAGGGGCAGTCCGGCGTGGTCGACGAGGAAGAGCTGGCGCTGGTAGTCGCCGACGTACTCGCGGAAGGACAGGGTGCGTTCGATGACCTCCTGCGGGGAGCCGACGGTCAGCGGGGTCTCGCGGCTGAACTCCTCCAGGCTCGGACCGTGGCCGTAGACCGGCGCGTTGTCGAAGTACGGGCGGAACTCCCGTACCGCGTCCTGCGAGTTCTTCCGCAGGAAGACCTGGCCGCCGAGGCCGACGATGGCCTGCTCGGGGGTGCCGTGGCCGTAGTGCGCGTACCGCTGGCGGTAGAGCCGGACCATCTTCTCGGTGTGCTGCTTGGGCCAGAAGATGTGGTTCGCGAAGAAGCCGTCGCCGTAGTAGGCGGCCTGTTCGGCGATCTCGGGGGAGCGGATGGAGCCGTGCCAGACGAAGGGCGGGACGCCGTCGAGCGGGCGCGGGGTGGACGTGAAGCCCTGGAGCGCGCTGCGGAACTTGCCCTCCCAGTCGACCACGTCCTCCCTCCACAGCTTGTGGAGGAGTGCGTAGTTCTCGATGGCGAGCGGGATGCCCTGGCGGATGTCCTGGCCGAACCACGGGTAGACCGGGCCGGTGTTGCCGCGGCCCATCATCAGGTCCACGCGGCCGTCGGCGAGGTGCTGGAGGGTCGCGTAGTCCTCGGCGATCTTCACCGGGTCGTTGGTGGTGATCAGGGTGGTCGAGGTGGACAGGATCAGCTTCTCCGTGCGGGCGGCTATGTGCCCGAGGAGCGTGGTCGGGGAGGACGGGACGAACGGCGGGTTGTGGTGCTCGCCGGTCGCGAAGACGTCGAGTCCGACCTCCTCGGCCTTGAGCGCGATCGCGACGGTGTCCTTGATGCGCTCGTGCTCGGTGGGGGTGCGGCCGGTGGTGGGGTCGGTCGTCACGTCGCCGACGGTGAAGATCCCGAACTGCATCGTGCTCACCTCTCGCGTTCCTGGTTAGTGGTTGAAGCTTAAACTATCTGCTCCAACGGCGCGACCCCCTCCTCTATTCCGGCCCCCGACCAGCACTCCCGTAGAGTCCCGGACGTGAATGCGATATCGGTCGTCGGAATCGGCGCGGACGGCTGGGACGGACTCCCCGAGAGCTCCCGCCGCGTCCTGCGCGCCGCCGAGGTCCTCATCGGCGCCCCCCGCCAGCTCGGCCTGCTGCCCCCCGCCGACTGCCCCGGCGAGCGCGTCACCTGGCCCTCCCCGCTCCGCCCCGCCGTCCCCGGCCTGCTCGCCGCCCACGAAGGGCGCCGCGTCGCCGTCCTCGCCAGCGGCGACCCCCTCTTCCACGGCATCGGCAGGACCCTCGCCGAGCTCGTCGGCCCGGACCGCCTCGACGTCCGGCCGCACCCGTCCTCCGTCTCGTACGCCTGCGCCCGCCTCGGCTGGCCCCTGGAGGCCACCGAGACCGTCTCCCTCGTCGCCCGGCCGCTCGACGCACTCACCGCCGCCCTCCACGACGGGCGCCGGCTCCTCCTGCTCGGCGAGGGCCCCGACAGCCCCGCGCGGGTCGCGGCGCTGCTGCGCGAGCGCGGCTGGGGCGGCACCCGGATCCGGGTGCTGGAGCAGCTCGGCGGCCCCGCCGAGCGGATTCTCGACGCCACCGCCGCCGACTGGCCGTACGAGCGCGCCGACGCCCTCCACGTCCTCGCCCTCGACTGCGTGCGCGACCCGGACGCGCTCCGGCTCGGCACGACGCCCGGTCTCCCCGACGAGGCGTACGAGCACGACGGCCAGCTCACCAAGCGGTACGTGCGCGCCGCCACCCTCGCCGCCCTCGCCCCCGCCCCCGGCGAACTGCTCTGGGACGTCGGCGGCGGCTCCGGCTCCATCGGCGTCGAATGGATGCGCGCCCACCGCACCTGCCGGGCGATCGCCGTCGAGAAGTCCCCCGAGCGGGCCGCCCGCATCGCGCGCAACGCCGACGCCCTGGGCGTGCCGGGCCTGCGCGTCGTCACGGGCCCGGCCCCCGAAGCGCTGACCGGTCTGCCCGCCCCGGCCGCGGTCTTCGTCGGCGGCGGCCTCACCGCCCCCGGCCTGCTCGACACCTGCTGGGACGCGCTGCCGCCCGGCGGCCGGCTCGTCGCCAACACCGTGACGCTGGAGTCCGAGGCGCTGCTCGCCCGGTGGTACGGCCGCCACGGCGGCGAACTGGTCCGGCTGGCCGTCTCCACCGCCGTGCCCGTCGGCGGCTTCACCGGCTGGCGCCAGGCCATGCCCGTCACGCAATGGTCCGTAACGAAGGGTTCTCACGACTCATGACCGTCTACTTCATCGGCGCGGGCCCCGGCGCGGCCGACCTCATCACCGTGCGCGGCGCGCGGACCCTCGCCACGTGCGGGGTCTGCCTCTACGCCGGCTCCCTCGTCCCCACCGAACTCCTCGCCGAGTGCCCGCCGGACGCGAAGCTCGTCGACACGGCTCGGCTCGACCTGGACCGGATCGTCGCCGAGATCGTCGCGGCCCACGAGGCGGGCCAGGACGTGGCCCGGCTGCACTCCGGCGACCCGTCGGTCTTCAGCGCGGTCGCGGAGCAGATGCGGCGCCTGGACGCGGTGGGCATCCCGTACGAGGTCGTGCCGGGCGTCCCGGCGTTCGCGGCGGCGGCCGCCGCGCTGAAGCGGGAGCTCACCGTGCCCACGGTCGGCCAGACGGTGATCCTCACCCGCATCGCCCAGCAGGCCACCCCGATGCCGGAGGGCGAGGACCTCGCGACTCTCGGCCGCAGCGGCGCCCTGCTCGTCCTGCACCTGGGGGCGCGGTACGTCGACCGCATCGTCTCCGAACTCGTCCCGCACTACGGCGCGGACTGTCCGGCGGCGGTCGTCGCGATGGCCAGCCGCCCGGACGAGGTGGTCCTGCGCGGCACCCTCGACGACATCGCGGAGCAGGTGAAGGCCGCGGGCATCACCAAGACGGCGGTCATCATCGTGGGCCGCACGCTGGCGGCGTCGGAGTTCCGCGACAGCCACCTGTACGACCCGGCGCGGGACCGCCACACCTGCTGACGGCCCCGTCCGGGGCCCGGCGCCTCAGGCGTTGGGCCGCTTGCCGTGGTTGGCCTTCTTCTTCTTGCGGGCCCGCTTCTTGTTGCCGCGCTTCGCCATGGGACTTCCTCTCGCTCGGGACGGGGAACCCTGCCGGGGCCAGCCTAGGAGCGGGGCCGTGGTGCCGCACCTCGGTGCCAGGGGCTTGAATGGCCCCGTGACCGTCTACGACGTGGCCCGGGCGCTGCCGGGCATCGAGGAACTGCGCGACCACTCCCGGGGGCTCGCGATGCTGGACGCCGTCCTGAGCCCGGAGTGGGAGAGCCGGTACTACTCCTTCGACGCGCACTGGTCCCGGACCGAGCAGCTGGCGTCGATGCGGGACGGCTCGGGCGGTGAGTACACGATCGTCCTCTCCCCCGCCGGGGCGTTCGCCCGCGTCTTCGACCACGAGTCGCCGCTGAGCCCCTTCGGGCCGCTCGCGGACGGGCAGACCTGGCCCGGGGTCCTCGACGGCGTCCCGGAGGCCTTCCGGGAGTACCTGACGGAGCCCGCGTTCACCGACGAGGACGGGGTGCACGTGACCACCGCCTGTCTGTGGCGCGAGACGAAGGACGAGGCCTGGCACACGGGCCCCGTCGACTTCCCCGACCTGGACGGCCACGAGGACCCCGACGGCTCCGGCCGCTTCCTGCGCCTGCTCGTCGACCGCTCCGCGGAGGCGTACACCGCGTTCGCCGAGGACTACTACGGGCGCCCGGTCGACCGGGACGCCGTACGCCACGTCCTGGCCCTGCGCCCGCTGACCCCGCAGGTGGTGGCGGCCCTCAACCCGGACGTGACCCTCGCCGACCTGGCGGAGGACCTGGCGGAGACCGGCTACCCGACGGCCTGACGTCCGCCCGCCCACTCCGGCGCCAGCACCGACATCACCGTCGCGTCCACCCGCTCCCCCTCCCACAGCAGAGCGCCCCGCAGGACGCCCTCCGGGCGGAAGCCCGCCTTCTCGTAGGCGCGGCGGGCGCGGGGGTTGAAGGCGTACACCTCCAGCCAGATCCGGTACAGGCCGAGCGCCTCGAAGCCGTGTCCGACGATCAGCCGGGTCGCCTCCGTGCCCAGGCCCCGGCCGACGGCGTCCGGGACGAAGGCGATCCGGAAGGCGCAGCTCTCGTTGCCGGGGTCCCACTCGTTGAGGACGGCCTCGCCGACGACCCGGCCGGTCGCCCGCTCGACGACGGCGAGGTCGAGCCGGTCGTCCCGCGCGCCCCGGGAGCCGTACCAGGTCAGGAGGGCCGCCTCGTCGAACCGCGTGTGGCCGCCGGTGAGCCGGGTGATCTCCGCGTCCTCGAACAGGGGCAGCAGCGCGGGGACGTCGGCCTCGGTGACGGGCCGGAGGACCACCAGGTCACCGGTGAGGGTCGGCTTGTGCGAGAAGTCGCTCATCCCCGGATTCTCGGCGGGTGCTCACGGCGCTGTCATGCGGATTACGGCCCCGCCGGCGACGACCGGCCCACGACCGTCCCCGCGCGGTCGATGCAGATCACGTCCACCGTGACCGGCGCGCCGCGCAGCACGGCCAGGGCCTCGTCGCGGGCACGGGTGGCGACCAGGTCGCCGAGGGGGACGGCGGCGGCCTCGCAGAGGCGGAGGGCGGCGAGGCCCGTGTTGGCGGCGGCGATCTCCGCGGCCAGGGCCTCGGACGCGCCGCCGGTGCGGGCCAGGCCGGCGAGGAAGGACTTGTCGACCTGGGAGCGGGCCGAGTGGAGGTCCAGATGGCCGGCGGCCAGCTTGGAGAGCTTGGCGAAGCCGCCGCAGACCGTGAGCCGGTCGACGGGGTGGCGGCGGATGTACTTGAGGACGGCGCCCGCGAAGTCGCCCATGTCGAGGAGCGCGATCTCCGGCAGGTCGTAGATGCCCGTGACGGTGCGCTCCGACGTCGAGCCCGTGCAGCCCGCGACGTGGGTGAGGCCGCCCGCGCGGGCCACGTCGACGCCCCGGCGGATGGAGTCGATCCAGGCGGAGCAGGAGTACGGCACGACGACGCCGGTCGTGCCGAGGATCGACAGGCCGCCGAGGATGCCGATGCGGGGGTTCCAGGTGGAGCGGGCGATCTCGGCGCCGCCGTCGACGGAGACGGTGATCTCGACGTCGCCGCCGCCGCCGTGCCGGGCGGCGACCTCCGCCACGTGCTCCCGCATCAGCTGCCGGGGGACCGGGTTGATCGCCGGTTCGCCGACGTCCAGGGGGAGGCCCGGGAGGGTGACCGTGCCGACGCCCTCGCCCGCGCGGAACACGACGCCCGAGCCCGCCGGCAGGAGCCGTACCGTCGAGCGGATGACGGCCCCGTGCGTGACGTCCGGGTCGTCGCCCGCGTCCTTGACGACGGCGGCCATCGCCGAGCCGTCGGTGAGGGCCTCGGCGGTCAGCGCGAAGGACGGCGTCTGCCCCTTCGGCAGGGTGATCGTCACCGGGTCGGGGAAGTCGCCGGTCAGCAGCGCGGTGTACGCGGCGGTGGTGGCCGCCGTCGCGCAGGCACCGGTCGTCCAGCCCGGGCGGAGGCCGGTGTGCTTGAGTTGGGCCTCACGCCCGCCGCCTGAAGTCACGAAGAGGCTCCTGTGCACGTACTCATTCTCGGCGGGACCACCGAGGCCCGCGCCCTCGCCGGACTGCTGCACGGCCGGGCCCGGGTCACCAGCTCCCTCGCGGGGCGGGTGGCGAGCCCGCGGCTGCCCGTCGGGGAGGTCCGGATCGGCGGCTTCGGCGGACCGGAGGGGCTCGCCGCGTGGCTGCGGGAGCACGCCGTGGACGCGGTCATCGACGCCACCCATCCCTTCGCCGAGCGGATCAGCTTCAACGCGGCCCGGGCGGCCGCCACCGCCCATGTTCCCCTGCTGGCGCTGCGCCGTCCCGGCTGGGTCCCGGTGGACGGCGACGACTGGCGGTCGGTGGCGTCCCTGGAGGAGGCCGCCCGGAGCCTGGACGGTCTCGGCGACCGGGTGTTCCTGACGACGGGCCGCATGGGCCTGGCGGCCTTCGAGGCCTGCCCGCAGTGGTTCCTGGTCCGCTCGGTGGACGCCCCGGACACCGCGGCGCCGGCCCGCACCGAGCTCCTGCTGGACCGGGGTCCCTTCACCCTGGAGGGCGAGCGGGAGCTCCTGGCCCGGCACCGGATCGACGTCGTGGTGACGAAGGACAGCGGCGGCGCGGCGACCGCCCCCAAGCTGACGGCGGCCCGCGAGGCGGGCGTCCCGGTCGTGCTGGTCCGCCGTCCCCCGGTCCCGGACGGCGTGACGACGGCGACCTCCCCGGAGGAGGCCGCCGCCTGGGCGGCTACTCGGCCGGGGGCGTCCCGAGCTCGGTGACCTCGGCCCAGTCCAGGCCCGGGTCCGTCACGTCGAGCAGGTTCTCCCACCGGTCCACGGCGATCACGCCGTACATCACGGTCTCGCCGTCCGGCACGGCCGGATGCAGGAACGAGGTGGCGTCCTTGGAGAGGTACTCGACGCGGTGCGCGAGCCAGACGACGCCGCCGTCGCCGTCGTCGTACGGCTCGGCCCGGAAGACCTCGTACCGCTTGAGGTCGGGCTCCGTGCTCGCGTCCCACTCGACCAGCACGCCGTCTTCCCGGGGCGTGGCCCGGACGCCGGTGACGGGGGCCGGGGCGACCAGGTCGCCCTCGGTCGTGATGACCGCCTCGGCGGAGGCGGGGGACTCGTGGCCTGCCCGGTCGACCGCCGTCACCGTGTACCGGTAGGTCGTGCCGTGCCAGACGGCGTGCATGTCGGTGTAGGCGGTTCCGGTGGCGGTGCCGAGGGGGCTGCTGCCGCCGTTGCGGTAGATCCTGTACGAGACCACGTCGGTGTCCGCGGGAGCGGTCCAGCGCAGGGTGTGCTGCCGTACCGCGTTGGAGCTGTCCACCACCGTCAGGCCCGTGGGCGCCCCCGGCGCGTGGTCGCCGCGCGTGGTCGTGACGGCGGTGCGGGGCGAGGTGTTGCCGGCGGCGTCGACGGCCGAGACCCAGTAGGTGTAGCCCGTCCGCTCGGCGGCGGTGGTGTCCTTCCAGGTGGCGGCGGTGACGCCGGACGCGACCTGCGCGACGGGGTCGGCGGTGCCGGTGCGCTGCCGGTGCACGGTGTACGTCGCGGCGCCCGCGACGGGCTGCCACGCGAGGACGACGCCGCCGTCGCCGTCGGTCGCGGTGACGCCGGCGGGGGCGGCGGTCGGGGTCCTGTCCACGGACAGCACGGTCAGGTCGGCGCCGCCGGGCGACTCGTTGCCGGCCCGGTCGACGGCGCGGAGCTCGTACAGGTACGTCTGGCCGGTGGGCGGCGGGGAGTTCACGAACGAGGTGGTCGTGACCGCGGCGGTGGCGCTGCTGACCCTGGCCCAGGCGGCGGAGGTGCCGAGGCGCCGGTAGACGCGGTAGCCGGCGAGGTCCATCTCCTTGTTGGCGGCCCACTTCAGGGTGGCCCTGCCGAGCGTGCGGTCGTACGCGACGGAGGCGCCGGCCGGTGCCAGCGGGCGGACCTTGTCGTAGGTCGCCGAGGTGACGGGCGCGTAGCCGAACTTCACGTTCGCCGCGCCCGTCCACGTCGCGTAGGACACGACGAGGGTGTGCCGGCCGGCGGGGACGGCGAGGCCGACCGTCTTCCTCTGGGTGGTGGAGACGTTCTTCCACAGGTCGATCCTGCGGACGCCGTCGAGGGTGACGCGGATGCCGTCCTGCGCCTCGGCGGTGAAGGTGAACGGGCCGCCGGAGCCGAAGTCCCGGGTGACGGACCAGCGGACGGAGAAGTTGTCCTTCGGCAGCGTGACGCCGGGCGGGTCGCCGAGGCCGTAGTTCTCGGAGATCGCGAGGTCGCAGGTGGTGAGCTTCGGCGTGCCGGTGAGGGTGGTGTTGGCGAAGTACTCCGCCTTCCACACCGGGGACGCGCAGGTGACGGCCGCTGAGGCCGGGCCGGCGGTCAGCAGACCGCTGGAGGCGGCGAGGGCGGCCGTGGTGGCCAGCGCGCTCAGCCGGTGACGAGTCAGCACAGGAAGGGGCCCTTTCCGGACCGGATGTGAGGCAGGTGAAACGGGGGAACGCCTGTGTGACTCACGAGGTGGGGGCAGGGTTGTCCCCGCCCCCACCTCGGATCTCAGCCGTAGCGCCGAGGGGTCCACGTGATCGTGCGGCCGTCGCCCCGTTCGGCCGTGCGGGTCTGCGAGGAGCCGATCAGCAGGAGGGTGCGCATGTCGACCTCGGAGGGGTCCAGGGTCTTCAGGGTGAGGATCCGGACCGACTGTTCCGGGCCGCCGACGTCGCGGGCGACGACCACCGGCGTCTCCGGAGCGCGGAGTTCCAGGAGGAGGTCGCGGGCGGCGGCCACCTGGTGCGTGCGGGACCTGGAGCCCGGGTTGTAGAGGGCGATGACCAGGTCGGCGGCCGCCGCCGCGCGGAGCCTGGCCTCGATGACGTCCCAGGGCTTGAGGCGGTCGGAGAGGGAGATCGTCGCGTAGTCGTGGCCGAGGGGGGCGCCCGCGGCGGCGGCGGCCGCGTTCGCCGCGGTCACCCCGGGCAGGACCCGTACGGGCACGTCCGCGTAGGCCGGTTCGCAGGCGACCTCCAGGACGGCGGTCGCCATGGCGAAGACGCCCGGGTCGCCGCCGGAGACGACCGCCACCCTGTGCCCGCGCCGCGCGAGGTCGAGGGCGAACTCGGCGCGCTCGGACTCCACCTTGTTGTCGGAGCCGTGGCGGATCTGCCCGGGGCGGAGGACCGGGACGCGGTCGAGGTACGTCGTGTAGCCGACGAGGACGTCGGCGTTGACGAGGGCGCCGCGCGACTCGGGGGTGAGCCAGGGCGCCCCGGCGGGGCCGGTGCCGACGACGGTGACCTCGCCCGTCTCCCGTACGGGGGGCTCCTGGTCGACGCGGGAGGGCAGGACGGCGACGGAGAAGTACGGCACCGAGGACGGGTCCACGTCACTGAGCCTCTCCGTGCGCTCGCCCGTCATGAACGCGCGCTCCACGTACCGCGCGTCCTCCAGGCGGCCCGCCCGCTCCAGCGCCCGCCGCACGGTCGGGAAGGTGCGGCCGAGCTTCATCACGACCGCCGAGTCGGTGCCCGCGAGGCGGGCCGTCAGCTCGTCCTCCGGCAGCGTGCCGGGGATGATCGTGAGGACCTCCTCCGCCTCGCACAGCGGCTCGCCGAGCCGGGCGGCGGCGGCGCTGACCGAGGTCACGCCGGGGATGACGGTGGTGTCGTAGCGGTCGGCGAGCCGCTTGTGCATGTGCTGGTACGAGCCGTAGAAGAGCGGGTCGCCCTCGGCGAGCACGGCGACGGTGCGGCCGGCGTCGAGGTGGGCGGCGAGGCGGGCCGAGGCCTCCTCGTAGAAGTCGTTCAGCGCGCCCCGGTAGCCGCCCGGGTGGTCCGTGGTCTCCACCGTGAGCGGGTACATCAGCCGCTCCTCGACGTGGTTCTCGCGGATGTGCTCGGCGGCGATGGAGCGGGCTATGGACCGGCCGTGGCGGGCCGAGTGGTAGGCGATGACGTCGGCCGAGGCGATGGCCCTGACGGCGGCGACGGTCATCAGGTTCGGGTCGCCGGGGCCGAGGCCGACCCCGTACAGCTTTCCGGTCACGGTCGTCATGCCTGGATCTCCGCTTCGTGGGCGAGGGCGTTGAGCGCGGCGGCCGTCATCGCGCTGCCGCCGCGCCGGCCCCGCACGACCAGGTAGTCGAGGCCGAGGGTGTTCTCGGCCAGGGCGTCCTTGGACTCGGCGGCGCCGATGAAGCCGACGGGGATGCCGAGGACGGCGGCCGGCTTCCCGGCGCCCTTCGCGATCATCTCCAGGAGGTGGAAGAGGGCGGTCGGCGCGTTGCCGATGGCGACGACGGACCCTTCGAGGCGGTCGCGCCACAGTTCGAGGGCGGCGGCGGAGCGGGTGGTGCCGAGTTCGGCGGCGAGACCGGGGACGGCCGGGTCGGACAGGGCGCAGAG
The DNA here is from genome assembly GCF_040303145.1 of Streptomyces sp. NPDC096079. Classification (NCBI taxonomy): domain Bacteria; kingdom Bacillati; phylum Actinomycetota; class Actinomycetes; order Kitasatosporales; family Streptomycetaceae; genus Streptomyces; species Streptomyces sp. NPDC096079. Next base: position 357,236 of record NZ_JBEOST010000003.1, read on the forward strand.
GACCTCGTTGTCGGCGGGCAGCCGCTTGCGGGTGACGCCGCTGGCGACCATCTGGGCGTCGCAGAGGATGGGCGCGCCGGCCTGGAGGGCGGCGCGGGCGTTCGCGACGACCCGGGGGGAGTACGCGATGTCCTGCACGAGGTCGGTCATGCCGCAGGCGTGGATCATCCGGACCGCCACCTGGGCGACGTCGGCGGGCAGGTCCGCGAGGTCCGCCTCGGCGCGGATCGTGGCAAAGGACCGGCGGTAGATCTCCGTCCCGTCCTTCTCGTAGTCGAACATCCTGGTGCTCTCGCTCATCTCGTCGTGCGGGCCTTGGTCACTGCTTCGGGCAGGGCGGTACGGGAGGTGGGGACGCCGTCCACCAGGTAGCTGTCGTCGCCGGTGGCGAGGACGTCGACCCAGGTGCCGCGCGGGTGGCCGCAGCGGCGCGCGCAGCCGGAGAAGTGCACGGGCAGCGGGCCCGGGGGCGCGGCGAGGGCGTCCGCCCGGACGTCCGCGAGGGACTTGGCGCAGCCGGGGCGTCCGGTGCAGGCGGTGACCCGGGCGCCGGGCGCGTCGGCGCGGGTGATCAGGCCGTGGGCCTCCAGGGCCGGGAGCGCCCCGGGGGCCGTCACCGCGACCACCCCGCGCCACGGGGTGAGCCGGAGTTCGCCGGCTCCGTCGGTCAGGGCCCGCAGCTGGGCGGCGGTGAGCCGGCCGAGCGGGGCGAGGACGTGCAGGGCGCGGTCGCCGAGCGGCCCCGGCGCGGGCGGCGGGGACACGGCGAGCGCGGGTACGGGTACGGGCTCCGCCGTGATGCCGGCCTCCGCGAGCGCCCCGGCCCAGTCGGGCACGTGCGTCTCGGGCAGCTCGTGCGGGCGCCAGGCCCCGGTCCCGGCGGCCTCGCTCGCGTTCAGGAACGCGAGGGCGGCGGCGAGGGCGGCCCTGACGGCGTCGGCTGCGGCGAGGAGGAAGGCCCGGGAGCCGAGGAGCAGCCGGACGGATCCGTTCCGTCCTGCGATCAAGCTCACATCGCCGCCGAGCCCGGCGACGTCCCCGCGCCCGTCGTCCAGGACGAACAGGAACCGTCCCGAAAGGGACGCCGCCCGCGGCTCGGCGCACAGGGCCGCGTCCAGGTCGCGGGCCCACAACTGCACGTCGGCGTGCCCGAGTCCGTCGAGTCCCGCCCCGGGCGAGGCCACGATGTTGCGGACGCGCTCGTGGGTGGGGGAGGGCAGCAGGCCCGCCCCGGCCAGCAGGGACGCGAGGTCCGCCCCGCAGTCCTCGGAGAGGCCGCGCAGCTCGGCGTTGCCGCGCGAGGTGATGCTGATGCGCCCGTCGCCGAGCGTCTCGGCCGCTCGGGCGAGGACCTCGGCCTGAGGGGGCGTCAGGCGTCCTGCGGGCAGGCGCAGTCGGGCCAGGCGTCCGTCGTCGGCGGGGTGCAGGCGCAGCGCCCCGGGGCAGGCGTCGCCACGGTCCCGTACGCGAACGTCGCCCGGTGCGGGCGTCGGGGGCGGGGTGGGCGGCATGGCGGCGAGCATACCCACGGGGAACCGCCCGGCCACCGGGTGTGATCCGGTCGACCCCGCCGCTCCCTGGGGCCCGCCGACGTCACGATCTAGGATGCAGATCGGCATGGGGTCCCAGGACCCCGGGGAGGAAGCCCGGTGAGAATCCGGCGCGGTCCCGCCACTGTGAGCCCGCACCCGCGGGTGAGTCAGGAACTCCCGTCGTCCATCTGACCACCCGGGGCGCGGACAACCCCGAGGAAGGCCTGAGCTCGCCATGCTCCTGCTGCTGTCGCACTCCGACACCGACCTGCTCAGCGCCCGCGCGGCCGGAGGGCCGGTGGAGTACCGCTTCGCCAATCCCTCCCGGCTCCCCCTCGCCGACCTCCCGGCCCTGCTCGACGGCGTCGACCTGGTCGTCGTCCGGCTCCTCGGCGGCGTCCGCTCCTGGCAGGAGGGCCTGGACACGATCCTGGCCGCCGGGAAGCCGGTCGTCGTGCTCAGCGGCGAACAGGCCCCCGACGCCCAGCTGATGGAGGCCTCCACCGTCCCGGTCGGCGTCGCCACCGAGGCGCACGCCTATCTGGCGCACGGCGGCCCGGCCAACCTGGAGCAGCTGGCCCGCTTCCTCTCCGACACGGTCCTGCTCACCGGCCACGGCTTCGAGGCCCCGGCCGCCGCGCCCACCTGGGGCCCGCTGGAGCGGACCGCGAAGGACACCGACGGCCCGACCGTCGCCGTGCTGTACTACCGCGCCCACCACATGAGCGGGAACACCGCCTTCGTCGACGCCCTGTGCCGGGCGGTCGAGGACGCGGGCGCGCGGGCCCTCCCGCTGTACGTGGCGTCCCTGCGGGCGCCCGAGGCGGAGCTCGTCGAGACGCTGCGCACGGCCGACGCGATCGTCACCACCGTCCTCGCGGCGGGCGGCACCAAGCCGGCCGAGGCGCAGGCCGGCGGCGACGAGGAGGCCTGGGACGCGGGTGCGCTCGCCGCGCTCGACGTGCCGATCCTCCAGGCCCTGTGCCTGACCGGCTCCCGGTCCGCGTGGGAGGAGAACGACGAGGGCCTGTCCCCGCTGGACGCCGCGAGCCAGGTCGCCGTGCCGGAGTTCGACGGCCGCCTCATCACCGTCCCGTTCTCCTTCAAGGAGATCGACGCCGACGGTCTGCCCGCGTACGTCGCCGACGCCGAGCGCGCGGCCCGCGTCGCCGGGATCGCCGTCCGGCACGCCCGGCTCCGCCACATCCCGAACGCCGAGAAGCGGCTGGCGCTCGTCCTCTCCGCGTACCCGACGAAGCACTCCCGCATCGGCAACGCGGTCGGTCTCGACACCCCCGCCTCCGCCGTCTCGCTGCTGCGCCGGCTCATGGCGGAGGGGTACGACTTCGGGCCCGCCGACGACCTCCCCGGTGTCGTCTCCGGAGACGGCGACGAGCTGATCTACGCCCTCATCGAGGCCGGCGGCCACGACCAGGACTGGCTGACCGAGGAGCAGCTCGCGAAGAACCCGGTCCGCATCCCGGCCGCCGACTACAAGCGCTGGTACGCGACGCTGCCCGCCGAGCTCCGCGAGCAGGTCGAGGAGCACTGGGGCCCGGCGCCCGGCGAGATGTTCCTCGACCGGTCCCGCAACCCGGAGGGCGACATCGTCCTCGCCGCCCTGCGGCGCGGGAACCTGCTGGTCCTCATCCAGCCGCCGCGCGGCTTCGGCGAGAACCCGATCGCGATCTACCACGACCCCGATCTCCCGCCGTCCCACCACTACCTGGCCGCCTACCGCTGGATCGCCGCACGCGCCGAGGACGGCGGCTTCGGCGCCGACGCCATGGTCCACCTGGGCAAGCACGGCAACCTGGAGTGGCTGCCCGGCAAGAACGCCGGCCTGTCCGCCGCCTGCGGCCCCGACGCGGCCCTTGGCGACATCCCGCTGATCTACCCGTTCCTGGTCAACGACCCGGGCGAGGGCACCCAGGCCAAGCGGCGCGTCCACGCGACCCTGGTCGACCACCTGGTGCCGCCGATGGCCCGCGCCGACTCGTACGGCGACATCGCGCGCCTGGAGCAGCTGCTCGACGAGTACGCGCAGATCTCCTCCATGGACCCGGCGAAGCTGCCCGCGATCCGCGCCCAGATCTGGACCCTGATCCAGGCCGCCAAGCTCGACCACGACCTCGGTCTGGAGGAGCGCCCGGAGGACGACGGCTTCGACGACTTCCTGCTGCACGTCGACGGCTGGCTGTGCGAGGTCAAGGACGCCCAGATCCGCGACGGGCTGCACGTCCTCGGCGGCGCCCCGGAGGGCGAGGCCCGGGTCAACCTGGTCCTGTCCATCCTGCGCGCCCGCCAGATCTGGGGCGGCACGCAGGCGCTGCCCGGTCTGCGCGAGGCCCTCGGCCTGGACGAGTCGGCGGCGACCCGCACCACCGCCGACGAGGCGGAGGCGAAGGCCCGCGAGCTGGTCGAGGCGATGGAGGAGGCGGGCTGGTCCGCGGACGCGGTCCCGGCGGTCGCCGCCGCGTACGGCTCCGAGGTCCAGGCCGTGCTGCGCTTCGCCTGCGAGCAGGTCGTGCCGCGCCTCGCCGCCACCACCGACGAGCTGGCGCACGCCGTGCACGCCCTGAACGGCGGCTTCGTCCCGGCGGGCCCGTCCGGCTCCCCGCTCCGGGGCCTGGTCAACGTCCTGCCGACCGGCCGCAACTTCTACTCCGTCGACCCGAAGGCCGTGCCGTCCCGGCTGGCCTGGGAGACCGGCCAGGCGCTCGCCGACTCGCTGCTCACGCGCTACCGCGACGACAACGGCGCGTGGCCGACCTCGGTCGGTCTCTCCCTGTGGGGCACGAGCGCGATGCGCACGGCCGGCGACGACGTCGCCGAGGCGCTCGCGCTGCTCGGCGTCCGTCCGCTGTGGGACGAGGCCTCGCGCCGGGTGAACGGCCTGGAGGCGATCCCGCTCGCCGAGCTCGGCCGTCCGCGCGTCGACGTGACGCTGCGCATCTCGGGCTTCTTCCGGGACGCGTTCCCGCACGTCATCGGGCTCCTCGATGACGCCGTGCGGCTCGTGGCGGGCCTGGAGGGCGAGTCCGCCGAGGACAACCACGTCCGGGCGCACGCGCAGGCCGACCTCGCCGAGCACGGCGACGAGCGGCGCGCCACCACCCGTATCTTCGGCTCGCGCCCCGGCACGTACGGCGCGGGCATCCTCCAGCTGATCGACTCGCGGGACTGGCGCACGGACGCCGACCTGGCCGAGGTGTACACGGTGTGGGGCGGGTACGCGTACGGGCGGGGGCTCGAAGGCCGCCCGGCGCGCGCCGAGATGGAGACCGCGTACAAGCGGATCGCGGTGGCCGCGAAGAACACGGACACCCGCGAGCACGACATCGCCGACTCGGACGACTACTTCCAGTACCACGGCGGCATGGTCGCGACCGTCCGCGCGCTCACGGGCACGGCCCCGGAGGCGTACATCGGCGACTCGACCCGCCCGGAGACCGTCCGCACCCGCACGCTCGTCGAGGAGACCTCCCGGGTCTTCCGGGCCCGCGTCGTCAACCCGCGCTGGATCGAGGCGATGCGCCGCCACGGCTACAAGGGCGCGTTCGAGCTGGCGGCGACCGTCGACTACCTCTTCGGGTACGACGCGACGACGGGTGTCGTCGCCGACTGGATGTACGACAAGCTGACGCAGGAGTACGTCCTCGACGAGACGAACCAGGCCTTCCTGAAGGAGGCCAACCCGTGGGCCCTGCACGGCATCGCCGAGCGGCTCCTGGAAGCCGAGTCGCGCGGCATGTGGGAGAAGCCGGACCCGGAGACCCTGGCGGCCCTGCGCCAGGTGTTCCTGGAGACGGAGGGCGACCTCGAAGGCCCCGAGGACGAGGACTAGGCGTCCGACGAGGGCCGGTTCCCGTCCGGGGAACAGGCCTTCACGAGGGCCGGTTCCAGTGCCAGGGACCGGCCCCGGTACCCCTCCCGCAGTCGCCGGTCGTGGCTGACCACGATCAGCGTGCCCCGGTACCGGGCGAGCGCGGCCTCCATCTCCTCCACCAGACCGGGGGCCAGGTGGTTGGTCGGCTCGTCGAGGAGGAGCAGATCGGCCGGTTCGGTGACGAGGCGTGCCAGTTCGAGTTTCCGGCGCTGTCCTGTCGACAGGTACCGGACCGGGGTCTTCAGGTCCCCGGCGGAGAAGAGACCCAGGGCGAGCAGCTCGTCCGTGCGGTCCGCTCCGAAGGCCTCGCTCACCGTACGGGGGTCGGTGGGCGGGGCCGTCTCCTGACGGAGCATGCCCACCCGGGCGGGCGCCTTCACCGTGCCCGCGTCCGGGACGAGTTCGCCCGCGAGCACCTTCAGGAGGGTGCTCTTCCCGGCGCCGTTCGGCCCGGTGACCAGGAGCCGCTCGCCCGCGTCGAGGTGCAGGGCGTCGAGCCGGAGCCGGCCGTCCACGCGGATGCCGGCGAGGTCGACGGGCGCGCCCTCGCCGTCGATCGCCGCGTGGAAGCGGAGGGCTTCCGGGGGTGCGGGCACGGGGTGGTCGGTGAGTCGGGCGAGCCGCTCGCGGGCGGCCCGGATCCTGCTCATCGCGCCGTGCGCGCGTGACCGGGCCCGGAAGGCGCCGGCCCCGCTGAACGCGGCCGGGGCCTTGCGGGGGATCGCGGAGAAGCGGTCGATGTGGGTGTCGGCGAGCGTCCGGTGGCGGGCGGTCTCGGCCTTCCACTCCTCGTGCTCCCGCTGTCTGCGGGCCCGTTCGGCGGCGCGTCCGGCGAGGTAGCCGGGGTAGCCGTCGCCGTACCGGCGCACGGTGTGGCGGTCCTCGTCGACCTCCAGGACGCCGGTGGCGACCCGGTCGAGGAAGGCCCGGTCGTGGGAGACGGCGACGACCGTGCCCCGGTGGGCGCGCAGCCGGTCCTCCAGCCAGGCGACGGCCTCGTCGTCGAGGTCGTTGGTGGGTTCGTCGAGCAGCAGCAGTTCGGGTTCGGCGGCGAGGACGGCGGCCAGGGCGAGCCGTGAGCGCTGACCGCCGGAGAGGGTCCCGAGCGGCCGGGCGCGGTCGAGCGGGCCGGGCTCGCCGAGCCGCCGGAGGACCGTCTCGACGCGCCGGTCGGCCCCGGCTCCGCCCCGCGCCTCGTAGGCGGCGAGCAGTCGGGCGTATCCGTCGAGGTCGCCGGTGGCGGCCAGCTCCGTCTCGGCCGTACGGATCGCCCGCTCCAGGTCCCGGACGTCGGCGAGCGCGTGGTCGACGGCGTCGCCGACGGTCGCGTCCGCGGGGAGGCCGAGGGTCTGGGCGAGGTGGCCGAGGCCGCCGGGGGCGTCGACGGTCACGGTGCCGGCGTCGGGGGTCTCCTGGCCGGCGAGGAGCCGGAGGAGGGTGGACTTCCCGGAGCCGTTGTCGCCGACGACGCCGAGGCGTTCGCCGGGGCGGACGGTGAGGGAGACCCGGTCGAGCACGGTCCGGTGCTGTACGTACCGGTCGTCGTAGCGCTTGGTGACGTCGGTGAACAGGGCACGGAACAAGGGCGACCTCCTGACCTCGGGGACAAGGACCCAGCAGCGATACGAGACGTCTCGTCTCGCTTGCATGAAGGTACGCCGCCCCCGCCCCCTTCGCAAGACGTTCCGTCTCGCGATTTCGGGGCCGGGTTCAGGCCGACGCGACGCGCAGCAGCAGCGCGGCCACGGGGAGCACGGTGAGGACCACGGCCGGCGCCATCGCGTAGTCCTTCGCCCGCAGGTGGGTGATCACGGCGCCGGCGAAGTAGAGGATCACGCCGACCGCCGCCGCCCCGCCGATCGCCGGCACGGCGAGCCCCGCCAGCAGGCCGATCGCGCCGGCCGCCTTCGCGGTCGCGAGCCAGGGCAGCCAGGACTCCGGCACGTCCAGCTTGGTCATGTTGCCCACGATCTGCGGGTTGCGGGTGAAGGTCATGACGGCGGAGGCGGAGAGCGCGAAGGCGAGCAGTGCGGCGACGACGGCATAGCCGATGAACATGGGGAGGCTCCAATGGTCCGAGTGGCTCAATCGTTGAACGATATCAACGATTGTCCTCGCTCCACAATGGAGCCGCTGTTACGGTGGGTGCATGGCAGCTCTCCCGTCCGACCGCCTCGGTTTCCTCCTCTCCTTCCGCGGCGAGCTCACCGGCGCGCGCATCCGTGCCGCCCTGGGCGTCGCGGGACTGCACCCGAGGAACGCGATGACGCTGATGCAGCTCGCGCCCGGGGCGATGAGCCAGCGGGACCTGGCCGCGGCGATGGAGGTGGACCCCAGCCAACTGGTCTCGATCCTCAACGAGTTGGAGGCGGACGGGCTCGCCGAGCGACGGCGCGACCCCGCCGACCGGCGCCGTCACATCGTGGAGATCACCGAGGCCGGCGCGGCCGCCCTGGGACGGGTCGACGCGGCCGTCAGCGAGGCGGAGCGCCAGCTCTTCGGCGACCTGACCGAGGCCGAACAGGCCGTGCTGCGGGGCCTCCTGGACCGGGTCGTGGTGGACGCTGCCGACCATGAGTGCGGCGAGTAGGACGTGTAGGTCGTCTCCGCGGGACCGGTGAGCCGCGATCGTCGCGTCGCGGCCGATGAGTTCCGGTGGGGCCGGGGGTCCACCCCCTGACAGGCCCACCACCGAGGAGATCACCATGGCCGAGACCGACACCCGCACCCTGGACACCGTCGGCGCGACCCTGCGCTACGACGTGCGCCCCGGCACCGGGACCGACGAGCGGCCCCTGCTGCTGATCGGTTCCCCCATGGACGCCGGCGGCTTCACCACCCTCGCCTCCCACTTCGCCGACCGGACCGTCGTGACGTACGACCCGCGCGGGGTGGCCCGCAGCGAGCGCACCGACGGCGCCGCGGAGACCCGGCCCGAGGAGCACGCCAACGACCTGGCCCGGCTGATCGAGGCGCTCGGCGCCGGACCGGTCGACGTCTTCGCGAGCAGCGGCGGCGCGGTCAACGCCCTGGCCCTGGTGGCAGGCCGCGGCGACCTGGTGCACACGCTCGTCGCGCACGAGCCGCCGACGGCGCAGGTCGTCCCGGACCGGGAGGCGGCGCTCGGGATGTGCGCGGACGTCCACGCGACCTATCTGCGGGAGGGCTGGGGCCCCGCGATGGCGAAGTTCCTCGCGCTGACGATGCGGCAGGGCGAGATCCCGGCGGACTGGGCGGAGGAGCCCGCCCCCGCCCCGGCCGCGTTCGGCCTGCCGGCCGAGGACGACGGTTCGCGCGGCGACCCGCTGCTCGGGCAGAACATGCGCGGCTGCACGTCCTACCGGCCCGACTTCACCGCGCTGCGCGCCGCGCCGACCCGGATCGTGATCGCCGCGGGCAAGGAGTCCGAGGGCACGTTCGCCGCGCGCGCCGCGGTCGGCGTCGCCGAGGGGCTCGGCACCCCGCTCGCCGTCTTCCCGAGCCACCACGGCGGCTTCCTGGGCGGCGAGTTCGGACAGCAGGGCGCCCCGGCGGAGTTCGCCGAGGCGCTGCGGGCGGCGCTGGCCTGATTCCGCTACTTCCGGGCGGCGGCGGTCTTCGCGGCGGCGGAGTTCACGGCCGCCGCCGCGTCGACGTTCCCCAGGCCCAGTTTGAGCAGCTGCCCCGGGTTCGCGGCCGTGTCGCGGATCGTCTGCATGATCGCGGCCGGGGCCAGGCCCTGGTGGTGCAGGAGCGCGGCCACGGCGGAGACGTACGGCGAGGCCATCGAGGTGCCGGACAGCTTCCCGTACCCCGAGCCGTTCTTCAGGGTCTCCTTCGTCGTGTACGTCGGGAGCGTCGAGAGGATGTCCACGCCCGGGGCCGAGACGGCGTTCCGCGCGCCGAAGTTGGTGAAGGAGGCCGGCCGTCCGCTCTCGTCGGCGGCGTTGACCACCAGGACCGGGGTGTCGACCTTGTACGGCTGGAGCGCGGTGGAGTCGTTGCCCGCGGCGGCGACGACGACCGCGCCCTTGCCGTTGGCGTGCGTGATGGCCTGGTTGAGGACACCGCCCTTGAGGAGCCGGGCCATCAGCCCGGACTCGCCGAGGGAGAGGTTGATGACGTCGGCGCCGTGGTCGGCGGCCCAGACGATCCCCTTGGTGATGTTCTCGTTGCTGCCGCTGCCGTCGGCGCCGAGCACCCGGACCGGCATGATCTTGGCGCCGCCGGCCCCGCCCGCGCCCCCGATGCCGTTGCCGGTGTGGGCGGCGGCGATGCCGGAGACGTGGGTGCCGTGCCCGTTGAGGTCCTTCGGCTGGTCGTCGCCGTCCACGAAGTCGTATCCGGCGACGAGCCGGCCCTTGAGGTCGGGGTGGTCGAGGTCGACGCCGGTGTCGACGACCGCGATGACGGTGTCCTGGCCCGTGGACGTCTTCCAGGCGTCCGGCAGCTTCAGCGCGTCGATGCCCCACTGCTGGGCGCGCAGCGGGTCCGGCTCGTCGTCGTCGCCGCAGCCGGTGACGAGCCCGGCGGTGAGGGCGGTGAACGCGGTGAAGGCGGCAAGGGTGACGGACCGGCGGCGCATGAAGATCTCCCCATTCGTCTGCGTTTGACCCAGTGAACAGCCGGTTCGCACGCCCCGCATCTCGAAGATCCTCTCCGTCAATCCGCATTGTTCTAGTAGAGTGCGAACAAGGGAGGTTTTCATGAACCGTGCTGCCACGCCTCGTCTCCGCGCGCTCGCCGCGCTGCCCTTCGCCCTCGCGCTCACCGCCCATCTGCTGGTCCTCGCCCTCGGGTACGACCGGCTCCCCGACCCCCTCGCCACCCACTTCGGCGGCGGAGGCCGCGCCGACGGCTTCACCGGCCGCGCCGCGTTCACCGTGATCAGTACGGCCCTGCTGCTCGGCCTCGGGGCCGGCTGGACGCTCCTCGTCCGCCGCACCGCCCTGTGGGGCGCCTGGGCGACCGCCGGCTTCACCGGCGCGCTCCTCGTCCTCCTGGTCCGGGACAACCTCGACGCGGGCGACGCGGCCCTGGTCTCCTCGCCCCTCGCGAACCTCACCCTCGCGGCGGCCGTCGCGGCCCTCTTCGCCGCCGCCGGCCTCGCCCTGACCCGGCTCGTCCCGCCGGCACCCGCCGAGGCGCCCACCGCCTCCGTGCCCCGGCTCCCGCTCGGCGCGAGCGAGGTCGCCGGCTGGACCCGCTCCACCGGCTCCCGGCCGCTCACCGCCCTCGCGGTGCTCGCCCTCGTCGCCGCACCGGCCGTCCTGCTCCTCGCGCCCTGGCCGGGCGCCCTGCTCGGACTGCTCGGCCTCGTCGTCGGCGTGCCCGGACTCGCCCTGGCCCGCGTCCGGGTCACCGTCGACCGCCGCGGCCTCACCGTCCGCCCCGCCCTCGCCGCCCGGCCCCGCATCCGGGTCCCGCTCGACGAGGTCGCGGAGGCCGGCGTCCGGGACCTCGACGCCATGGGCGACTTCGGCGGCTGGGGCTACCGGGTCCGGGCCCACCGCACGGGCGTGGTGCTGCGGTCCGGCGAGGCGCTCGTCGTACGGCGGTCCGGCGGGCGCGAGTTCGCCGTCACCGTTCCCGACGCGCGGACCGCCGCCGCCCTCCTCAACACCCTCGCCGAACGGCATGGGAAGGTCTGACCGTGCTCTTCCGTGTCGACCCGGCCTCCGCCGTGCCCCTCGGCGACCAGATCGCCGCCTGCGTCCGGGGCGCCCTCGCCGACGGCTCCGCCGCCCCCGGCGAGCGGCTCCCGGCCGCCCGGGAACTCGCCGACTCCCTCGGCGTCAACGTCCACACCGTGCTCCGCGGCTACCAGCGGCTCCGCGAGGAGGGCCTGATCGAACTCCGCCGGGGCCGCGGCGCCCTGATCGTCCCGGGCGCCACCGCCCCGGACCGCGCCCGCCTGGTCTCCCGCCTGCGGGAAGCGGCTGCGGAGGCCCGGGAGCTGGGCCTGACGGAGGAGGAGTTCCTGAACCTGGCGCGCACGAGCCTGGGATGGTCGGGCGGCGTGACGGAGACGCCGGTGCCCCGGGAGTCGTCCCGTGCCGGAGACCGGCGTCAGCCCAGTTCCCGGACCGGGGTCCCCGTCAGGAACGCCTCGACGTCCTCGACCGCCTCGCCGAAGTAGCGAGCGTAGTTGCCCTCCGTCACGTAGCCCAGATGGGGCAGCGCGAGGACGTTCGGGAGGGCTCTGAGCGGGTCGTCGCCGGGCAGCGGCTCCGTCTCGTACACGTCCAGGCCCGCCCCCGCGATCCACCCCTCCCGCAGCGCCCGCAGCAGCGCGTCGCCGTCGACGAGACCCGCACGGGAGGTGTTGACGAGGTACGCGGAGGGGCGCATCGCCCGCAGCTCGGGCTCCCCGATCAGGCCTCGGGTGCGGTCGGAGAGCACCAGGTGCAGGGAGACGAAGTCGCTGCCCGCGAGCAGGTCCCGCCGGTCCTTCGCGAGCCGTACGCCGTGCTCGGCGGCCCGCTCCTCCGTCAGGTTCGGGCTCCACGCGGTCACGTCCATGCCGAAGGCGAGGCCGATCCGGGCCACCCGGCCGCCGATCTTGCCGAGGCCGACGAGGCCGAGCGTACGGCCCGCGAGGTCCGCGCCGACCGTCGACTGCCAGGGCCCGTTCTCCCGCACGGCCCGCGCCTCCGCCGGTACGTGCCGCGCGAGGCCCAGGAGGAGCGCCCAGGTCAGTTCGGTGGGCGGTTCGGGGCTGCTGGCGGTGCCGCAGACCGTCACGCCGCGCGCGCGGGCCGCGGCGACGTCGATCGAGGCGTTGCGCATGCCGGAGGTGACGATCAGCCGGAGCCGGGGGAGGCGGCCGAGGAGCTCCGCGTCGACCGGGGTCCGCTCCCGCATCACCACGAGGATCTCGCAGTCGTGGACGGCGGCGACGAGTTCCTCCCGGTCCGTCAGGTGCTCGCGCAGCACGCGGACGTCCACGCGGTCCGCGAGCGGGCTCCAGTCGGCGGAGGCGAGGGCGACGCCCTGGTAGTCGTCGAGTACGGCACAGCGCAGCTTCATGACCGCATGATCGCGTACACCCGCATGCACCGCCCAGAGCGACAGTGACACACCTTTTACGGAGAATCATCACGACTTGTCCCCTGTTGAGGAGTAGGTGCCATGAGCGAAGCGGCCGGCGGCAGCGGTGACGAACTCTCGGTGCTCCGGGCCCGGGTGGCCGCCCTGGAAGCGGACAAGGCGGCGGCCCCACCGCCCCACCACCGCGTCCGCTCCTTCTTCGCCGCCCTGCTCATCGTCATCGGCTGCGTCCTCGTCCCGCTGGGCATCGTCGCCTCCTGGACCTCGGACATCGTCGGGGACACCGACCGGTACGTGCAGACCGTCGCCCCGCTCGCCGACGACCCGGACGTCCAGGCGGCCGTCGCCACGCGGGTGACGAACGCCGTCATGGAGCACATCGACCTGGAGTCCCTCCTGGAGGGCGTCGCTCCCGACCAGCGGCCCCTGGCGGCGAAGGCCCTCGGCAAGCTCGGCGGCTCCCTGGAGGGCGCGGTCAAGAGCTTCGTCCACGAACGGACGCAGGACGTCGTCGCCTCGTCGGCCTTCCAGACGATCTGGACCGACGCGAACCGCGCGATCCACACCTCCCTCGACCGCGCCCTGACCGGCAACGACGAAGGCGCGGTGAAGATCGAGACGGACACGGTCACGATCGACCTCGCGCCCGTGATCGACCGCGTGAAACAGCGCCTCGTCGACTCCGGGCTCGACGTCGCGGCCAAGATCCCCGAGATCCACACCGACTTCACGGTGGTCAAGTCCGACGACATCGGCAAGGTGAAGACCGGCTTCGCGCTGCTCCAGGCGATGGGCGTCTGGCTGCCGGTGATCGCGGTCCTGCTCGTCGTCGCCGGTGTGCTGCTGGCCGTGCACCGCCGCCGCACCCTGGTGGCCGCCGCCCTCGGCGTCGCCTTCGCCGCGATCGTCCTCGGCGTCGCCCTCACCGTCTTCCGCACGGTCTATCTCAACGCCCTGCCCGCCGAGGTCTCCCCGGCCGCCGCCGGCTCCGTCTACGACACCCTGATCCGCTTCCTGCGCACCTCGGTCCGGGTGTACGCGACCCTCGGCATCCTGCTCGCCCTGGCCGCCTGGCTCTCCGGCCCGAGCCGCCCGGCCGTCCTCGTGCGCGGCCTCTGGCACTCCGGCCTCACCGCCACCCGCTCCACGGCCGACCACGCGGGCATGCGTCTCGGTCCGGTGGGCCCGTTCGTCGGCCGCTACCGCACGTGGATCACCTGGATCCTCGTCGCCGGGGCGGCGGCCGCCATCGTCTTCTGGCCCTACCCCACCGCCTGGGTCGTCGTGGGCGTCGTCCTCGTCCTGCTCTTCGTCCTCGCGGTGGTGGCCTTCCTGGCGGAGGAGCCGGCGGAGGAGCCGGCACCGAAGACGACGTCCGGGGGCCGGCCCTCGTAGCTCCGGAGGCGCGGACGCCGGTCCGCGAGCACGGCGAGAACCCGTGCTCGCGGACCGGCGCCGTGCTGCCCGTGACCGCCGGGGTGCGCCGCGCCCTCCGGGCGGACGGGACGTTCCGGACGGGCCCTGGAACGTCCCGTGGGCGCCGGGTCCTCTCCGTCGGGCTTGCGCCCACCAGCCGGCCGACCGGTACGGGATCGGCGCCACCGCCCCGCCCGCCGCCCAGGTCACGGCACTCGGCCCGGCCGCCGCAGGGGGGTTCCGGCGCCCACCCCGGCCGCCGCAGGAAGGTTCCGGCGACGCCCGGACGACGGCCGTGGACGCCCCCGACGCCCCCCACGCCCTCCCCCGCACGGACGGACGGCGGCATGAGCCGCGTCAGTTCACGGAGGAGGGCGTGGAGGGCGTCGGGGGCCGGGCGGCGCGGGGCCGGGCGGCGCGGGGCCGGTCAGGCCCCGCGTACGTCACCGGCGTACGTCACCGGCGTACGTCACCGGCGGACGGTGTCGTCGGTCTTGAGGTCGTCCAGCGAGTCCTGGAAGTCCTCCAGCTCGTCCGGGCAGTAGACCTGGAGGATGATCCGCTCGACCTCGACGGCCTTGGTGTCGGTGATGACGGGCCGCATCCCGGGGCCCGTGGCGCCGTTGGCCTGCTGGATCTTCCACAGCGCCGTGTTGAGGGCGCTGCCCGGGTCCTCGCAGACCGGCCCGCCGTCGGTGCCGAGCAGCTGCTCGACGGTGTCGGTGTCGGGGGAGGGGTATCCGGCCCGCACCAGCTCCTCCTGGAGCTGCTTGGCCTTGTCGGCGCTCTTGTTGCTGGTCGTCACGCCCTGGTAGCGGATGAGGCCGGTGATGACGAGACCGACGAGGATCACGATCGCGCCCCAGTAGATCCACTTGTGCTCGGAGGCGAAGCGGGTGGGACTCATGCCCGGTCTCCCTCGCTCGGGACGCCGGCGTCGGCGGTGCGCCAGCTCGGTTTGCGGAACTTCAGGAAGGCCCAGGGGATCAGGAGGCCCAGGATGACCAGGCCGCCGCCGACGATGGCGATGTACGCCCAGACGCTGCCGCTGCCGAACTGGGAGCTGGGGACGAAGCCGATGCACAGCGCCGCCAGGGAGGCGAGCAGACCGGTGACGCACAGGACGCCCAGCGCGGGGGCCCGGTAGCCGCGGGGGTGGTCGGGCTGGGTCTTCCGCAGGCGCATCGCCGCGGCGAACATCAGCAGGTAGACGATCAGGTACACCTGCGTGGTGATGACCGAGAAGATCCAGTAGACGCTGGAGACGTTGGGGATCAGCGCGTACCCGAGGGCGATGACCGTGGTGACGACGCCCTGGGTGACGAGGATGTTCTGCTGGACGCCGTACTTGTTCAGCTTCTGCAGGAACGGCGGCAGGTAGCCCTCCTGGCGGGAGATCTCCAGGAGGCCCTTGGAGGGGCCGGCCAGCCAGGTGAGCATGCCGCCGAGGGAGGCGGAGACCAGGGCGACGGCGGCGATCGGGGTGAGCCAGCCGATGTGGAAGTACTCGAAGAAGGCGTCGAACGCCTGCATCACGCCGGCCGTGAGGCTGAGCTGGTCGGCGGGGACGACCCAGCTGATGGCGAGCGCCGGCAGGATGAAGATCAGCAGCACCAGGCCCATCGCGAGGAACATCGACTTCGGGTACTCCTTCGCCGGGTCCTTGAGCGAGGAGACGTGCACGGCGTTCATCTCCATGCCGGAGTACGACAGGAAGTTGTTGACGATCAGCACGAGGCTGGCGAGTCCCGTCCACTGCGGGAGCAGGGCGTCCGCGGTCATCGGGGCGGCGGAGGGGTTGCCCTGGCCGAGGAAGACCATGCCGAGGACCACCAGCAGGGTGCCGGGGATCAGGGTGCCGATGATCAGGCCCCAACTGGCCAGCCCGGCCAGTGCCTTGGTGCCGCGCGAGGAGACCCAGACGCCCGTCCAGTAGAGGACCACGATGACGATCGCGGTGTACGGACCGCTGGAGGCGAGGGCCGGATCGATGATGAACGCGATGGTCGACGCGACGAACCCGAGCAGGCTCGGGTAGTAGAAGATCGTCATCGCGAACTGGCACCACACGGCGAGGAATCCGAGCGGTTTCGAGAGCCCCTCGGAGACCCAGCGGTACACGCCGCCGTTCCAGCCGGAGGCCAGCTCCGCGGAGACGAGGGCGGTCGGCAGCAGGAACACGATCGCCGGGACGAGGTAGAGGAACACGCAGGCCAGGCCGTAGACGGCCATCGTGGGCGCGGCTCGCAGGCTCGCCACCGACGCGGTGGTCATCAGGGCGAGGGTCACCCAGGTGAGGGTGGTGGGCGCCGGCCGCGTCGCGGCCGCCCGCGGCCTGGGGACGTCGGCCGGTGTGTCGATGCTGCTCAAGGTTGCCCTCCCGTACGTCGGACGATCACCTCACGCTCGGACGGCGCATGGGGCGCGGCAAGCGGGGGTCGGCCGTACGGGTCATTCGCGTGCGCGGCCCGGACGCGGGCCCGCCTCCGGGCCGTCGGGGGCGCGGCGGGTCCGGCCGCGCCGCTCCGAGGACCCCCGCCGCCGGGACCCGCCCCCGTAGAATCGGCTTCCATGTCGATCCCTGACGAGCTGCTCGTCGACGTCGCCGCCACCGTGGAATCCGGGCGGAGCAACCAGATGTCCCTCACCGTCGTCGCGGGGGGAGTGGTCATCACCGGGCGGCTCGCCCCGGAAGGCCTGTGGAGACAGCGCGTGTCGGAGGTCCTCACGGACTCGGCCAGGCTGTCCGAGTTCTCCGGCGTCTTCGCCCCCGCGGGACAGCGGGACACGCCCCCCACCCACCTCCACTTCCACCTCGCCCGGATCCTCCAGGGGACGGTGGGGATGCCCGAGACCGGCGGCATGTACCGGGTCGCCATCGCGGACGTCAGTGCGTGGACCGTGGGGGACTTCAGCTACTCCGACAGCTGACGGTCACGTCCGCGGCTTGACCCCGGACACCACGAGGAACGGCGGATGGCCCGCCTCCGCCGGATCACCGCCGAGCAGCGCCGACTGGTGGGTGAGCACGGGCTCGTGGACGTCGAGGTCGGTGAACCCGGCCTTGCCGAGCACGTCGAGGTACGTCTGGCAGGGCCAGTGGTGGTCGACGAGCTCCAGCGGCGCCCCTCCGGCCGGGCGCTCCAGGCGCGACCGCCGCCGCTCGCCCTTGGTGTAGACCCGGCCCGGCTCGCCGCTGCGGAAGGTCGAGAACCGGATGCCCGTGGTGCGCGGGTTGGCGTCCAGCACGGCGAACCGGCCGCCGGGGCGCAGCACCCGGTGGGTTTCGGCGGCGATCTCGTGCAGGACCTCGATCTCCCCGGCGGTGGTGAAGACGAAGCAGGCCATGGCGGCGTCGACGGCACCGTCGGCGAGGAAGCCCAGCCGGCCGTCGTCGGTCAGCCGGTACTCGATCCTCGGGTGCGGGCGCCGCTCCCGGGCGAGCTCCAGCATCCGGGGCGCGAGGTCGACGGCCACGACGCGCGCGTCGGACGCCTCGACGACGCGGAGGGCGACCTTGCCCGGCCCGCAGCCGTAGTCCAGGACCGTGCGGACGGCGGAGGAGCCGACGCCGAGGGCGTGGAAGACGGCCGGGTAGCCGATGAGGCGCTCGGGGACGTCGTCGTACGAGTCGAGGACGTCGGCGTCCGGCTGCTCGGTGCCGTCGATCGGGCGGGGGGTCGTGCGAGGGGTCATGGGGTGGGGGCCTTCCGCTGATGATCCACTTCGTCCGGAACGTACTGGCAGGGGGAGCCGCGGGACAGGGCCTCGGCGGCCCCCTCACCCGGGTGGGTCAACGGTCGCGGCCGCTGCCGGGCGCCCCGCCCGGCCCCGTGGGTTGATGAGAGGACTGTCGACGAGACCGCTGATCGAAGGGGAAACTGTGGCGCTCCATGAGATGAAGGCCCCGAAGAGCGTGGCCGACGCGGCGACCGACGTCTTCGCTTCCGCCCTGAGCGAGCGGGTCCTGCCGAAGCACCGCATGCCGGAGGAGTCGAATCTCCCGTCCGTGGTGTACGCGATGCTCCACAACGAGCTGCTGCTCGACGGCAACGCGTCGCAGAACCTGGCCACGTTCTGCACGACGTGGACGGACGACGAGGTCCGCAAGCTGATGAACGAGTGCCTCGACAAGAACATGATCGACAAGGACGAGTACCCGCAGACCGCCGAGATCGAGTCGCGGTGCGTGAACATCCTGGCCGATCTGTGGAACGCACCCGGCAGCGCGAACGGCGAGGGCGCGGCCCTCGGCTGCTCCACCACCGGCTCCAGCGAGGCCGCCATGCTCGGCGGACTCGCCCTGAAGTGGCGCTGGAGGGAGAAGCGCCGCGCCGAGGGCAAGCCGACCGACCGGCCCAACATCGTCTGCGGGCCCGTGCAGATCTGCTGGGACAAGTTCGCCCGCTACTTCGACGTGGAACTGCGCCAGGTCCCGGTCGAGCCGGGCGCCACCGGCCTGCGCCCGCACCAGCTGAAGGACTACGTCGACGAGAACACCATCGGTGTCGTCGCGATCCTCGGCGTCACCTACACCTGCGACTACGAGCCGGTCGCCGAGCTCTCCGCAGAACTCGACCGGATCCAGCAGGAGTCGGGACTCGACGTCCCCATCCACGTCGACGCGGCGAGCGGCGGCTTCATCGCGCCGTTCCTCCACCGGGACCTCGTCTGGGACTTCCGGCTGCCGAGGGTCTCCTCCATCAACGCCTCGGGCCACAAGTTCGGCCTCGCGCCCCTCGGCGTGGGCTGGGCCGTCTGGCGCACCGCCGAGCACCTGCCGGAGGACCTCGTCTTCCGGGTGAGCTACCTGGGCGGCGACATGCCGACCTTCGCCCTGAACTTCTCCCGCCCCGGCGGTGAGATCGTCGCCCAGTACTACAACTTCCTGCGCCTGGGGCGGGCCGGCTACCGGCGCGTCCAGGAGGCCTGCGCGCTGACCGCCCAGTACCTCGCCGGGAAGATCGAGGCGATGGGCCCGTTCACGCTGCTCTACGACGGGCAGGGCGCGCTGCCCGCCGTCTCGTACACCCTCACCGACCCCGAGGGCGCGGGCTTCAGCCTGTACGACCTCTCCGACCAGCTCCGGATGCGGGGCTGGCAGGTCCCCTCCTACCCGCTGCCCCCCGACCGGCAGGAGACCGTCATCCAGCGCGTCATGATCCGTCACGGCATCGGCCGCGACGAGATCGACCTGCTGGCGCAGGACATGGACCGCGCCCTGGAGCGCCTGACGCAGGGCGTGCCGTCGGACGCCGACCGCTCCGGCTTCCACCACTGAGACGCACCGGGAACGGATCAGGATTCGAGAAGCGCGGTACGGGGGCCCGCAACTAGCGTGAGGGCCATGGACATCACCATTCACACCACGGCCCTCCCGCACGACGACCCGGACGCCTCCGTGGCGTTCTACCGGGACGCCCTCGGCTTCGAGGTCCGCAGCGACGTCGGCCAGGGCAGGATGCGGTGGATCACCGTCGGCCCCGCGGGGCAGCCCGGGACGTCGATCCTCCTCGCCCCGCCGGCCGTCGACCCCGGGATCACCGAGGACGAGCGCCGCACCATCGCCGAGATGATGGCCAAGGGCACGTACGGCTGGATCCTCCTGGCCACCCGGGACCTCGACGCCACCTTCGAGAAGGTGCGGGCCGCGGAGGCCGAGGTCGTCCAGGAGCCGACGGAGCAGCCGTACGGCATCCGCGACTGCGCCTTCCGCGACCCCGCGGGCAACCTGATCCGCATCCAGGAAGTCCGCTAGATGTGCCGCCCGGGGTGGGCGCAGGCGCGCGCCGCGGACCGGCGCCTGCGGGACTTCACCCGGCTGCGCCGGGTCCGCGACCGCATCGACCGGGAGTACGCCCGCCCGCTGGACGTCCTGGACCTGGCCCGGACGGCGGACCTGCCCCCCGCGCTCCTCACCCGCCAGTTCCGCCTGGCCTACGGAGCCGCGCCGTACGACTACCTGCTGACCCGCCGCGCGGAACGCGCGAGGACGCTGCGGCTGCACGGCGCCGAGTCCTGACCACCGAACGACCACGAGGGGAACCCACCATGGCCGCGAACGAGAAGTCCTACGACGGTTTCACCGACGACGAGCGGGAGGCGATGAAGGAGCACGCCAAGGAGCTGAAGGCGACGAAGCGGCGCGGGGCGAAGGCGGACACCGAGCCCGACGTGCTCGCGAAGATCGCCGAGATGCCCGACGAGGACCGCGCCCTCGCCGAGCGCGTCCACGCCCTGGTGAAGGAGAACGCCCCCGCACTCACCGCGAAGCTCTGGTACGGCATGCCCGCCTACGCCCGGGACGGCAAGGTCGTCTGCTTCTTCCAGAGCGCCCAGAAGTTCAAGTCCCGGTACGCCACCCTGGGGTTCAGCGACCAGGCCGCCCTCGACGAGGACACCCTGTGGCCGACCGCGTACGCCCTCACGGCCCTGAACCCGGCGACGGAGAAGCGGATCGCGGAACTCCTCACGCGGGCGGCCGGCTGAGGCGGGCGGTTGAGGCGGGCGGGCGGCTGAGGCCCCTCTACGGGGCGTCCGTGAGGAACGGATAGTCGGTGTAGCCCTCCGCCCCGCCCACGTACATCAGGCCCTTGTCCCGCAGCGGGTTGAGCGGCGCGCCCCTGCGCAGCCGTTCCACCAGGTCGGGGTTGGCGAGGAAGGCCCGGCCGAGCGCGACGAGGTCCGCTCCGGCGGCCAGGAGCCGCTCGCCCGCCGCGCGGCCGCCGTCGGCGGGGAGCGGGCCGGGCCACGGCAGTACGGGGTTGGCGATCAGGGTGCCCTCCCAGTGCTTGCGCAGGTGCTGGAAGAGCGGCTGGTCGGGGTCGGCGAAGACGACGTGCAGATAGGCGAGGCCGCTGCCGGAGAGGGCGTCGACCAGCGCGGGGTAGACGGTCTCGACGTCGTCCTCGCGCATGCTGTTGGCGGTGACGCCGGGCGCCACGCGCAGACCGGTCCGCTCGGGGCCGACGGCCTCCACGACGGCCCGCACGACCTCCACCACGAAGCGGACGCGGGCGGCCGGCGAGCCGCCGTAGCCGTCGGTGCGGTGGTTGGTCCCGGAGGCCAGGAACTGGTGCAGGAGGTAGCCGTTCCCGGCGTGCACCTCCACGCCGGCGAACCCGGCGTCGACGGCC
Source organism: Streptomyces sp. NPDC096079 (assembly GCF_040303145.1). Taxonomy (NCBI): domain Bacteria; kingdom Bacillati; phylum Actinomycetota; class Actinomycetes; order Kitasatosporales; family Streptomycetaceae; genus Streptomyces; species Streptomyces sp. NPDC096079. The sequence goes on from NZ_JBEOST010000003.1 coordinate 378,238, forward strand.
CGGCGCGCGGCGGCGGCGAAGTCGGCGACGGTGGTACGGATGTCGTCGGCGGTCATCTCGACGGGCACCACGGCGGGCTGGTGCCCCGACGGCGTGAAGATCGTCTCCGGGAGCGCCACCGGCGAGGGCGCGAGGGGGTGGCGGCCACCGCTGTTGTCGGGGTGCCCGATCCGGCCGCCGTGCTGGAGCTGGGCGAACATCCGGCCGCCCGCCGCACCGACCGCCTCGGTGACGCGCCGCCATCCGGCGACGTGGGCGTCGGTGTGCAGCGCGGTGATGTTCGGGTACGTCTGCCCGACCGCGCTCGGCGTGGACGCCTCGGCGACGATCAGCCCCGCCGAGGCGCGCTGGGCGTAGTAGGCGGCCATCAGCGGGGTGGCCGAGCCGTCGTCGTCGGCGCGGTTGCGGGTCATCGGCGCCATCACGAGGCGGTTGGGGAGTTCGAGTCCGCCGAGGCGTACGGGGTCGAAGAGGCTGCTCATGAGGAACGTCCCTTGCGGTTCTGAGGATGGATGTGGGGGAGGAGGGGTGGTTCCACCCTCCGCCGGACGCCCCGGCCGAACAAGATCGATCTCATCTACGATCGGTGACCCGGGCTCACCGATGGGGGCCGCGAGGGCTTGGGGGGCCACCGCAGTGGAGCGACACGAGATCGAGGTCTTCCTCGCGCTGGCCGAGGAGCTGCACTTCCGGCGCACGTCGGAGCGGCTCGGCCTGGCGCAGGGCAGGGTGAGCCAGACCATCAAGAAGCTGGAACGCCGCATCGGCACCCCGCTGTTCGAGCGCACCAGCAGGCGCGTGGCCCTCACGCCGACCGGACGCCAGCTCCACGAGGACCTCCTCCCCGTCCAGCAGCAGCTGCTGCGGGCCGTGGACCGGGCCGTGGCGATGGGGCGGGGCATCACGGGAGAGCTGCGCGTCGGGTACTCCAGCCCGATGATCGCGGAGATCCTGCTGAAGGCGGCCGAGGTCTTCCGCGACCGCTACCCGGACTGCGTGGTCGAGATCCACGAGGTGCAGCTCTCCGACCCCTTCGGGCCGATCAGGAGCGGGCGGGTCGACCTCCAGGTCACCGAACTCCCCGTGGAGGAAGCCGACCTGACGATCGGCCCGGCCGTCCTGTCCGTGCCGCGGGTCCTGATGGTCCCGGCCGGCCACCCCTTCGCGCGGCGGCCCTCCGTGTCGCTGGAGGACCTGGCGGAGACCACGCTCATCGCGGTCTCCGGGACGGTGCCGCGCCACTGGCTGGACTTCCACTACCCGCGCCGCACCCCCGGGGGCGTGCCGGTCCCGCACGGCCAGACCGCCACGTACTGGACGGAGATCATGAACCTGGTGGGTCTGGGCCGGGGCGTCTCGCCGGCGAGCCAGGACGCCGAGCGCTACCACACCCGCCCGGACGTCGTCTGGGTCCCGTTCCGTGACGCCCCGCCCGTCGACTACTCCTTCATGTGGCCGACCACGACGGAGAACGCCCGCCTCCGCGCCTTCGTGGACACGGTCAGCGGGATCTAGGGGGTGTTTCGGAAGTCCCGCACAGCAGCCGCCGTCCGTCCGGTCGCGGGGGTCAGATGACGGCGAGCCGGTCCACCAGCAGTTCCACGCGCTGTCCGGCGTACTCCGACGGGAGCCGTCCGGCGCGGGCCAGGGTGGCGAGGCCGTGCAGGGCCGCCCAGAAGGTCTCGGTGAAGACCCCCGGGTGGACGCCCTCGCCGGCGACCTCGCCGAGGCTCTCCAGCAGGGCGGCGAAGGCGTCCTTCAGCGGCTCCGGGGTGTCCTCGTGCGCGAAGGCCAGGCCGCCGTCGAGCTGGAACAGGGCGTCGTAGACCGCCGGGTGGCGCTCGGCGAAGTCGAGGTAGGCGCGGGCCAGGGCGGCGGCCCTGGCCCGCGGGCCGTCCGCGGCGGAGGTCGCGGCCCGCAGTGCCGCGGCCATCTCCGAGGCGCCTTCGAGGGCGACGGCGCCGATGATCTCGCGCTTGCCGCGGAAGTGGCTGTAGAGGACGGGCTGGCTGTACTCGATGCGCTCGGCGAGCCGGCGGGTGGTGACCGCGTCCCAGCCCTGCTGCTCGGCGAGTTCGCGGGCCGCCGCCACGATGAGGCGCTCGCGGACCGCCCGTTCGCGCTGTTTGCGTTCCTGTACCGACATGACTCGATGCTAGCACCGCTAGACAATCGAGCGGCAGCAGTACTAGCGTTGCCTCGACAGCTAGCAACGCTAGGTCTCTGGAGGGGTCGTCATGCTCAACGCGCTCGAGGTCTTCACCACCGTCGCCGTCGGCCTGATGGTGGGGGTCGAGTTCTCCGTCGCCTTCGTCATGAACCGGATCTTCGGCGCCCTCCCGGAGGACAGCGACCAGCTGGCCCGCGCCCACGGCGGCCGGATGCTGGGCGCCCTGATGCCCTTCTGGTACATCGGCTCGCTCGTCCTGAGCGCGGTCTGGGCCGTGGCCGCCTGGGGCCGCGAGGGCACCGGCCTCGTCGTCACCGCCGCCGGACTGCTGATCCTCAGCGTGATCATGTCGCTGGCGCTGCTGGTCCCCATCAACAACCGCGGCAAGACGTGGACCCCGGAGAACCGTCCGGAGGACTGGAAGGAGCAGATGAACCGCTGGGACCGCTACCACTACGTCCGCGTCGCGGTCATCATCGGCGCCTTCACCCTCCTGGTCACGGCCCTGGCCTGAGCCCCGAGGTGCAACACGGGGTCCACGGTGGGAACCCGACTGTGAGGGCCGTCACATACTGGCCCGGCGCGTCAGGGCCTGAGGGCCACGGGACAGCGCGATGAAACCGAGTCACCAGCGGGCCCGCTCGATGCGTGCGCCCGTGGCATGCGGACCGGTCCCGACGCGGGAGCGCCGACGAACTCCTCGAACCTGGAAGGACGGTGGGAAGAATGGCCGCGCCGAGATGGCGAAAGATGGCGGTCGTACTCGCCTCTTGCGCCGTCGCCGCCGGAGTGGTGACGGCGCCGACGGTCACCGAAGCGGCTGCGCGGGGGTGTTATGAGGATGCCTTCCCGCCTGGCGGCGGCATCAACATCGGGGGCTCCCCGAACAGGTACAAGTGGGACAACTCGCCGTACATAGGTGCGCGGTACGACCGGTGCGCCAATCGGGTCTACGTCATCTACGGCGGATACCGCGCCACGCACTACAACGTCCGCTGGGTCGCGCCGGGCGGACCGTGGGAGCAGGGCGAGGTGGGTCCGGGAGGGCAGTGGTCGTGGCCTCCGCGTCACGGTGACTACAACCTCACGATCCAGGCGTGCAACCGCTCGACCTTCGGCTCGTCGAAGTGCACGGCCTGGTCTCCGCAGCTCTACCTCAACACGCGCTGAGCGAGAGGCGGCGGCCCCGGGTCGGCGGCCCTCGTCGAAACCCGGTCAATTGACCTATAGGAGAGGTCAATTGCGCACTACTGTGGGCGCAATGACGACAAGATCTTCTTCGGTCGAACGGCCCGCGGCCGTGACCCTCGCCGAGGCGCCGCTGCGGCAGGCCCGCAACTCCGCCGCCCTGTGGATCGCGACCGGGCGGGCCCGGGGCCACGAGGTCGTCCGGCGGCGCGGATTCGTCGCGGTCGACAGCGGCGAGCGCGCCGGCATGCGGGTCCTGGTCCAGGAGCCCGACCTCGACCCCGGCGAACTGGCCGAGATGAGCGAGCTGGTGCGCGGGGCCGCGGGCCCGGTGAACGTCGAGGACCCGTTCGGCGCCACCGACCTCGGCCACCTGGGCATGCGCAACTGGCAGATGCCGGTCATGCTGCGCCCGCCCGGCCCGGTCGGCGCCCCCGCCCTCGACGTGATCCGGGTCCGCCGCCCCGAGGACCTCCAGGCGGCGGAGCGGCTCGTGATCGAGGGCTTCGAACTGGACGGGTTCCAGCCCTACAGCCCCGGCGAGCTGTTCCCGGCGGCGCTGATCGAGCAGCCGGGCGTGGACGTGTTCGTCGCCCTGATCGACGGCGTGCCCGCGGGAGCCGGAGTCACCGTCGTGGACGAGGGCGTCGGCAGCCACTACTGGGTCGCCACCTCGACCGCCTTCCGCTCCCGTGGCGTGGGCCGGGCCGTCATGCTCGGCTCCCTCGCCCCGGTGGCGGACCTGCCGGTCACGCTCACCGCGTCGAAACTGGGCAGGCCGCTGTACGAGTCCCTGGGCTACACGGTCGCGGCCCCCTCGACCTGGTGGGCCTCCACCCCGTGACGGGTGCCGGCAGCGCGGGGCGGGCCCCGGCCCGAATGTGACCCGGCGCACACCGGTGGGAGCGATGACTCCTCGACGCATCGCCGGTCATCAGGGTGACAACGACGAAGCGAGGAAGGCCCCGCCATGACCGACACGCTCACCGCGCCCCGCCGCGTCCTTCCCGACGCCTCCCGGTCCCGGTCCGCCGCCCCGTGGGCCGTCGCCGGTGGTGTGACGGCGGGCCCGCTGTTCCTGGCGGCCGGAGTCGCCCAGGGCTGCGCGCGGGACGGCTTCGACTTCACCCGGAACGCGATCAGCCAGCTCGCCCTCGGCGCGGCGGGCCGGGTCCAGACGGTGAGCTTCCTGCTCACCGGTGCGCTGCTGATCGCCGGCGCGACCGGATTGCGGCGGGTGCTGCGCGGCGAGCGGGGCGGGACGTGGGGTCCGGCCCTGGTCGCCGTCTTCGGCGTCTCCTTCTGGGCCGCGGCGGCCTTCCCCGCCGACGCCGGAGCGGGATTCCCCGCCGGGGCGCCCGACGCGGCCGTGATGAGCGGACACGGCGCCGTCCACATGGCCGCCGGGATGACCGGCTACCTCGCCCTGTGCGCCGCGTCCGTCGTCCTGGCCCGTCCCCTCGCCGCCCGGGGCCTGCGCCGCTGGGCCTTCGCGGCCCGGGTCGTACCCGTGGTCGTCCTGGCCGGATTCATGGCCTCGGCCGCCTCGGTCCTGGCGTTCACCCTCGGCGCCGGCCTCGGTCTGCTGTGGCTGAGCGCGGTGACGGCCCGCCTGGCCGCCCGCTAGGGGGTGTTTCGGAAGTCCCGCACAGCATCCGCACAGGACTTTCGAAACACCCCCTAGAGCCGACATCCAGCGCCGACCGCACAGTCCGCCGACCGCCGACCGGCTCCGGCGGACACCAGCGACATCGACAAGATCGTTCCGACAGGAGACGAGGAACCCATGACCGAGACCGTGAAGGGCCCCGCGAGCTACTTCCCCTCCATCGAGAAGAAGTACGGCCGTCCGATCGCCGAGTGGAAGGACCTCATCCGCGCCCACCCCGCGACCAAGCACATGGAGCTCGTCTCCTGGCTCAAGACCGAGCACGGACTCGGCCACGGCCACGCCAACGCCCTCGTCGCCCACACCCTCGCCGAGGGCAGCGGCACGTGATCAGCGCGGGGCCCGGCCGAGGGCCTCACGGGCCCGCAGCCCGGCCTGGAAGCGCGACCGCGCGCCCAGGGAGGCCATGAGGGCGGCGACCCGACGGCGGTAGGTCCGCAGGGACACCCCCAGCCGACGGGACGCGGCCTCGTCCGTATGGCCGGCGGCCAGGGCCCGCAGGACGGCCCGTTCGGCGTCACCGAGACGGGGAAAGGGCGCCCGGCGGTACGTGGCGAGGTCCGCCGAGGTCTCCCAGGCCGTCTCGAACAGCGCCCGCACCCCCGCCACCACGCCCGGGTCCCGGACGACGCTGTACGTACGGGGTTCACCGGGGACGGACCGCGGGGCCGCGAGGACCGCGAGGCGCCGGTCGACCACGATCGCCTCGTGGGCCGGGGGCGCGGGCGAGATCCGGACCTCCACGCCGGCCTCGGCGAGCCGGTCCAGCAACTCCCCGCCACCGGGCGCGTGGAGGACGCCGGGCCCGTACATCTTGCGGACCACGAGACCGGACGGCAGCGCGCGCGGCGCACGCCCGGCGGCCGCCGACCACGTGCCGGGCTCACCGGCGGCGCAGAGGAACTCCCGCCGCACGCCCTCGAACAGGGCGCCCGCCCGCCGCGCCAGCTCGGCCTCGCCCCGGAGCGTCACGATGCCTTCCGTCGTCATGGCACCAAACTGCCACTCGTTCGCCTTCGGTACGAGGCATCCCGAGGATCGGGGACATGACCACGACCCGTGAGAACCCGTCGTCCGCCTTCCTCCTCGGCGGAGACCTTCCCGTCGCCCGCCTGGGCTTCGGTGCCATGCGACTTCCGGCCCGGGAGATCGCGGGCCCCGCGAACGACCCGGAGACGTCGGCGGCCGTGCTGCGGCGGGCCGTCGAACTCGGGGTGAACCACATCGACACCGCCTGGTTCTACTTCCACGGCGGGCTCTCGGCCAACGGCCTGATCCGCCGCGTCCTGCACCCCTATCCCGAAGACCTGGTCCTGGCGGCCAAGGTCGGCCCGGTCCGGCACCCCGACGGCGGCTGGGGCGCACCGGCGGGCCCCCGGCAACTCGTCTCCGGCGTCCACCGGACCCTGCGGGAACTCGGCCGGGACCGCCTCGACCTCGTCTATCTGCGGCTCCACGAGGACGACGACGACACCCTCGCCGAGCGCTTCGGAGCACTCGCCGCCCTGCGGGAGGAGGGCCTGATCCGGCACCTCGGCGTCAGCAACGCGACCACCGCCCAGCTGGCCGGCGCGCAGCGGATCGCCCCCGTGGCGGCGGTGCAGAACATGTACGGCCTCTTCCGCCGCCCCGACCCGGACGTCCTCGACGCGTGCACCCGACAGGGCATCGCGTTCGTCCCGTTCTTCTCCCTGGAGACCCTGGGCCGCACCGAACCGGCCCAACCCCTCGCCGGCATCGCCGCCCGGCACGGGGCCTCCCCCCAGCAGATCAAGCTCGCCTGGACCCTCGCCAGGTCACCGGCCGTCCTCGCGATCCCCGGCACCTCCTCACCGGCTCACGTGGAAGCCAACGTCGCGGCGGCGGCCCTGCGCCTCACCCCGGAGGACCTCGCCGCCCTGGACGGTCTCCCGGCCTGACCGACGAGTCACGTCCCCGCCCGGGCTCCGCGGCGAAGGGGGCCGGTGGGGCTGGACGGGTGTAGTTCGGGGGCCGTCCCGGTGCCGTCCGCCCGGAGGGGAGCGGCGGCGGATTTACATGTGGCTGCGCCTCGACGCGGGGCGTGCCGGTGCCCTTCACGGCTCCGGACCCGACGACTGGAAGAGCACCATGGCAGAGCGAGACCCTCGCCACCGCACCGGCCGCAGCCCGCTACGTCGCGCGCTCGCCACGGCGGTGCTCGCAGCCGGCCTGCTGACGGCCTCGACGGCACCCGGATACGGGACCGGCGCGGCCACTCCGGCGCCCGGCCCGCAGTTCACGCCGTTGACGGCGGCGGTGATGACCGAACCGACGCCGTTCGTCGCCACGGACGGCAAGACGCACCTCTCGTACGAACTCCTCACCACGAACGCCCTGTCCACCAGCGCGCGGGTGCGGCTCGACCGTGTCGAGGTCCGGGACGCCCGCACCCACCGGGTCGTGGGCTCGCTGAGCGGGCAGGCGCTGGCGGACGCCGCCAACCCGGTGGGCGACCCCCTGCCGGGTGCGGACGGGTACACCCCGGCGCCCCCGGGTCCGACACCGACCGTCATCCCGGGCTCCCAGGAGTGGATCGTCTGGCTCGACCTGACCCTCGACCGCGGTGAGCGGGTGCCCAAGGTCCTCGAACACCACCTGTCGGGTGCCGTCCTCACCGCCTCCGGCGCCTCCGCGTTCGAGGAGACGGTCCAGTTCACCCCGACCGGCCGCACCGCGCCGCTGAACCTGGACGCGCCGGTCCGCCCCGGCACCTGGTACGCCAGCGAGTCGTGCTGCGGCAACACCCACCACCGGCGTGGCCTCGGCCCGATCAACGGCCGCTTCTACGTGCCGCAGCGCTTCGCGATCGACTGGTACAAGGTCGGCAGGCAGGGCCAGACCTGGGAGGGCGACCCCACGAAGCTCACCAGCTACCTGAGCTTCCGCCAGCCGGTCGTCGCCGCGGCCGGCGGCCGGGTGGTGGAGGTCCAGGACGGGATCCCGGACAACACGCCGCCCGTCACCCCGCCGGTCCCGCCGATCGACGAGACCGTCGGCAACCACGTCACCGTGGAGGTCGCGCCGGGCCGCTACCTGCTCTACGCCCACCTGACGCCGGGCTCGCTCAGGGTCCGGGAGGGCGACCGGGTCGAACCGGGCCGGGTCCTCGGCCTGATCGGCAACAGCGGCAACTCGACCACGCCGCACCTGCACTTCCAGGTGATGACCACGCCCGAGTTCTTCCCGACGGACAGCCCGCCGTTCACCTTCCGGAAGTTCCGCGTCGTCGGCCACGTCGTGCCCCGGCTCTGGGACGACAACCTGGGCATCCAGCCGACCGGGGTCCTGCCCATCACCCCCTCGCCGTACGACGGCCCCCACCACGCGCGCTACCCGCTCGACCGCGAGGTACTGGAGTTCCCGGCGCCCTAGGGTCCGGCCGGTCCGGACACGGCTCTCCGCAGGGAGAGCGGAACGACGCAGCCCCAGGTCACCGGCCTGGGGCTGCCCCGCGCGAGGCCGGGGCGGCTCGCGCCCGCTGCCTCGCGGCGGGGTCCGTCAGGGGCCGCTCGGTGCGACCTGGCGGCCGACCTGTGCGAAGGAGCGGATCAGGTCGGTCTCGGTGGCGGTCCGCCAGAGCAGCGCCCAGTGGGCGGGGGGAGCGTCGCGGACGGGGACGTACACGAGGTCGGCTCGGGCGTAGTACCGGCTGGCGTGGGAGTGCACGAACGCGACGGCTTCGCCATGGGACAGGATGGGGAGCATCGCGGTCTCGGTGGCGACGGTCGGGCCCACCCGGAGCGGACGCCCGCTGGGGGTGTGGCTGGGCGTGAGGGCCTCGCTCCAGTAGCGGGGGCCGGCTCCGCCGATGACGACCTCGTCGGCCAGGTCCTCGTACGACACGGTCTCCCGCCTGGCCAGCCGGTGCCCGGCTCCGACGGCGAGGACGACGGGCTCGGTCCTGACGACCGGCCCGACGGTGAGGTCGGCCTCCTCGACCGGCAGCCACGCGATCTGGACGTCGACCTCGCCGGAGCGCAGCGGCCCGAACGGGTCGCCGAATCCGACGTAGCGGATCTGGACGTCGCACGTGGGGTGCCGGGCGGCGAAGGCGTCGAGCAGCGGACGGAAGTCCTGGACGTTGCTGGAGAGCATGCCCAGGCGCAGCACTTCGGTTCCTCCGCCGGCGGAGCGGATGGCACGCTCCACGGCTTCGTGCAGGTCGCGGTAGACCGGCAGCAGGTCCGTGTGGAGCTGCCGGCCGATCGGCGTCATCGTCACCGTCCGGCTGGTGCGCTCGAAAAGGGCGGCGCCGATGCGGCGTTCCTGCTTCTTGATCGCCTGGCTGACGCGGGCGGGCGTCACGTGCAACCGCTCCGCTGTCCGGCCGAAGTGCAGTTCCTCGGCCAAGGTCAGGAAGATCTCGATGTCGCGCAGCTCCACGCCGACTCCCTTCGTCGTTAACCGAGGGGTTAACGCACCTTACCGGAACCGCCGTTGCCGCCGTGCCCGCCCACGTCCAGGCTGGGCAGCGGTCCATCGAGGAGGAGACCTCAGTGAAGGCAGTCGTTCCCGCAGACCCGACCGTGCTGCACCCCATGCCCGGCCAGCCGCGGCTGGTCCAGCTGAAGCCGCTGGTCACCTCGCCGCTGATCGACGTCGGGGAGTACTCGTACTACGACGACCCGGACGACCCGACCGCGTTCGAGACGCGCAACGTGCTCTACCACTACGGGCCGGAGAGGCTGGTCATCGGCCGGTTCTGCGCGCTGGGAACGGGGGTGCGGTTCCTCATGAACGGCGCCAACCACCGCATGGACGGCCCCTCGACGTTCCCCTTCCCCACCATGGGCGGCTCGTGGGCCGACCACTTCGACCTGCTGACGGACCTGCCGAACCGCGGGGACACCGTCGTCGGCAACGACGTCTGGATCGGCCACGGCGTGACGGTCATGCCCGGGGTGCGCGTCGGCCACGGCGCGATCGTCGCCGCGGGCTCCGTGGTCACCTCCGACGTGCCCGACTACGGCGTCGTCGGCGGCAACCCGGCCCGGCTCATCCGTACGCGTTACGACGACGAGGACATCGCCCGACTCCTGGCGGTGGCCTGGTGGGACTGGCCCGCCGCCCACATCACCGACCACATCCGGACCCTCATGTCCGGCAGCGTCGACGACCTGGAGGAAGCGGCCCCCGCACGGCCGTAGAGGCCTCCTCCCTCCCCCGTCCACCGATACGAGAATCGAGCCGTCAGCATGCAGGCCGCGCCCCCCTCCGACTCGTTCGCCGACTGGCTCGGCAGCCATGCGGTCCCGCTCACCCACCTCGATCCCGAGGCACCCCTCGACGACCTGGAACCGCTGCGCGACCTCATCGGCGACGCGCGGGTCGTCGCCGTCGGCGAGCACGCCCACTTCGTCGACGAGTTCGTCCGGCTGCGACAGCGCCTGGTGCGATTCCTCGTCGAGCGCTGCGGCTTCACGGTCCTGGCCTTCGAGTACGGCTTCAGCGAGGGCTTCCTCCTCGACGCCTGGGGCCGGGGCGAAGGAACGGAGGACGAGCTGAGGGCGCACCTCGCCGGGGCGGTCCCGGTGGGCGTCGACGGACCGCTGCGCTGGATCCGCCGGCACAACCACGCCGCCCCGGTACCGGTGCGCTTCGCCGGCATCGACGTCCCGGCCGCCGGCGGATCTCTGCTGCCCGCCCTGACCCCGGTCGCCGACTACCTGCGCCAGGTCGACCCCGAAGCCCTCCCGCTCGTCCGGAACGCGATCCGGATCGCGGAATCGTTCGCCGGGGCCTCCGCGGCCGCCGCCGCGCCCGCGTGGACCCGCCTGCCCGCCGCCGACCAGGACGCCCTCACCGCGACCCTGGCACGCCTGCTCATCCGGTTCCGCGCCGTCTCGTCCCTGTACGTCTCCCGCAGCGACCGGCACAGCCATGACATCGCGCTGCACCGCCTTGAAGGGGCCTGCCGGGCCGACCACGGATTCCGCGCCATGGCAGGCCTGTTCGCCGGGAACGGGCTCACCGCCGACACCTCGGCCCGGGACGCCTACATGGCCGAGTCCGTGCTGTGGCATCTGGACCGCACCGAGCCCGGAACCCGCGTCGTGCTGGCGGCCCACAACGCCCACATCCAGAGAACGCCGATCTCGTTCGGCGGCCACCTCACCGGGTTCCCGATGGGGCAGCACCTGGGCGACGCCCTCGGCGACGACTACTTCGCCCTCGGCCTGACCAGCTCCGGCGGGCACGTGGCGGAGATGGTCCGCGACGAGCGGGCGCGCCTGGGCTTCACCGTCGAGCACATCGCCCTGCAGCCGCCCGAACCGGGCAGCGTCGAGGCCGCGTGCGGCGCGGCCGGCCTCGGGCTCTCTGTCGCCGGCCTGCGTCCCGCACGCACGGCGACCGCGGAACCGGCCTCCGCCCCCGACCGCATCCGGCTGCAGAGCACCTTCCTGCACACCCCCGTCCTGGAGGCGTTCGACGGCGTCCTGCACACCCCGGCCGCCACCGTCGCCGACGCCGTCGGCGCGGAGTCGCCGTCACCGTGACACCGCGACCTCCCCGAGGGGGCTGGACGCCGACGAAGGGCCCTGGTCTGCGGCCAGGGCCCTTCGTTCACGGGCGGGCGGATGACGGGCCCTCACACGTCCGCGACCGCCTCCAGGGGGCTCAGGGCCGCTGCCCGGCGGGCCGGGACGGCGGCGGCGAGGGTGCCGATGGCGAGGGAGAGGAGGCAGACGAGGAGGAGGGTCCCCCAGGGGAGGGCCAGGGCGTACTGGTCGATCGCGCCGTTGGCGAGGGAGCCGACCGCCCAGGCGCCGAACAGACCGCCCGCCAGCCCGAGGAGGGTGCCGAAGCCCGCCACCGTCAGGGCCTCCAGGCGGATCACGCGGCGGACGCCGGAGCGGTCCATGCCCAGGGCGCGCAGCGCGCCGATCTCCCGGGTGCGTTCGGCGACCGACATGGCGAGGGTGTTGACGATGCCGAGCCCGCTGATGACGACGCCGATGCCGAGCATCCCGTACATCACGTTCAGCAGGTCGCCCACGGTGCCCGCGGCCTCCCGGACGAGCTGGTCGCGGTCCTGCACCGTCAGGAGCGGGTTGTTGCCGACGGCGGTGCGCAGGCGGGTCTCCAGGGCTGCGGACCCCGTGCCGTCGGTGCGCAGCAGGACGCGCTGGACCGAGCCGGGCAGGAAGCTGTTCTCCGCGACCTCCGCACGGGCGCCGAGCGCGTCGCGCGCGACCGGGTTGTCCTGGTAGACGCCGACGATCTCGTACGGGGTGAACTCGCCCTCGCGGCCGAGACGCACGGTGAGCCGTCCGCCGGTCGTCACCCCCAGCTCCCCCGCGAGGGAGCTGGAGAGCGCGATCCGGCCGGGCGCGAGGCCCTCGGCGGAGCCGGAGACGAAATCGAGCCTCATGGTGTCGCGGACGGTGGCGGGGTCGACGCCGGAGATCTCCCGTACGCCGGTGCCGGTGAACAGGGTGGAGTCCGTGATCGCGGTGGCGGTGCGCACCCCGTCGGTGCCGGCGAGGCGTCGCACGGCGGCGGGGTCGATGCCCGTCGTCGTGGAGCGGGTGCTGACGACGTAGTCCGCGCCGAGCCCGGCCGCCGCCTGCCGGTCGAGGGCCTGCCCGGTGGAGTTGCCGATGACGGCGAGCCCGGTGACGAGGCCGGTGCTGAGGAGCAGGGTGGCGGCGGTGGCGGCGGTGCGGCGCGGGTCGCGCAGGGCGTTCTCGCGGGCGAGGCGGCCGGTGATGCCGAGGCGGCCGGTCAGCCGCCCGGTCAGCCGGATCACCGGCGGCGCGAGCAGCGGCGCGAGCGCGATCAGTCCGGCGACGAGCAGACCACAGCCGGCCATCGCGTTCCGCAGGTTCTCCTCGGAGGCGTCCCGCGCGCCGCTGAGCGAGACCAGCCAGACGGCGCCGAGCGCGAGGAGGCCGGTCCCGACGGCTCCGCGCAGGCGGAACCGCTGCGCCGCGGGCGGCTGTTCGGCCGTGCGCATCGCCTCGACGGGCGCGGTCCTCGCGGCCCGGCGGGAGGGCAGCCAGGCGGCGAGGACGGTGACGCCCACGCCCACGCCGAGCGCCGCCGCGACCGGGCGCGGGCCGATCTCCAGCGGGCCGGTGGGCAGCGCGTTCCCGTCGGAGCCGAGGACGTGGGGGAGGGCCGCCGCGATCCCGAGACCGAGCACGAACCCGGCGGCCGAGGCGGCGAGGCCGACCACGAACGCCTCCAGGAGGACCGAGCGGGACACCTGACGGCGGGAGGCGCCGATCGCCCGCAGCAGGGCCGTCTCCCGGCTCCGGCGGGCCACGGCCATGGTGAAGGTGTTGACGATGAGGAAGGAGCCGATGACGAGCGAGACCCCGGCGAAGACCATCGGGATCTTCTCGTAGCCGCGGGTCAGCGTGGTCACGAGGATCGCCTGCTGGGCGGCCTGCGCCTGGCCCGTGGTGGCCTCGGCGCGGTCGGCGGGGAGGACGGCCGTGACCCGGTCGGCGAGTTCGTACGCACGGGTGCCGGGCGCGGCGGACAGGTCGATGCCGGTGTAGTGGCCGGGCGTCGAGAACAGCTTCTGCGCGGTCGCCCGGTCGAACAGGACGAGGGTGCCGCCCGCCGTGACCCGGGTGTCGTCGGTGGTGACGAGGCCGACGAGCCGCGCGGTCATGACCGGGCCGTCCGTGGCCAGGGTGACCGTGTCGCCGATGCGGAGTCCGCCCGCGTCGGCGGTGCCGGTGTCGACGGCGATCTCGCCCGCGCGGGCGGGGGCGCGGCCTTCGACCAGCGGGTGGCGGCCGTCCTCGCCGTCCTTGCCGGGGAGGTACGCGCCGGCCAGGTTCGACCAGGCGCGGCCGGCGCGCAGCGGGGTGCCGTCCGCCGCGTTCAGGGTCGCCGAGCCGTCGACCGAGGGCCGTACGGCGGCGACGCCCGGCACCCGGGCCAGCTTCGCGGCGAGCGCGTCGTCGAGCACGGCCGCCGGCGGCCCGTCCTGGGCGCCGGGCTCGGGGGCCTTCTCGGTGACGGTGACGGCGATCCCGGCGAAGCTCTTCGACGAGGCGGCGCGGTGGGCGGCGGCGGTGGTGTCCGCGAAGACGAGGGTGCCGCTGACGAACGCGACCCCCAGGCAGACGGCGAGCACGGTCATGACCAGCCGGGCCTTGTGGGCCAGGAGGTTGCGCAGGGTCGTTCTCAGCATGGGTTCTTCCAGGGCCTTGTGGGGGTGTCCGGGGCGGGATGCGGGGCTGCGGCGGCCGGGACCGCCGCGGTTCAGCCGTCGTGGGACCGCGCGCCCAGGTTCTTCATCAGGTCCAGGACCCGGTCCGGGGTGGGGCGGACCATCTCCTCGACGAGGCGCCCGTCCGACAGGAACACCACGCGGTCGGCGTATCCGGCGGCGACCGGGTCGTGGGTGACCATGACGACGGTCTGGCCCAGCTCGCGCACCGAGTCCCGCAGGAAGCCGAGGACGTCGGCGCCGGCCCGTGAGTCGAGGTTGCCGGTGGGCTCGTCGCCGAAGACGATCGCCGGGCGGGAGGCCAGGGCGCGGGCCACGGCGACGCGCTGCTGCTGGCCCCCGGACAGCTGGGCGGGCCGGTGGGCCAGGCGCCCGGCGAGGCCGACCATGGAGACGACGCGGTCCAGCCACTCCCGGTCGGGCGTCCGGCCCGCGATGTCCAGGGGCAGCGTGATGTTCTCCAGCGCGCTCAGCGTCGGCAGCAGGTTGAACGCCTGGAAGACGAACCCGATCCGGTCCCTGCGCAGTCGGGTGAGCTGCCGGTCCCCGAGACCGCCCAGCTCGGTGGTCCCGATGCGGACGGAGCCGGAGGTGGGCGAGTCGAGCCCGGCGGCGCAGTGCATCAGGGTCGACTTGCCGCAGCCGGACGGTCCCATGATCGCGGTGAACTCGCCCTCCCGGAAGGCGATGCTGACCCGGTCCAGGGCGACGACCCGGGTGTCGCCCTTGCCGTAGACCTTCGACAGGTCGGTGGTGGCGGCCGCGACGCCGGTCATCGGGGGCAGCGACAGGAGGTCGGCGGACATGGTGCTCCTCTTCTCGTACGGAATGACGCACGAGAAGCCTGTCGGGGCAACGTATCGGGACCTGGGCGGCCGTGTATCAGTGCCCGCTCCACCGCGTACCGGCCCTGCGGCCGTCCGTCACCGGGGCAGCCGCAGGGTGGCGACGGCGCCGCCGTCCGGGGCGTTGGAAAGCCGGAGTTCGGCGCCGAGGACGCGGGCCTGGCCGAAGGCGATGGTGAGACCGAGGCCGTGTCCCGTGCCGCGTTCCCGGGCGCCGGTGTGGAAGCGGCGCGGGCCGTGGGCCAGCAGGTCGGGCGGGAAGCCGGGTCCGTGGTCGCGGACGACGACCGTCCCTCCGCCGACGGTGACGTGGACGGGGGCGCCGCCGTGCCGGTGGGCGTTGACGACGAGGTTGCCGATGATCCGCTCCAGGCGGCGGGGGTCGGTCTCCACGCTCTCCGCAGCCCCCGCGGTGCCCTCGTCGGCCGTGTCCGTGACCTCCGCCTCCACGCCCGTACGGGCCACGGCCTCGGCCACCACGGCGGCGAGCGGGACCCGGGCGTGCACCGGCTGTTCGGCACCGGCGTCCAGCCGGGAGATCTCCAGGAGGTCCTCGACGAGGGCGCGCAGGTCCCGGATCCGGGCCCGCAGGAGGTCCTCGGTCTCGCCGGGCGGCAGGAGATCGGCTGCGGCCAGCAGACCACCGACGGGAGTGCGCAGTTCATGGGCCACGTCGGCGGTGAACCGGCGCTCGGTGCGCAGCCGTTGCGCGAGGGTGTCGGCCATCCGGTCGACGGTGGCGGCGATGTCGGCGACCTCGTCGTCGCCCCTGGTGGGCCCCGAGCGGGCGTCGAGGTCGCCGGCGGAGATCCGGGCCGCCGTCTCGGCGACGCGGCCGAGCCGTCGGGCGAGGAGCCCGGCGCCGTACACGGCGAGGGGGGTGGCCGCCGCGAGCGCGAGGAGCGAGGCGACGGCCATGGCGGCGTCGAGGCGGGAGAGGTTGGCGTGGTCCGGGCCCAGGTTGATCTGCACGGCGAGGACGGGGCTGCCCGGGCCGCCGGTGCGCTGGGCGGCCCAGGCGCTCGGCCCGACGTTTCCCTCGACACGGGCGTCGTAGGCCGTGTGCCGGCCGGCGTCGTCCGGGTCGCGCAGCGCGGCGGGCAGGCCGGCGGGGTCGAGCCCGGCGCCGTCGGTGAGGACGCCGGTGCGCCGGTAGACGTCCATGGCCGCGTACACGGCGTTGAACGCCCGCGCCTCGCCGCGCCCCCGGATGTCCTGGGCGGTCCACAGGTGCACCAGGACGCCGACCGCCGCCACCACGAGCAGGGCCGTCGCGGCGGCGAGCGCGGCGATCTTCCAGCGCAGCGTGGTGCGGCGGCGCGGGGTCCGGCGGGCGGGAGGCACGGTCACCGCCGGAGCTTGTAGCCGAAGCCCCGGACCGTCTCGATCCGGTCCCGGCCCACCTTCCGGCGCAGCCGCTGCACGCACAGGTCGACGACCCGGCTGTCGCCGTCCCAGCCGTACTCCCAGACGTCCCGCAGGAGCGTGTGCCGTTCCAGGACGACGCCGGGGCGGGCGGCGAACTCCAGGAGGAGCTTGAGTTCGGTCGGGGTGAGGGCGACCGGGCGGCCGGCGACGAAGACCTCCATCCCGGCGGTGTCGATCCGCAGGTCGCCGAACTCCAGCACGTCCTCGTCGCCCGGCCGGTCCCCGGCGTGGGCGGGGCCGCCCCGGGGCGCGGGCGAGTAGGTGGCGCGCCGCAGCAGCGACCGCATCCGGGCCACCAGGACGTACGTCTCCACCGGCTTGACGACGTAGTCGTCGGCGCCGGCCTCAAGGCCCGCGACCACGTCGAGGCCGTCACCCCGGGCGGACATCATCAGCACCGGGACCAGACTGGTCTCCCGGACCCGGCGGCACAGCCCGATCCCGTCGAGACCGGGCAGCATCACGTCGAGGACCAGCAGGTCGAACTGCTCCGCGCGGAAGAGTTCGAGCCCGGTGAGGCCGTCGGCGGCGGCCCGCACCTCGTAGCCGTACCGCTCCAGGGCGACGGCGAAGGAGCGGCGCATCAGGTCGTCGTCCTCGACGAGCAGCACGCGCGCGGTGGACGCGGAGGAGTCGGTCGACGAGTCGGTCGAGGACAAGAGGACGGCTCCTGTTCGTGCGGCGGGCGGACGGACGGCCGGCCCGCGTCCGCTCGGACGGCCGGTCCACGTCCGAGCGGAACAATACGGCAGAGAGCGGACAGCGCCCCCGGTCCCGCTGCCGCCCCGGCCGCGGTGCCCTCTCCGGAAACCCCTGAGAAGTCCCAGGTGGGAGCCCGTGCGGCTGCCCCGTCCCCGGCCGCGCGCCGCTCATCGCGCCGCTCCCCTCCGATGCGATCCCGAGCGCTGCCCGACACAGTTCGGATACACGGCCGGACACACACTTCGGATTCAGGGCCGGACACACGGCCGGACACACGCGGGGGGCTCCGCCGCCGTACCCACGGGCCCGGCGGGTCCTCACGCTTCCGATCCCCCGCCCGTTCCGGCCCGCCGCAGGGGCGACTGGTCCGATCCCCCGCCCGTTCCGGCCCGACGCGGGGGCGACTGGTCCTTGCCCCTGAGTTCTTCCGCCTCGTCGAAGCACGCCTGAGCCGCAGCGGTTTCGCCGAAGTGCGCGTGGGCCCGCCCGATGGCCGTCAGGGTGTCCGTCGCGCCGCCGGTGTCGCCGACCCGACGTCGCAGGGCCAGAGCCTCGGTCAGGGCGTCGAGCGCTTCCGCACGCCGGCCGCGTGCGCGCAGGGTGTCGCCGAGATCCTCCAGGGCGATGGCGATGTTGGTGAGGTACCCCAGCTCGCGGCACATGGCCAGCACCTGCCGGTACACGGCCTCGGCCTCCCGGAGTTCGCCGGCGGCGCGATGGGCCGTCGCCAGCCCGCTCAGGAGCGGAGCCTCGCTGCGCCCGCTGCCCGACCGCCTGAAGAGGTCGATGGCCCGCCGGGCGTGGTCGAGGGCTTGTCGTGGGCGGTGCGTCCCGCTGTAGGCCCTGGAAAGGTTGGAGTAGACGCCCGCCCGGCACTCGAGATCGCCGCTCGCCTCGAAGTGGGGGAGGCATTCCAGCAGGCTGGCGAGACTGGCGTCGTGCCGGTGCGCCATGCGGTGTGCCACCCCGAGGCGGAACAGGACCCAGGCCTGCCCCTCGTGGTCGTCGTGCGCCCTCGCCGTGGCCAGCGCCGACCGCAGGCAGGTGTCCCACACGCCGGTCCACCAGTACGTGGTGGCGTAGCCGAAGAGGTTGAGGGCCAGCCGCCAGGCCAGGTCCGGGCGCGGGGACAGCGCGGCCGCCTGGACGGCTTCCCGCAGGTCGGGCAGCTCCTGCACGAACCACGCGAGCGCCGCGGCGGCGTCGTGGAAGCGCGGCGCCCGGCCCGCCGGGCCCTCCCCGAACCTCGGGCCGGCGGGCATGCCGGGCGCGATCGTCGCACTGGCCGCCTCGGTGGCGACGGTGTACCAGGTCAGGAGCCTCAGCAGCGCCGCCCGCCGGGCGGGCCCGGACTCCTCCGCGGCGCTGCGCTCGGCCGCGTACTCCCCGACCAGGTCGTGGAAGCGGTAGCGCCCGGGCTCCGGATTCTGCAGCAGATGTACGTCCCCCAGAAGCCCGAGCACCTCGGCGGTCCTGCGCGCGGGAAGGTCGAGGAGCGCGGCGCAGGCGTCGAGGCTCAGTCCGTCGCCGCGCCACAGGCTGAGCAGCCGGAAGGCACGCGCCGCATCGCGTTCGTGGCGCTCACGGCTGTCCCGCAGCATCCGATAGCTGGAGGCGAAGGAGGTGTGGACGGACAGGCTGCCGGCCGACAGGGCCCGCAGCCGGCCGTCGCCGGCCTCCAGTTGCTCCGCGATCGTGCGCAGCGGCCAGGAGGGGCGGACCCTCGCCTTCGCTCCGACGATCCGCAGGGCCAGGGGCAGCCCGGCGCAGGCCGCCAGGATCCGCGTCGCGTCCCCGGACTCCGCCAGGACCCGGTCGGCACCGCAGAACGCCGAGAGCATCGCCCGCTGGTCGCCTTCGTCGAGCGGCTCCAGGGGAAGCCGGGCTCCGATGGGCAGGTCGGGCAGCGCGTTCCTGCTCGTGATCAGGACCGAGCAGCCGGCCGAACCCGGCAGGAGCGGGAGCAGCTGCTCGACGTCGTGGGCGTTGTCGAGGACCATCAGCACGCCCCTGTCCGTCAGGCAGGTGCGCAGCAGCGCGGCGCGCCCGTCGGTGTCGCCGGGAATCGGCAGCCCGGGGCCGGCCGGAGTGTCGGACAGATCGCTCACGAACCGCCCGAGCAGGTCGTGCGGGTCCTGACGGGTGCCGAGCCCGAAGCCGTGCAGGTCCGTGAAGATCTGGCCGCCCGGAAAGCGGTCGCGCAGGAGGCGCGCGGTGTGGACGGCCAGGGCGGTCTTCCCGACGCCGCTCATCCCGGTGACGACCGCCATGCGGGGGCACTGGTCGTCCGGCCGGGGGGTGAGCAGCTCGACCAGGGTCCGGACCTCGGCCTCGCGACCGGTGAAGTCGGGGACGTCGGCGGGCAGCTGGGACGGAGCCCAGGTCCTGACGGCACGCGGGTCAGCGGCCGCGTCGGGCAGGTGGGCGTCGGGCACGCGGGCGTCGTCGGACGCGGGCGCGGACGCGCCGGCGCCGGCCGGGCCCGTCGTGGTGACGGCCGTGCCCGTCGTGGTGACAGCCGGGGCCGTCCACCGTAGGGCGGGATCGTCGACCAGCAGTGACCGATGCAGATCGCGAAGTGCGCGGCCCGGGTCGGTGCCCAGCTCCTCGGCCAGGTCACGGCGCACGCGCTCGAACGCGAGCAGCGCCTCGGCCTGGCGACCGCTGCGGAACAGGGCGAGGATCAGCTGGGCGCAGAAGGCCTCGTGCAGCGGGTACCGGGCGGTCCACCGGCTGACCTCGGGAACGATCTCGTGGTGGTGCCCCAGCCGGAGCTCGGCCGCGAAGTGCCACTCCCGGGCCTGCACCCGCGCCTGCTCGTAGTGGGTGATCTGGGGACGCAGGGTCTCGGACACGGGGGCGTCGGCGAGCGGAGCACCGCGCCACAGCCGTTCGGCGGCCTGGGTCAGGCGGCTGACGGACACCCAGTCCTGCCGGGCTTGCGCCGACTTCGCCTCGGCGAGGAGCAGGGTGAACCGCTCGGTGTCCAGCTCGCCGTCGTGGACGAGGAGCCGGTAGCCGGTCGGTACGGCCACGAGACGTTCGCCACCGGTGGCCGACAGGGTTCGCCGCAGCTGGCTCACGTAGTTGCTCAGCGCGGCGGCGGCCGTCGCGGGCGGGCCCTCGCCCCACAGCGCGGCCGCGAGCCGCTCGCGGGAGACGAGGCGGTTCGGTTCGAGGAGCAGCGCGGCCAGCAGGGCCCTGCTCTTCGGAGTGGGAACGGCGAGGGGCCTGTCATCGGCGTCATGGACGGTCAGCGGACCCAGCAGACCGAACCTCATGCCCACCGCTCCGTGATCCCCCGGCACACCACCGCGCTGATCATAGCCAGCGCCGGAATCGGGCCATTGACGTTCCATTGCCGCCGTCCCGCAGACTCGGCGCCGGAGACCGACACGCACCGGAGCCGAGAAGGATCCGGAACCCGAGAGGAACGAGGAGGCCCCGTGGCCAAGGTCGTGGAACTCACCTATTACCCGGTCAAGGGCTGCGCGGGCCTCTCCGTGCAGGACGCCGTCATGACCCCGGCGGGACTCCCGCACGATCGCTCGTTCATGGTCGTCGACGAGAAGGGGGTCTTCCGCAGCCAGCGGCGCGATCCCCGGCTGGCGCTGGTACGCCCGGGCATCGACGCCGACGGGACGCGTCTGACCTTGGAGGCCCCGGGCTCCGGCACCGTCACCGTCCCGGTGGACTCGTCATCCGAGCGACGGCCGGTGGAACTGTTCGGAGCTCCGTTCACCGGCATCGACCAGGGCGACGAGGCGGCGGCCTGGCTCTCCGCGGCGACGGGCGTGCCGAGCCGGCTCGTGCGGGTGCCGCCCGAGCACGACCGGGTCACCGACGGACTCGTCGCGGGCACCTCGGGCTACGCCGACAGCTGCGCGGTGCACGTCGTCTCCCGCTCGTCCATGGCGGCCCTCAACGAACGCCTCGTCTCCGACGGCGCGGAACCGCTGCCGATCAGCCGGTTCCGCCCCAACGTCGTCGTCGACGGATGGGACGATCCCCACACCGAGGACCTCGTGCGCCGCGTCACCGTCGGCTCGGTGGAGCTGGCGTACGCGAAGCTGGCCATCCGCTGCTCCGTCACGCTGGTCGACCAGCGGTCCGGGCGCCGGAGCGGGCGGGAACCGATCCGCACCCTCGCCACCTACCGGCGGGCCGCCGAGGGCGGCGTCGCCTTCGGCGTGAAGCTGGCCGTGGTCCGGCCCGGCCGCCTGTCCGTCGGCGACGACGTGACGGTCGGCTCGTGGGGAGCGTCCGAACTCCGCGCCGACCGCGCGGCGTCGACGTGACCGGATAGGACAAGGCCGGACGACACGGCTTCTCATCGGGGCAGCCGCCGGATCACCTCAGCCGCCGGACCCGCCGCCGGACCCGCCGCCGGACCCGCCGCCGGACCCGCCGCCG
The DNA here is from genome assembly GCF_040303145.1 of Streptomyces sp. NPDC096079. Lineage (NCBI taxonomy): Bacteria > Bacillati > Actinomycetota > Actinomycetes > Kitasatosporales > Streptomycetaceae > Streptomyces > Streptomyces sp. NPDC096079. Next base: position 399,864 of record NZ_JBEOST010000003.1, read on the forward strand.
GGCGTAGCCCCGGTGATGGCCCGTGTCTCCCGCTCGCTCATGTCCTGCAGCGGCACGCCGTCGATGTTTCCGAGGATGACGCCGACCCATCCGGTGTCCGGGTAGACGGTCCAGTTGGCGGCGACACCGGGGTTGCCCCCGGCGCGCTGGTACTTCCACTGGCCGTCGACGATGGAGACCGGAATCCCGTACGCGCCGAACGACGCCGGTCCGTGGGGGATCTTGGCCCCGGTGAGCACGTCGGCCCACGGACGGTCCAGGAGCGTGCCGTCGCCCAGCGCACGCGCGAACCGGACCAGATCGGGCGCGGTGGCGAAGCCACCGTCCCCCGGGGCATCGATGAAGGCGCGGCCCGGATTCCTGCCGAGTACGTTCGGGTACGGGCTGCTCCTGTCCAGGGCGCGAACGGCGTCCACCCGGCTGCCGTCGGCCAGCGTCATGTACGGGTGCGCGATGTTCTTCTCGGTGAGCCACTGCGGCCTGGTGCGGAACGCCGCGCCCGTCATGCCGCAGCGCCTGAAGACGTGTTCCTCGACGTAGTCCCAGTACGTCGTGCCGGACACGGCCTCCACGATCAGCGCGGCAAGGGTGACCTCCGCCTCCGCGTGAGCGGTGTCGGCGGTGCCGGGGACGCGCACCGGCTTCGCCCGCCGGGCCCGCTGCTCGTAGTACGTGTGCACTTCGTCCCGGCTCTGGAAGACGCGCCGCACGTCGTCCTCCGGGCCGGCCAGCCCGGAGGTGCCGGAGAGCAGGTGGTGGATGGTCACCTGCTCGGCGATGTCCTCGGCGAAGCCCTTCAGATGGGTGCCGACCGTGTCCGACAGCCTCACCCTGCCCTGCTGCGCCAACTGCAGGACGGCCACCGCGCCGAACGGCTTGCCCGCGGAGCCGAGGCTGAACGCGACGCCCTCGCGATTGCGGATCCCCTTCTCCTCGTCGGCCATGCCGTAGCTGCGGGACAGCACCGTCCGGCCCCGGTGCGACAACAGCACCACGCCGGAGAACCTGCCCTCGGCGGCCAGCTCCGTCACGTACCGGTCATAGGCTCCGCCGGGACGGGTATCCGGTGGGACGTCGGGTTCGGTGGGGGCCGGACGGTCCTGTCCGGCGGCTTCGGCACGGCCGGGTCGGGTGTCCACGAGCGGCGCGCAGGCCGCCACCGCGCCGGTGACCGCCAACCCGCCCCATCCGAGCAACTGCCGCCGGTCGACGCCACGTACGGAATCCGAGTCCATGAACATGATCCTTTTCCGGTCGGCGAACCGACCGTTGCAGGTCTGCTGGGTCCAGGCCTCTACTGAAGACGGAAGACTGTTGCGGTGGCGTCTGCGCATTTCGCTACGCCCGCGACAGCCGAAGCCCCGGCATCAGGAACCGGCGCCGGCCCGCGGCGTTCTGGACAACGACGAAGCCCCAGGTCGCTGACCTGGGGCTTCGTAAGAAGAGCGGATGACGGGAATCGAACCCGCGCTATAAGCTTGGGAATCACCCGGTACTTGGACCTGCATATGGGTTCTGACCTGCGGAAACATCCCCAGCCGAGTTGTGTTGGTTGGTCCTGGCGGCTCCTGTGTTGACCGCTGTTCACCGCTCCTACTGGCACGTTGTGGCACGCGGCACTGTCACGTGGACGGAGGAGACCGAGCTCCTCATCGGCCTGCCACCGTCTCCCGACCTCGGGCGACAACGGACTCGCCGCCTTCGGCCGTGCCATCGAAGTCTGATCGCCCCGCACACGTGCTTGGAGTGTGCCGAGGTCGAGACTCGGCACCGTGGCGCTTTGGTCCGAACCTGACCTGACGGACTTGGTTCTGACTTCCGGACGCCTGCACAACCTTGAACGGCCGTCGTGAGTCACGGTGGTCGTGGCACCTGAAGGTCGCCATGACCACGTGCCAGGGAGGACTCCCTTGAACCACCTCAGCCCCGCCGGTCGGCGCCTCGCCGTTGCCGCCGCCGTGGCCCTCGCAGTGACGGCCGGCGTCCTGACCGCTCCGGCCCTCGCGGCCGGCCCGGCGGTCTCGGCATCCGCCACGACCCAGCAGCAGGCGATCTCCGTGCCGCCCGGCACGGTCGCCCTCTCCGGCGGCCGCACGGGCTTCCTGTCGCGTCACAAGGAGGGCGAGACCGACGTCTACATGTGGACGCGGTACGACGGCACCCGGACCCCGCTGCCCGGCGGGTCGTACGAGGCGAACCCGGGCACGGACACCGTCGTCCGGACCGACGGCACCACACGCACCTTCCTCGACATGGCCACGGGCGAGGAGCTGGTCTCCTACGACCTCGGCAGCGTCTACGGCGCCCTCCGGTATCAGGGGACCACGCTCGTCGCCTCGAAGCGCGTGGACAACTGGCAGGAGCTGCACCTGCTCGACAAGGACGACCAGGGCCGGGTCATGGACCGGACGGTGACCGGACTGCCGGAGGGCATGGTGTGGCGGGCCGCGGAGAACTCGGACCCGGATGTGTTGCTGCTCCGTGGTTTCAAGTTCACGGACGGGATATGGGAGCAGCGGCTGGCCGTCGTGGACCTCGCCTCGGCCTCGGTGAGGGCGACGTACGACATCCAGAACAACAAGAATGTCGTCCGTCCCGTCAGCGGGTCGCGGACGCACGTTGTCTGGCAGGAGCGGGATGCCGAGGGGAAGGCCATCCTGGCCATGGCACGGCGAGGCTCTCAGGAGATCAGCCGCAGCAAGTGGGTGGAGAGGGCGAATGAGACCACGCTGACGCTCGGTCTCGCGGGGGACTGGGCCGTGTACAGCGACCCCGATGCCCTCACTGCTCTGCGCCCGTCCAGCCTGGCAGGGCTGACCGCCCAATCGCTGACGACGGGCGAGACCGTCCAGCTCCTCGCGCACGCCACTTCCGTCGTCCCGACCGCCGACGGCGGTCTGATCGCGACCGGCGGCACGATCGAGCATGGCGAGGGGCTGTACCGGATCACACCTGACGCGAACGACGGCCGGCCGACCGTGTCCGTCCTGGCGACCACCGGAGTCCCCACCGTCCTCACCGCCGTGTCCGAGCCTCTGGCACCGTCCGGCGTGATCGACCTCGACCAGGTCGGCGGGAAGGTGCCGGCCGCCTGGACGCTCAGCCGCTCCAACGCACGGGTCACCTTGAAGCTGGTCCACACAGCCACGGGCATGTCCGGCACTGTCACGGCCTGGGCGCCCGTAACGGGCACGACGGACTTCCGCCTGGACTGGGACGGCTTCCTCGACAAGTTCCCGGCGTACCGGGGCGCGTACACATGGGCGATGAGGGCCGAGCCCACCAACGGCATCGGTCCGGCCGTCGAGCGTACCGGCTCGTTCACCGTCACCCGGGCGCCCCGCCCGCACGACTTCGACGGCAACGGCTCACCGGACATCTTCAGCCGCTCCTCGACCGGTGTCCTGTCCCTGTACGACGTCGGCCAGCTCCGACGCATGACGTACAACGAGACGCCGCGCCGAACTGGGATCGGCGGCGGCTGGAACGTGTACGACCGGATCGTCCCCGCCACCACTGGTCTCGTCGCCCGCGACAAGTACGGCGTCCTCTGGTCGTACGAGGGTAAGGGCAGCGGTACCCTCACTCCCCGCAAGCGCGTCGGCGGCGGCTGGAACATCTACGACAAGCTCACCAGCGGCTCCGATCTGACTGGCGACGGCCGAAACGACCTACTCGCCACGGACAAGGCCGGTGTGCTGTGGCTCTACCCCGGCAAGGGCGACGGTACCTTCGTCGTGCGCAAGAGAGTCGGCGGCGGCTGGGGCGTCTACAACCAGCTGACCGCCACTGGCAACCTTGCCGGCGCCCCGGCCGGTGACCTCGTCGCCCGTGACAGATCCGGCGTGTTGTGGCTCTACCTGGGGAAGGGCGACGGCACGTTCGCGCCCCGAGTACGGGTCGGTGACGGCTGGGCCGGGTACCAGATCACCGGCCCGGGGGACCTCGACGGCGACGGTTGGAGCGATCTGGTCACCGCCCCCGATACCGACAGCTCCAGCTCCCTCACGTACGTGAGGTTCTATTACGGCACGGGCCAGTGGAAGACCCCGTTTCCCACCACCGAGCCCCCTGGTGCCCACATGACCGGGTTGGGCCCGCTCCTCTGACCAGCCGAATGGCACACCGGAGGTAGCAGGTCCGGACAACGACGAAGCCCCAGGTCGCTGACCTGGGGCTTCGTGTGAAGAGCGGATGACGGGAATCGAACCCGCGCTATAAGCTTGGGAATCACCGTTGCCCGGCAGGGCTATCCTGTCTCTGACCTGCGAGAACATGCTCAGGCGGCGCTCATTCCGCAGGCTCGTGGGCACCCGTGTCGACCGCTGTTGTCCGTCCTGAAGGGCACGGTTGGGGCACGAGGTGCCGACGACCATCCCTGCCCCCCCCGCTGCCCACCGGGTCGTTGCGATCGCGCCCACAAGGAGCGCGGGCCAGGGCCTTCAAATGAGCCTTCGCGCGCCCTGCGGATGCCCTCCGGGCACTGCTCGGCTCTGCTGTTAGCATCGCGGCGTTTGCATGAGGCGGTACGGCTGGGGGGCCTTTCGTTCGTACTCGCGTGGCTGGATGAGCCGACGCCGTGCGCCTCCTGCCTTATGCCCTGGGGAGGGACCTCACTTTGGCTCGTACGAGCAATGCCCGGCTGCGTGGAAACGGCCGCACCCGTGCCGCTCTCGCGTTGGCGCTGGCGACGCTGACGGTGTCGGCATCGGGAATCACCGCACCGTGGGCGTTCGCCGACTCGGCCTCGGACGTGACCGTCCTGCCGGCGGCCCCGCGCTTCTCGCCTCGCGCCACCTCGATCCTCAACGCGGGGGAGACCGGCTACCTGCTGGCGCAGGAAGACGACGACCGCCTGCTGTGGATCGACTACGCGACGGGCTCGGCGACACCTCTCGCCGTCACTCTGCCCGAAAAGCCGCGCTACAACTTCGAGAACGGCTACTGGGACTACCGCCAGCAGCTGCCCCTCGGGGGCGGCGGCTACTACGGCGACGGCTCGGACACCGTCGCCCTCTACTCCGCCACACCCGTACCGCACGTGACGCTCCAGAAGGGCGCGGGCGCCGTGTTCGCCGACGTGGTGCTGCCCGAGGGGCAGTCGTACGTCGGAACGTTCGGCGACACCGTCCTGACCCGCACGGGGGAGGCGGACGCGCCGACCGGATACCACCTGCTGCGCTACGAGGCCGGCAAGGTGACGGACACGCCGGTCACCGGCTTCCCCGAGGGGTCTGTGCTGAGCAGGGTGGAGGACGCCGACGCGAAGTCGCTCATCCTCCGGTACTCGGAGCCAGCTAAGGACGGATGGGCGCGCTGGAGGATCGTGGACCTTGCGGACGGGGTGGCGAAGCCGCTCCCCGATCGTCCGGTTCCCGACCAGCCGTGGAGGGTGGACGGCTTCCGGCTCGGCGCCGGGACGATCCTGCGGAGTGGGAGCGACCTCCTGGACCGTGCCGCTCCGGACACCGTGATCCGTACCGTCAACCCCGGCGTCGTCTCGTACAACGCGACCATCGTCCCTGTCGGCACGGCAGTCTTGGCGGTCCGGCCGCAGAACCCCGGCGACGGCGAATACCGGGGTTCGGAGCTATGGAGCCTTCCGGGAGAGGACGAGGGCCTGACCCAGCCCGTGCTGCAACAGGCCTACGCGCAGGTCGTCCTCGCGCCCGACGGCACCGCACTCGTCGCCGGAGCGAAGACAGCGGACTGGAAGGGCGACATCGACTGGGCCGTGCACCGGCTCGTACCGACCGCGGACGGCGGGGTGGAGGCGCGCCGCCTCCGGACCGTCGACCCCATGCCCGCCCGCATCTACGGCCTCTCCCTGGGCAGCGGCATCCTCACCACGGCCGAGAACAGCACCTACTTCCAGCCCAGCGGCTACTACGGCGTCTACCGGAGTACCTGGCTGAGCTCCGCCGGGCAGCCGCAGCCGGTCCGCACGACCGTGGACGGGCTGCTGAGTATCGGCGGCGGGGGCTGCGACATGGATTCCGCACAGCGTTGTGTGCGGATGTGGGCGAGTGGTGACGGCTTCCACGGACAGATGGATGTCACCGACCAGGGGTACGCGCTGCTCTACAAGAACGGCGAGAGCGGCTGGGGCCCGCGCGTCGACGCGGGCAGGGAACGGCTGAACGACCTCTCCGGCCGGTTCGGCGTGGTCGTCAGTGGCGTCCCCAGTGACTCGCCGTCCGTCGTGGAGTTCAAGGAGCCCGGGGGCGGGAGCGTCCTGGAACGGACTGACTACGCTCTGGCCGCGCTGTGGGGTTCCACCCTGTGGAGCGTCACCAAGGACAGCCCGAAGATCACGTCGAAGACGCTGCCGTCTGGTGCCGCCGGCGCGTCCTTCACCACCCCCAACGCGTGCGTGCCGACCAGCCTCCAGGCTGCGGGACGCTGGGTTTACTGGTCCTGCGAGGACAGCGAGTGGGGCCCTGAGAAGGGGTCGGGCGTCTACGACCGCCTGACCAAGCGGACCATGCCCATACCAGGACGCAACATCCGCAACGTCCTGCTCGGTGACGGCTACCTCGTCCGGCAGGTCAAGGACGAGGGCCTGCGGCTCTACGACCTGCACGCCGGGCTTCCCGCCACCGGCTCCACCGTGCCACAGCGCATTCTGGTGAGCGCCGCTGACCTCGGGCCGAACAACTGGCCCGGCGGGGGCTGGACCGTGGACCGCTTCGGCGGCCACGTCGCCTACGCCGGCGACGATCAGCGCGTCCGTATCGTCGGCACAGGGATTCCCGCCCCGGCCGTCAACGTGATCGACTCCGTCGTCAGCGGCACAACGCTCGACCTGGCCGCCCAGGCCCCGCGCTGGTCGGGCACCTGGTGGACCTCCAAGCCCACCGGTGCATGGAACCTGTCGCTGAAGGAGTCCGCCACCGGGACCGTGGTCCGCACCGTCTCCGGCGCCGAGGCGCGCGGCCGCATCAATGCCGCTTGGGACGGCAAGAACGCCTCCGGGCAGGTCGGGCGCAACGGTTCATACACCTGGACCCTGACCGCGAAGCCTGCCGACGGGGTCGGCGCCGATCTGACGGTGAGCGGTTCGGTGACCGTGACCGGTGGCGCTCCGGCACCCAAGCCGCTTCCCGCATGGCGTGATTTCAGCGGTGACGGCAAGGGCGACCTGCTCGCGCTGACCTCGGCCGGGGCACTGACCGTGCGCACGGGTACGGGGACCGGTGAGCTCGGGACGGGGGCCTCGGCGACCGGATGGCCGGCGACGTCGATGGTCGTGCCGTTCGGGGACCTGTCGGGCGACCGGTGCAACGACGTGCTCGTGCGCAGTTCCACGGGTGTGCTGACCCGATACAACGGAAGCTGCGGGAAGGCCTTCTCGACCGGCGGGCCCCGGCTGACGATCGGGTCGGGCTGGCAGACGTACAACATGCTGACCGCACCCGGCGATCTGACCGGCGACGGCCGAACGGATCTCCTCGCACGGACCCCGGCCGGTGAGCTGTGGATGTACGCCGCCGACGGTTCGGGGAAGTTCAAGGGACGCGTGAAGCTGGGCGGTGGCTGGCAGATCTACAACTCGATCGTCGGCACCGGCGATCTGAACGGCGACAAGACCGGTGACCTGCTGGCCCGCGACGCCGCCGGTGTCCTGTGGCGGTACTACGGCAACGGCAAGGGCACGCTGGGCGGCCGCGTGAAGGTCGGCAGCGGCTGGCAGATCTACAACGCGCTCACGGGCGTCGGTGACATCACCGGCGACGGCAGAGCGGACCTGGTCGCCCGGGACACGGCTGGAGTGCTGTGGCGCTACAACGGCACCGGCGTGGGCACGTTCTCCGCGCGGGTGAAGATCGGTGGCGGCTGGCAGATGTACAAGACGCTGTCCTGACCCGTGATGTGAGGGCCGCGGCGACCCGATTCAGGCCCGTGGCCCAGCGCCCCCAGGACATGCAGCCTGGGGGCGGGGTGGCCTGTGTGTCTCACCGGCCGAACAGCCAGAGGCGCTCCGTAACTGCCAGCACCGGAGCATGAAGAAGGCCCAGGTCAGAGACCTGGGCCTTCACTCAAGAGCGGATGACGGGAATCGAACCCGCGCCATAAACTTGGGAATCTACGGCGCACAGGGCGCCCAGATGACATATGACCTGCGGAAACAGTCTGCCGAAAGAGCTGTCGCAACGGTCCGCCCGTACCCGTATTGACCGCTGTTCGCCGCTCCGAAGGGCACGGATAGGGCACGCGTCCGTTGGTCTGGAGTCGTGCGGCACATCCCCACCTCGGCGGTTGCGCCTTGCCTCCCGAAAGCGTGAGCCTTGACGCAAGGTGGTGTGGGTAGGAGACTGCTTGCGTGTTACCTCCTGACTTCGTGAGGGGAGGCGCAAGGAGATGGTCATGGAACTGCTGTCGGTGAAAGAGGCTGCGGCCCTGCTCGGGGTGGATGATTCCCGTGTCCGTCAGTTGCTGCATGACGGGAAGCTTCAAGGGCAGCGAGTCGGTGGTCGTTGGCTGGTTGCCGGGGACAGTGTCCGGGATCGCAAGGACCGGGGCCCTCGTTCACGGAGGCCGCTGTCGGCCCGCAACGCATGGGGAGTCCTGGCGTTGCTGGACGGCCATCAGCCGGTGAGTCTGTCCGATGCCGAGAAGTCCCGGCTGAGGATGCGGTTGCGAAATCTCCTTGCCCACGGGCAACTAGCTCCGGCCGTGCTCCAGGAGCTTCTTGCCGTCCGTGCTGAGCTTCGTTCGTACCGCGTTCATTCAGGCGTACTGCCGGTTCTGCTCGCCGCTCCGGATGTGGTGAGGGGGGGAGTGAGCGCCGCGGCGCAGGCGGGGGCGGACTACATCGCTCTCGGTCGTGCGGAGATCTACGTACATCCCGACAGGGTCGACAAGCTGGAAGCTGAGTTCGGCATGGTCCGTGATGAAGAGCGGGGCAATGTCTCGGTCCGAATTCCCCCGGCGGAGATGTGGTCGTTCCTGACCTCAAGGTCTGAAACGGCTGGGCAGGGCCACGACGCCCCCGCCTCAGCGGTGGCAGCCGACTTGCTGGACCGCCACGAGAGCCGAGCCGACGCTGCCGCAGCTGCGTTGCTTGAGCCTCTGCTGACTCGCTACGCACAGCCTCGGAGGGCGTGATCATGGCGGCTAAATCGCCCGACGTGCGACTGGAGTCCGACTTGTTCACCGGTCCGCTGGTGCAGTTGTGGGGCGTGCTGCTCGACCTTTCGGAGCAGGTGCCGGATGCCTGGTCGCTGATCGGTGGGCAGATGGTGCTCCTGCACGGCCTGGAGTCCGGTCGGACCCCACCGGCGGCGAGCGCCGACCTGGATGTCCTGGCTGACGTGCAGTCGGACCAGCAGAGCTTGCGCCGTTTGGTTGCGGCGCTGGAACGGCTCGGGTTCTCCCCCGCCGGCATGTCGCCGCAGGGCAACCTGTTGCACCGCTATCAGCGGGGTGTGGAGCCGCAGCGGTTGGTGGTGGATCTGCTGGCGCCCGACAACCTCGGCCCCCGTGCAGACCTCACAACGACGCCGCCCGGCCGCACGCTGGAGGTGCCGGGCGGCCGGCAGGCTGCACAGAGAACTGAGGCTGTGAGTGTGCAACTGGGCCTCCGGACCGGCCGGATCCGTCGCCCCAGCCTGTTGGGGGCGATCGTGGCGAAGGCTGCAGCCGTGAGCATCAAGACCGCTTCACCGGAGCGCCACTACCGCGATCTGGCGTTCTTGCTCTCGTTGCCCGCAAATCCGTTGCAACTCAGAGATCAACTCGACAAGGGCGACCGTAAGAAGCTCGCGTTCGCGAAAGCTCTGCACGATCCGCAGCATGCCGCGTGGCGTCAACTACCCGACGAGGCTGAGAGGGCTGACGGCCGGGCCATGTACGCATTCTTGTCTCCGCCTGTGTGACGTGAGGGCGGCCGAGCGCCCGTGACCTCGTCGCCGTCGAGGTGGTGCGCAAGTGGTGCGGGACTCCTGAATAGGTCAAGGCAACGATAAAGCCCCAGGTCGCTGACCTGGGGCTTTGCCGTTGAGCGGATGACGGGAATCGAACCCGCGCTATAAGCTTGGGAAGCTCATGTTCTACCATTAAACTACATCCGCGCAGCGGCCGGGTGATCCGTGCCGCATCGTTGCACACTGTACCCCATGCGCCACTTGAGGCGAAGTTCACGCGTTCGGCGTGTGCGGAGTGCCGCGTGGAGGGTGCCCCCTTCATCCCCTAATGTGGCTGATCGTCCACCACATGTGTAGGGGAAGGGACTTGATGGCTTCGATGGAGCGCACCGTCGTCCGTTGTGCCGAAGGGCATGTGTTCAGTACCGCCTCGTTCCCGCTTCAGCAGCTCGGTGCCGGGCGGATCGGGCCCGGGCGGCTCATCCGGTGTCCGCGGTGCGCGCGGTTGCGTCACGCGGTGCCGGTGGAGGCCGGGCGGCGCTGAGCCGTGAGGTGCCGGGGCGCGGGCGCCTGCCGATCGGGGCAGGTCCGCGCCCTCTGCGTATCGTGCGTATCGTGGGGGCGTGCTTCTCTCAGACAAGGACATCCGGGCCGAGATCGATGCCGGACGGGTGCGCATCGACCCGTACGACGAATCCATGGTGCAGCCCTCGAGCATCGACGTGAGGCTTGACCGCTTCTTCCGGGTGTTCGAGAACCACCGCTACCCGCACATCGACCCCGCCGTCGAGCAGCTCGACCTGACGCGTGAGGTCGAGCCGGAGGGCGACGAGGCGTTCATCCTGCACCCGGGCGAGTTCGTGCTCGCCTCGACCTACGAGGTCATCACCCTGCCGGACGACATCGCCTCGCGGCTGGAGGGGAAGAGTTCCCTCGGGCGGCTGGGGCTCGTCACGCACTCGACCGCCGGGTTCATCGACCCCGGTTTCTCGGGGCACGTGACCCTGGAGCTGTCGAACCTCGCCACCCTGCCGATCAAGCTCTGGCCGGGGATGAAGATCGGCCAGCTGTGCATGTTCCGGCTGAGCTCGCCCGCCGAGTTCCCGTACGGGAGCGAGCGGTACGGCTCGCGGTACCAGGGCCAGCGGGGGCCGACGGCCTCCCGCTCCTACATGAACTTCCATCGGACCCAGGTGTGAGGCGGTCGCAGGCATGAGTGAAGTACGCGAGAACCTGACGTACGAGGGCTTCGGGACCGCCGTCCGCGAGCTGGCGCAGACCATCGCCGACGACGGCTACGAGCCCGACATCGTGCTGTCCATCGCCCGCGGCGGCGTCTTCGTCGCCGGCGGTCTGGCCTACGCCCTGGACTGCAAGAACATCCACCTCGTGAACGTGGAGTTCTACACCGGCGTCGGCACCACCCTGGAGATGCCGGTCATGCTGGCGCCCGTGCCGGACGCGATCGACTTCAGCGACAAGAAGGTGCTCATCACCGACGACGTCGCCGACACCGGCAAGACGCTCAAGCTCGTCCACGACTTCTGCGTCGACCACGTCGCCGAGGTCCGCTCCGCCGTCATCTACGAGAAGTCCCACTCCCTCGTGAAGTGCGAGTACGTGTGGAAGAAGACCGACGAGTGGATCAACTTCCCCTGGTCCGTCGAACCGCCCGTCGTGAAGCGCGAGGGCCAGGTCCTCGACGCCTGAGCCCCCGGTCGTGAGAGAAGGCCCCCAGCGCGTGCGGTGGGGGCCTTCTCCGTGGATGTACGGCGCTACAGCGTGCCCAGCTTGATCAGGCTCAGCAGCGCCACCAGCTGGATCGCCGACGCGCCCAGCGCCTTCGGCCACGGGAGGTCGTGCGAGCGGCTCACCATCACCGTGAACAGCGCGCCCGCCGCCAGCCAGGTCGCCCAGCCGAGGACCTGCACCAGGCCGTTGTCGCCGCCCAGGAAGGCGGCGAAGACCAGGCGCGGGGCGTCCGTGATCGACATGATCAGCATCGAGAGGCCGACGGTGGGCTGCCAGGCCCCGTCGCCGCCCAGCTGGCGCGCGAGGGTGTGGGTGACGGCGCCCAGGATCAGGCCGCCGAACACGAAGGCGAGGCCCGTGATCAGGGCGGCCGAGACCGTCGGGTCGAGCGTCTCCGCGCCGGCCTTCTCGAAGCCGAAGATCGCGAGGAGCCCGTAGAGGAACGTGACGATCAGCGCCGGACCCCAGACGGCGTGGTCCCGCATCCGCAGGAAGGTGTCCGCCGGGCGGAGCACGATGCCGCTCAGGAGCTGCTGCCAGGGGAGGCGCGGGCCCGTCGGGACGGGCGCGGGGGCCGGTCCGCCCTGGGCGTACGGGTCGTCGACGCTGAACATCTGGGTGTGGCCCGGGTTGTTCGCCGCCGCGTGCTGCTGGTGCCCCTGCCGGCCGTAGGGGTCGCCGAAGTACTCCGGCTCCCCGTACGCCTGCTGCTGATGTCCCTGCTGCTGCGGCGGCTGCTGCCACTGCTGCTGAGGGTGCGGCGGCGGGGCCGCGTTGTACCCGTACGGCGCCTGCTGCGGTTGATGCTGCGGGGGGCGGTTGTCCCGGCCGCGTCCGTTCCTGAATCCAGCCACGTCGTCGAACGTACCCGCTCATGCCGGGTGGGCGCTCCTCAGGCAGGGCCTTGCCACTGAGCTGTGACATCCCCTAGGGGTGCCCGGGTCGTGACGTGGCCGTGGGGGAGGCGCCGGAGGGGTGTTACAAAACCGACGTATCACCTCAATGTCGTACTCGTAGCTTCGGAGGTGCAGATGCCAGAGACCCGAGCAAGGAGCTCTTCCGATGCGTGTCACCCGTCGTTCCGTCCGTACCGCCGCCGTCGCCACCGGGGCCGCCGCCGCCCTCCTCCTCCCGGCCGCCGGGGCCTTCGCCGCCGAGGGGCCGGCGCCGACCGGAAGCGACCAGGCCGGAAGCGACCGGGCCGGAAGCGACCAGACCGGAAGCGACCGGGCCGGAAGCGACCAGACCGGAAGCGACCAGACCGGAAGCGACCAGGCCGCGGGCGACCTGACCGTGGGCGACCAGTCGGTCTTCTGGCGGAACGTGGACCTCGCCGACGGCTCCCTCGCCAAGGTCTACCAGGACGGGCCCGGCCGCTTCTCCGCCCAGATCTACGCCGGCGGCGCCCTGATCGACACCCTGGTCAGCACGGACGGCAAGCCGGCCCACGGGGAGAACAACGGGCTCCACGTCGTCCTCCGGCCCGACGGCACCGTCTCCTCCTGGCTCGACGGCGGCCCGAAGCCGGAGCCCGAGCCGACCCCCAAGCCCACCCCGAAGCCCACCCCCAAGCCGACCCCGAAGCCCGCGCACAAGCCCGTGCCCAAGCCCGCCCCGCGTCAGGCCTCCGCCAAGGTCACGCTGCCCGACGGCAACACCGCCCGCTTCCACTCGGGCAAGGGCTGGCCCCGCGTCGAGATCACCCGGTCCAACGGCAAGGCCGTCGGCACCCTCGACCTGAAGCACCCGACCGCCGCGCACCACGGCTGGACGTACAAGCTCGTCGACGCCGGCAAGCGCCACTACAAGCTCGCCGCCATCGACACTCCGAAGCAGGGCGCCGACAGCTGGGTCTACGACTTCCAGGGGCGGCTGATCGCGAAGTACACCGCCCAGAAGACCGCCTGACCCGGTCCGGGACGTGAAGAAGGGCCGCCCCGCGCGAGATGCGCGGGGCGGCCCTTCCACGTGTCCGGGATCAGACGGCCGGTTCCGGCTCCTCCGCCGCGGCCTCCGGCTCGGGGTCGACCGGGGTCTTCACCGAGTCGAGGAGCAGCTGGGCCACGTCCACGACGGTGACGGACTCCTTGGCCTTGCCCTCGTTCTTCTTGCCGTTCACCGAGTCCGTGAGCATGACCAGGCAGAACGGGCAGGCGGTGGAGACGATGTCCGGGTTGAGGGACAGGGCCTCGTCGACGCGCTCGTTGTTGATGCGCTTGCCGATCCGCTCCTCCATCCACATCCGCGCGCCGCCGGCGCCGCAGCAGAAGCCGCGCTCCTTGTGGCGGTGCATCTCCTGCTGGCGCAGGCCGGGGACGGCGGACATGATCTCGCGCGGCGGCGTGTAGACCTTGTTGTGCCGGCCCAGGTAGCAGGGGTCGTGGTAGGTGATGAGGCCCTCGACCGGGGTCACCGGGACCAGCTTGCCCTCGTCGATGAGGTGCTGGAGCAGCTGGGTGTGGTGGATGACCTCGTACTCGCCGCCGAGCTGCGGGTACTCGTTGGCGATGGTGTTGAAGCAGTGCGGGCAGGTCGAGACGATCTTCTTCGCCGACTTCGGCTTCTTCGTCGACTCGTCCTCGTCGTCCTCGCCGAACGCCATGTTCAGCATCGCGACGTTCTCCGCGGCGAGCTGCTGGAACAGCGGCTCGTTGCCCAGGCGGCGGGGGGAGTCACCGGTGCACTTCTCGTCGCCGCCCATGATCGCGAACTTGACGCCCGCGATGTTGAGGAGCTCCGCGAAGGCCTTGGTGGTCTTCTTGGCGCGGTCCTCCAGGGCGCCGGCGCAGCCGACCCAGTAGAGGTAGTCGAACTCGGAGAGGTCCTCCGCGTCCTTCCCGATGATCGGGACCTCGAAGTCGACCTCCTTGGTCCACTCGACGCGCTGCTTCTTCGCCAGGCCCCAGGGGTTGCCCTTCTTCTCCAGGTTCTTGAGCATCGTGCCCGCCTCGGACGGGAACGCGGACTCGATCATCACCTGGTAGCGGCGCATGTCGACGATGTGGTCGATGTGCTCGATGTCGACCGGGCACTGCTCGACGCAGGCGCCGCAGGTGGTGCAGGACCACAGGACGTCGGGGTCGATGACGCCGTTCTCCTCGGCGGTGCCGATGAGGGGGCGCTCGGCCTCGGCGATCGCCGAGGCGGGGACGTCCTTGAGCTGCTCCTCGGAGGCCTTCTCGTTGCCCTCCATGTCCTTGCCGCCGCCGGCGAGCAGGTAGGGCGCCTTGGCGTGCGCGTGGTCGCGCAGCGACATGATGAGGAGCTTCGGGGAGAGCGGCTTGCCGGTGTTCCAGGCGGGGCACTGCGACTGGCAGCGGCCGCACTCGGTGCAGGTGGAGAAGTCGAGGATGCCCTTCCAGGAGAACTGCTCGACCTGGGAGACGCCGAAGACGGCGTCCTCGGCCGGGTCCTCCCAGTCGATCTCCTTGCCGCCGGTGGTCATCGGCTGGAGCGCGCCGAGGGCGGTGGAGCCGTCGGCGTTGCGCTTGAACCAGATGTTCGGGAAGCCGAGGAAGCGGTGCCAGGCGACGCCCATGTTGGTGTTGAGCGAGACCGTGATCATCCAGGTGAAGGACGTGACGATCTTGAGGCACGCGAAGAAGTAGGTGAGGTACTGGATCGTGCTCAGGTCCAGGCCGTCGAGCAGCGCGATCAGCGGGTACGAGGCGAAGAAGCCCGGCTCCCAGCTCGTCACGTGGTGCTGGACGCCCTCCAGGGCGCGGAGCGTCATGATGCAGACGCCGACGATCAGGATGACGGCCTCGACGAAGTACGCCTGGCCGGTCTTGGAGCCGGCGAAGCGGGACTTGCGGCCCGCCTTGGTGGGCTTGCTGAGCTGGCGGATCACGATGAGGGTGACGATGCCGAGGACCGTCATCAGGCCGAGGAACTCGGTGAAGATCTCGTACGGCAGCCAGTCGCCGATGATCGGGATCAGCCAGTCGGCCTGGAAGAGCTGGCCGAAGGCGTTGACGATCGTGAGGAGCAGCGAGAAGAAGCCCACCGCGACGAACCAGTGCGCGAAGCCGACGATGCCCCAGCGGTTCATGCGCGTGTGGCCGAGGAACTCCTTGACCAGCGTGATGGTGCGCTGCTTGGGGTCACCGGTGCGCGTGCCGGCGGGGACCGGCTGACCGAGCCGCACGAAGCGGTAGATCTGCACGGTGGCGCGGCCGAACAGCGCGACGGCCACCACCGTGATGGCGATCGACACGATGATCGCGGCGAGTTGCATGACGGGCTCCTCGGGCGGGCCTACTAAGCGGTAACTTATTGAGTTCCTGCTGAGATTACCCGGTCGCGGCGCCGCGCTGTAGCGGCGCTCGCGGTGATGTGTGTCGCTCAGGCAAACCTTGCCGCGCGACGCCTGCGGACTGCTGGAAGCGTACGCGCAAGGATCAGCAGATCCATCCCCAGCCAATGGTGGTCCACATAGTGGAGATCGAGCAGTTCGCGCTCCTCCCACGGCAGGTCCGAGCGGCCGCTGATCTGCCACGGCCCCGTGAGCCCCGGACGTACGGAGAGCCGGCGGCGGCCCTCGCCCGCGCACTCGCGGTGGGCCGGGGTCAGCGGGCACGGTCCGACCAGTGACATCCGGCCCGCGACCACGTGCAGAAGGAGGGGGAGCGCCGCGAGCGGGCTCCTGGTGCGGAAGGTCAGCATCGTGAAGGGCCGCCCCCCGAGGCCGGCCACCGTCCGGCGGCGCAGCACCGTGCCGCTGCCGCCGAGGGTGACGGACAGGGCGGTCCAGGCGATCAGGGGTGCGAGGGCGAGGAGCAGGGCGAGCCCGCCCGCCACGTCGAACGCGCGCTTCGCCGTCATGCGCTCACATCCTTCGGCGGGAATCCTGGACCCTGGGAGGGGGCTGGAGAGGGATATGTCCTGACTATGTCCGGACCCTCTCATGCGAACCCGGTCAAACGGGGGAGCGGCACGCTCTTTGAGTGACGGGCTCGGCGAAGAGTTGAGTCGACTCCGCTCAGGTCTGTTGACGCAATCAGGTTCCTCGTGCATCCTTGAGTCAGTTCCACTCAAGTCAGTCAGCTGGAGGAATCGAAATGGCACGTGCGGTCGGCATCGACCTGGGCACGACTAACTCCGTCGTCAGCGTTCTGGAAGGCGGCGAGCCCACCGTCATCACCAACGCCGAGGGCGCCAGGACCACGCCGTCCGTCGTCGCCTTCGCGAAGAACGGCGAGGTGCTCGTCGGCGAGGTGGCCAAGCGTCAGGCCGTCACCAACGTCGACAGGACCATCCGGTCGGTCAAGCGCCACATGGGCACCGACTGGAAGATCGACATCGACGGCAAGAGCTTCAACCCGCAGCAGATGAGCGCCTTCATCCTGCAGAAGCTCAAGCGCGACGCCGAGGCCTACCTGGGCGAGAAGGTCGTCGACGCGGTCATCACCGTCCCGGCGTACTTCAACGACTCCGAGCGTCAGGCCACCAAGGAGGCCGGTGAGATCGCGGGCCTCAACGTCCTGCGCATCGTCAACGAGCCGACCGCGGCCGCCCTGGCGTACGGCCTGGACAAGGACGACCAGACGATCCTCGTCTTCGACCTCGGTGGCGGCACCTTCGACGTGTCGCTCCTGGAGATCGGCGACGGCGTCGTCGAGGTGAAGGCCACCAACGGTGACAACCACCTCGGTGGTGACGACTGGGACCAGCGCGTCGTCGACTACCTGGTGACGCAGTTCCAGAACGGCCACGGCGTGGACCTGGCCAAGGACAAGATGGCTCTCCAGCGTCTCCGCGAGGCCGCGGAGAAGGCGAAGATCGAGCTCTCGTCCTCGACCGAGACCACGATCAACCTGCCCTACATCACGGCCTCTGCCGAGGGCCCGCTGCACCTGGACGAGAAGCTCACGCGCGCCCAGTTCCAGCAGCTCACCTCGGACCTGCTCGACCGCTGCAAGGTGCCGTTCCACAACGTCATCAAGGACGCGGGCATCCAGCTCTCCGAGATCGACCACGTCGTCCTCGTCGGTGGCTCGACCCGTATGCCGGCCGTCGCCGAGCTCGTCAAGGAGCTGACCGGCGGTCAGGACGCCAACAAGGGCGTCAACCCGGACGAGGTCGTCGCCATCGGCGCCGCGCTCCAGGCCGGTGTCCTCAAGGGTGAGGTCAAGGACGTCCTGCTCCTCGACGTGACCCCGCTGTCCCTCGGCATCGAGACCAAGGGCGGCATCATGACCAAGCTCATCGAGCGCAACACCACGATCCCGACCAAGCGGTCCGAGATCTTCACGACGGCCGAGGACAACCAGCCGTCCGTGCAGATCCAGGTCTACCAGGGCGAGCGCGAGATCGCGGCGTACAACAAGAAGCTCGGCATGTTCGAGCTGACCGGTCTGCCGCCGGCCCCGCGTGGCGTCCCGCAGATCGAGGTCGCCTTCGACATCGACGCCAACGGCATCATGCACGTGACCGCGAAGGACCTGGGCACGGGCAAGGAGCAGAAGATGACCGTCACCGGCGGCTCCTCGCTGCCGAAGGACGAGGTCGACCGCATGCGCCAGGAGGCCGAGCAGTACGCGGACGAGGACCACCGTCGCCGCGAGGCCGCCGAGTCCCGCAACCAGGGTGAGCAGCTCGTCTACCAGACGGAGAAGTTCATCAAGGACAACGAGGACAAGCTCCCCGGTGACGTCAAGGCCGAGGTCGAGGCCGCGCTCGTCGAGCTGAAGGAGAAGCTCAAGGGCGAGGACACCGCCGAGATCCGCACCGCCACCGAGAAGGTCGCGGCCGTCTCGCAGAAGCTCGGCCAGGCGCTGTACGCCGACGCCCAGGGTGCCCAGGCCGCCGGTGGCGCCGAGGGCGGCCCGCAGGCCCAGGCCGACGACGACGTCGTCGACGCCGAGATCGTCGACGAGGACAAGCCGAAGGGCGGCCAGGCGTGACCGAGGAGACCCCGGGCTTCGAGGAGGAGCCCGACGTCCCCTCCGGCGCCACCGCTGACGACGCCGCCGAGGCCGTCGAGTCCGACGAGGACGCGACGGCCCCGGCCGGGGACGCTACGGACGTAGCCCTCCTGGCGCAGCTGGACCAGGCCCGCACGGCTCTCTCCGAGCGCACCGCGGACCTCCAGCGGCTCCAGGCCGAGTATCAGAACTACCGCCGCCGCGTGGAGCGGGACCGGGTCACGGTCAAGGAGATCGCCGTCGCGAGCCTCCTGTCCGAGCTCCTTCCCGTGCTCGACGACGTCGGCCGGGCCCGGGACCACGGCGAGCTCGTGGGCGGGTTCAAGTCGGTGGCCGAATCGCTGGAGACCGTCGTCGCCAAGATGGGTCTGCAGCAGTTCGGCAAGGAGGGCGAGCCCTTCGACCCGACGATCCACGAGGCCCTGATGCACTCGTACGCGCCGGACGTCACCGAGACGACCTGCGTGGCGATCCTGCAGCCGGGGTACCGGATCGGCGAGCGGACCATCCGGCCCGCCCGCGTGGCCGTCGCCGAGCCCCAGCCGGGGGCCCAGGGCAAGGCCGAGGAGTCGGAAGACTCCGACACGTCGGAGCAGGACAGCGAGTAACAGCCGTACCCGTACGCGGGAGGAGGGACGTCGATGAACACGAAGGACTTCGTCGAGAAGGACTACTACAAGGTTCTCGGCGTCCCCAAGGACGCCACCGAGGCCGAGATCAAGAAGGCGTACCGGAAGCTCGCCCGCGAGAACCATCCGGACGCCAACAAGGGTGACGCGAGCGCCGAGGCGCGCTTCAAGGAGATCTCCGAGGCGAACGACGTCATCGGCGACCCCAAGAAGCGCAAGGAGTACGACGACGCCCGCGCCCTCTTCGGGAACGGCGGCTTCCGGGCCGGCGGCCCCGGCGGCGGCTCGTTCAACTTCGACCTGGGCGACCTCTTCGGAGGCGCGCAGGGCGGGGCGGGCGGCGGCTTCGGGGGCGGCGGCGGGATCGGGGACGTCTTCGGCGGCCTGTTCAACCGCGGCGGGGGCGGCCCCCGCACCCAGCCGCGGCGCGGCCAGGACATCGAGTCCGAGGTGACGCTCAGCTTCACCGAGGCCATCGAGGGCGCGACCGTCCCGCTGCGGATGTCCAGCCAGCAGCCGTGCACGGCCTGCTCGGGCACCGGCGACAAGAACGGCACGCCCCGGGTGTGCCCGACCTGCGTCGGCACCGGGCAGGTCTCGCGCGGCGGCACCGGCTCGTTCTCGCTCACCGACCCCTGTGTGGACTGCAAGGGCCGCGGTCTGATCGCCGAGAACCCCTGCGAGGTCTGCAAGGGCAGCGGCCGGGCCAAGTCCTCCCGCACCATGCAGGTCCGCATCCCCGCGGGCGTCAGCGACAACCAGAAGATCCGCCTCCGCGGCAAGGGGGCGCCGGGCGAGCGCGGCGGGCAGAACGGCGACCTGTACGTCGTCGTGCACGTCGACGAGCACCCGGTCTTCGGCCGCAAGGACGACAACCTCACCGTCACGGTGCCGGTCTCCTTCGCGGAGGCGGCGCTCGGCGGCGAGATCAAGGTGCCGACCCTCGGCGGCCCCGCGGTCACCCTCAAGCTGCCCGCGGGCACTCCGAACGGCCGGACCATGCGCGCCCGGGGCAAGGGCGCGGTCCGCAAGGACGGCACGCGCGGCGACCTCCTCGTGACGGTCGAGGTGGCGGTGCCGAAGGATCTGGACGACAAGGCACGCGAGGCCCTGGAGACCTTCCGCGAGGCGACCGCCTCCGAGGACCCGAGGGCCGAGCTGTTCCAGGCGGCGAAGGGAGCGTGACCCGGTGAGACGCAATCCGTACGAACTGACCGACGAGAGCCCCGTGTACGTCATCTCGGTGGCGGCCCAGCTCTCCGGTCTGCACCCGCAGACCCTCCGGCAGTACGACCGGCTCGGCCTGGTCTCCCCGGACCGCACGGCGGGCCGCGGGCGGCGCTACTCGGCCCGTGACATCGAGCTGCTCCGGCAGGTGCAGCAGCTGTCGCAGGACGAGGGCATCAACCTGGCCGGGATCAAGCGGATCATCGAACTGGAGAACCAGGTCGCGGCGCTCCAGGCCCGGGTCTCCGAGCTGTCGGCGGCCGTCGAGGGCGCGGCGGCGACGCTGCGCCAGCGGGAGGCGCAGGTGCACGCCTCGTACCGCCGGGACCTGGTGCCGTACACCGACGTGCAGCAGGCGAGCGCCCTCGTGGTGTGGCGCCCGAAGCGCGGCGAGTAGCCCTTCAGGCGCGACGGAAAGGCCCCCTCCCTGCACGGGAGGGGGCCTTTCTCGTGGGCGAGGGCCCTCCGTCGTTCCGGACGGCTCAGTCGTCCCGTTCGAGGATGCCGGACTGGGCGATCAGATAGCCGAGCTGGGCCCGGCTCCCGCTGCCGAGGGCCGCGGCGAGCTTGGCGATGTGCGCCCGGCAGGTCCGCACGTTCATCCCGAGCCGGCGGGCGATGGCCTCGTCGACGTGCCCCTCGACGAGGAGCTTGGCGATGGAGCGCTGGACGCCGCCGATGCCGTCCGCGGACGGGCTGTACGGCACCTCCTCCTCCCAGGGCACGCCGTGGAGCCAGAACTGGTCGAAGACGCCGGCCAGGTACTGGACGAGGCCCTCGTGGCGGAGTTCGAGGGCGACCCTGCGGTCCGTGCGGGCGGGGATGAAGGCGACCTTCCGGTCGACGACGATCAGTCGGTCGATGATCTCTTCGAGAGTGCGGACCTCAAGGCCGTAGGGCCCGATACGCTCGACGTACCCCATGGTCGCGGAGTGGTGCCGGGCGGTGTGCTGGTAGAGCGTGCGCATCCGCACGCCGCGTTCCAGGAGGGGCTCCACGCGGCGCAGACCGGCCTGGACGACCTCGGGTTTGCGGCCGCTGCCGGGCTGGATGGTGAGGAGCTCCTCGGTGCACTCGTTGATGACCCGGTCCAGGGCGGCGTTGATCAGGCTGAGGCCTTCGAGGACCGTGATGGCCTGGGTCGCCGACGGGTCGGGCGCGTGGATCGACAGGAATGGCTCGAAGGTGTCGGCGAGCGATATGGCCTGTTGCCGGCGCTGCTGGATCTCCTTCTCGATGGGGTGGATCAGCTTGTTGAGCGCGATGGACGGAGGCACGGGGCGAAGCCACTGACTGTCGTCCGGGTCCGGGTGCAGCAGCGCGAGACCGATCAGGCAGGGTGTCGGCTCGGCCTCGGACCGGGCGATGCGGCCGGCCCGGAGCGCGGCGGCATACAGCAGTTTTCCGGCGTCGCACAGCTTGTCGGGGCCGTGCTCCGCGCCCGATTCGCAGCGCTTTGGCTCCATTTGCACCCCCCTCAGGGTCCTGAATTACAGGAACATGATGCCTGGCACTGCTGGTGGAAGGGGTCGGAGTGGGCCATCGTCTTCTACGCGGGGGAGGTAATGATTAAAAGAGGTGGAGATCGGCCATGACCAGGATGGTTCGTGCACTTGGCGGCATAGCTTTCGCTGCCGCGGCTACTCTCGGCGTCCTTGCCGTCGGTGAGCCGACGTGGGACATCGCTCCCGCGCACCACGTCGTCGCTTCCCCCGGCGAGCCGACGTGGGACTTCACGCCGACGGGAGTCTCGGAGCCGACGTGGGATTCCATCCAGGCAGGTGCGGGGGCGTGAGCGTCCCGCCCGACGATCGCCGGTTCCGCCGGGAGATGGCCTCGGCCTATCGCTCCGGCTGGCACTTCGTCGATCTCGCCACGGCCATCCCCCACCGTGGCGACTCGCTGAAGGTCACTCTCTTCGGAGAGCCGATCGTCGTCGCCCGTGAGCAGGACGAGGACGTCCGAGCGTACCGCTGTCTGCGCCGCCCCCGAGGCGCTCCACAGCCCATCCGCTGTGCCATCCGGTACGGCATGATCTTCGTCAATCTCGACCAGCGGGACCACCAGCTGATCGAGCCCGAGACCATCACCGCCACCCCCCGCAGTGCCTGAGCGATTCCCCCGTCGTTGTAGATCGCTCCGGCACTTCCCCCACACAGCGGCGCCATCGCGGACCTGAAACGCGATGGCGCCGCTGTGCGTTCCCGTACGGATGGTCAGGCGCGGCCCATCGCCCGGGTGAGGGCGATCTCGATGACGACCCGGTCCGGGTTCGGGGCCGGCGTGCGGCCGTAGCGCTCGGCGTAGCGGGCGACGGCGTCCGCGACCGTCTCGGCCTCCGTGCGGATGCGGGCGACGCCCTCCAGGGTGGCCCAGCGCCCCTTGTCGACCTGGCAGACCGCGACCCGCGCGCCGTCCGCGCCCGCCGCCAGGACGTGGGCGACCTTCCGGCTGTTCTTGTTGGTGATCACGCGCGCGTACCCGCCCTCGGGGTCGTACGTGACGCCGACCGCGACGACGTGCGGCGTGCCGTCGGGGCGCGGGGTGGTCAGGGTGCACATGTGGTACTCGCGCCAGAAGCTCAGGTACGAGTCGGACGGGTTCCTGGGGTCTGTGGCCATGCCCGGAAACTACCCGTGACGGAACTCCCTCCGATACCTTGAGCGGAATAGGCTCAACTTTGTGTACGTTGGAAGGGTCATAGAGACAGTGGACCCACGACGTTCGAGGAGGAGCACCGCACGTGGACGCCGAACTGACCAACAGGAGCCGGGACGCGATCAACGCGGCGAGCAGCCGCGCCGTGTCCGAGGGACACGCCGACCTGACCCCCGCCCACCTCCTGCTCGCCCTCCTGGCCGGTCAGGACAACGAGAACATCACCGACCTGCTCGCCGCCGTCGGCGCCGACCAGGCCGTCGTCCGCGCCGGCGCGGAGCGGCTGCTCGGCGGCCTGCCGAGCGTCACCGGATCCACGGTCGCGCCCCCGCAGCCCAGCCGCGACTTCCTCGCCGTCATCGCCGACGCCGACAAGCGCGCCAAGGAGCTCGGCGACGACTTCCTGTCGACCGAGCACCTGCTCGTCGCGATCGCGGCCAAGGGCGGCCCGACCGGTGAGATCCTCGACGCGCAGGGCGCGAGCGCATCGAAGCTGCTCGACGCGTTCGAGAAGAGCAGGGGAGGACGCCGGGTGACCACACCCGACCCGGAGGGGCAGTACAAGGCGCTGGAGAAGTTCGGCACGGACTTCACCGCCGCCGCGCGCGAGGGCAAGCTGGACCCGGTCATCGGCCGCGACCACGAGATCCGCCGCGTGGTCCAGGTGCTGTCCCGCCGCACCAAGAACAACCCGGTCCTCATCGGCGAGCCCGGCGTCGGCAAGACCGCCGTCGTCGAGGGCCTCGCCCAGCGGATCGTGAAGGGCGACGTCCCGGAGTCCCTGAAGAACAAGCGGCTGGTCTCCCTCGACCTCGGCGCGATGGTCGCCGGCGCGAAGTACCGCGGCGAGTTCGAGGAGCGCCTGAAGACCGTCCTCTCCGAGATCAAGGCGAGCGACGGCCAGATCATCACCTTCATCGACGAGCTGCACACGGTCGTCGGCGCGGGCGCCGGCGGTGACTCCGCCATGGACGCCGGGAACATGCTGAAGCCGATGCTGGCCCGCGGCGAGCTGCGGATGGTCGGCGCGACCACCCTCGACGAGTACCGCGAGCGGATCGAGAAGGACCCCGCCCTGGAGCGCCGCTTCCAGCAGGTCCTGGTCGCCGAGCCGACCGTCGAGGACACCATCGCGATCCTCCGCGGCCTCAAGGGCCGGTACGAGGCCCACCACAAGGTGCAGATCAACGACTCCGCCCTGGTGGCCGCCGCGACCCTCTCCGACCGGTACATCACCTCCCGCTTCCTGCCCGACAAGGCCATCGACCTCGTCGACGAGGCCGCCTCCCGGCTCCGCATGGAGATCGACTCCTCGCCCGTCGAGATCGACGAGCTCCAGCGCTCCGTGGACCGGCTCCGCATGGAGGAGCTGGCGCTGAAGAACGAGACGGACGCGGCGAGCAAGCAGCGCCTGGAGAAGCTGCGGCGCGACCTCGCCGACCGCGAGGAGGAGCTGCGCGGCCTCACCGCCCGCTGGGAGAAGGAGAAGCAGTCCCTCAACCGGGTCGGCGAGCTGAAGGAGCGCCTCGACGAGACCCGCGGCCGCGCCGAGCGCGCCCAGCGCGACGGCGACTTCGACACCGCCTCCCAGCTGCTGTACGGGGAGATCCCGGGCCTGGAGCGGGAGCTGGAGGAGGCCTCCGAGGCCGAGGCCCAGCAGGAATCGTCGAAGGACACCATGGTCAAGGAGGAGGTCGGCCCCGACGACATCGCGGACGTGGTCGGCTCCTGGACCGGCATCCCCGCCGGCCGCCTCCTGGAGGGCGAGACGCAGAAGCTGCTCCGCATGGAGGACGAGCTGGGCAAGCGGCTGATCGGCCAGTCCGAGGCCGTGCGGGCCGTCTCCGACGCGGTGCGCCGCACCCGCGCGGGGATCGCCGACCCCGACCGGCCCACCGGCTCCTTCCTGTTCCTCGGCCCGACCGGCGTCGGCAAGACGGAGCTGGCGAAGGCGCTCGCGGACTTCCTCTTCGACGACGAGCGGGCCATGATCCGCATCGACATGTCGGAGTACGGCGAGAAGCACTCCGTCGCCCGGCTCGTCGGCGCGCCCCCCGGCTACGTCGGCTACGAGGAGGGCGGCCAGCTCACGGAGGCGGTCCGCCGCCGCCCGTACAGCGTGGTGCTGCTCGACGAGGTGGAGAAGGCCCACCCGGAGGTCTTCGACGTCCTGCTCCAGGTCCTGGACGACGGACGCCTGACCGACGGGCAGGGCCGGACGGTGGACTTCCGCAACACGATCCTGATCCTGACGTCGAACCTGGGCAGTCAGTACCTGGTCGAGCCCCTGACCTCGGAGGACGTGAAGAAGCAGCAGGTCCTGGACGTCGTGCGGGCGAGCTTCAAGCCCGAGTTCCTCAACCGTCTGGACGACCTGGTGGTCTTCTCGGCGCTCGACCGGGCCGAGCTGGGCCGGATCGCGCGGCTCCAGATCGACCGGCTGGCCAAGCGGCTCGCGGAGCGGCGCCTCACCCTGGACGTCACCCCGGAGGCCCTGGAGTGGCTCGCCGAGGAGGGCAACGACCCGGCGTACGGTGCGCGGCCGCTGCGCCGTCTGATCCAGACGGCGATCGGCGACCGGCTGGCCAGGGAGATCCTCGCGGGCGAGGTCGTGGACGGCGACACGGTCCGGGTGGACCGCTTCGAGGACGGTCTGATCGTGGGCGCGGCTACACGTTGAAGGCGGTGAGGTGGACGAGGGCGGCGTCACCCTCGTACGCCACCTCGACGCTCACGTAGAGCGCCTGGCCGAAGTCCGTGTCCCGGCACAGGTCCCCGTCGCACGAGGCGGGGGCCTTGGCGCCCGGGTAGGTGGTTTCCAGCCAGTCGGCGACCCCGGCGCGCGGCAGGCGGAAGTCCACGGTGACGAAGGAGTCCTGCCAGTGGGCCTCGGTGCACCGGGCCTCCTCGGCGTCCGCCGGAAGCCGGCCGTGCGCGAACTGCATCGCCGCGGCGCAGTCCACCGGCTGCGGCTTCCCCGCCTGGCTGAACGAGTAGGCACCCCACATCAGCAGCGTGACCGGCAGACCGCAGAGCGCGACCAGCGCCACGACGAGCCAGACCCACCACCGCGTTTTCCTCTTCGCGACCCCCATGGGTCCGAGATCATGTCAGCTGGCAGCGGATCTTGCCGCTTCCGGACCAGCGGGGCTTGCCACGTACCGCCCGGGATGGGGGAGGATGGCGAGCATCCGTACGAAGGGAAATAACGGTGAGCATCGACCCGTCCTCGATTCCGAATTTCGGGGGCCAGCCCCAGCCTCAGGCCGCAGGACCGGCGGGCCCCGTCGTCCCCGACCAGGACCTCGTCAAGCAGCTCCTCGAGCAGATGGAACTCAAGTACGTCGTCGACGACGAGGGTGACCTCGCGGCGCCGTGGGAGGAGTTCCGCACGTACTTCATGTTCCGCGGCGAGGGCGAGCAGCAGGTCTTCTCGGTGCGGACGTTCTACGACCGCCCGCACGCCGCCGACGACCGCGCGAAGATCCTCGACGCGATCGACGACTGGAACCGCCGCACCCTGTGGCCGAAGGTGTACACGCACCTGCACGAGGAGGAGGACGGCTCCGCCACCCTCCGCCTGATCGGCGAGGCGCAGATGCTGATCGGCACCGGCGTCGCCCTGGAGCACTTCGTGTCCTCCACGGTCAGCTGGGTCCGCGCCTCCATCGAGTTCGACAAGTGGATCGTCGAGCAGTTCGGCCTGGAGTCCTCCGAGGAGAAGGCCGCGGGCGACGAGGAGGCGTGAGCCCCCGCACCCCCGCACACGACAGGGAGCCCGGCCGTGAGGCCGGGCTCCTTTCGCGTGGCCGCGGGCCTCAGGCGAGGCGCTTGAGGCGGGAGACGGCCTCCTCCAGGACCTCGGTCCGCTTGCAGAAGGCGAACCGGACGAAGGGGGCGCCGGCCTCGCGGTGGTCGTAGAAGACGGCGTTGGGGATGGCGACGACGCCGGCGCGCTCCGGCAGGGAGCGGCAGAACGCGAAGCCGTCGGTGGCGCCGAGGGGCCGGATGTCGGTGGTGACGAAGTAGGTGCCGGCCGGGCGGTAGACCTCGAAGCCCGCCTGCGCGAGGCCCTCGCTGAGCAGGTCCCGCTTGGCGCGCAGGTCGGCGCGGAGGGCGTCGAAGTACGTGGCGGGGAGGCGGAGGGCCTCGGCGACCGCGTACTGGAAGGGGCCCGAGGAGACGTAGGTGAGGAACTGCTTGGCCGAGCGGACGGCCGAGGTCAGTTCGGGGCTCGCGGTGATCCAGCCGACCTTCCAGCCGGTGAAGGAGAAGGTCTTGCCGGCCGAGCCGATGGTGACCGTGCGCTCCCGCATCCCGGGGAGGCTCGCGACCGGCAGGTGCTCGGCCCCGTCGAACACCAGGTGCTCGTACACCTCGTCCGTGACGACGAGCAGGTCCCGCTCGATCGCCAGCTCGGCGACGGCGGTCAGCTCGGCCCGGGTGAGGACCGTGCCGGTGGGGTTGTGCGGGGTGTTCAGGAGGATCAGCCGGGTGCGGTCGGTGACGGCGGCCCGCAGTTCGTCCAGGTCGAGGACGTAGCGCCCTTCGTGGGGCCGGAGGGTGACCGGCACCCGGGTGCCGCCGGCCATCGCGATGCAGGCCGCGTACGAGTCGTAGTACGGCTCCAGGGCGATCACCTCGTCGCCCGGCTCGACGAGGGCCAGCAGGGCCGCCGCGATCGCCTCGGTGGCGCCCGCCGTGACGAGGACCTCGGTGTCGGGGTCGTAGCCGAGGCCGTACCGCTCCCGCTGGTGGTCGGCGATCGCGGACCGCAGCTCCGGGACGCCGGGGCCGGGCGGGTACTGGTTGCCGTGGCCCGCGCGCAGCGCGCGGACCGCCGCCTCCCGGATCTCCTCCGGGCCGTCGGTGTCGGGGAAGCCCTGACCGAGGTTGATCGACCCGGTCCTGGCGGCGAGCGCGGACATCTCGGCGAAGATCGTCGTCCCGAACTCGGCGAGGCGGCGATTGAGCAGCGGTCGTGTCATGACGGCCATCCTGGGGCCAAGCTCTGGACTTGCTCAAGTGCGCTTTGACCGCGCGTCGGAGCGGGGATCGCCCTGGCATGGACATCGCATTCTTCATCCTCGGGATCACGGCCGTGATCGCCTTCGGGGTAGGGCTCGTCGCGAGCGGGATGAGGGGGACGAGCGGGACGGGGCGGAGCGGCGGAAGCGACAGCTGGTGGGCCGGATCGTCGTCCTCCTCCTCGTCCTCGTCGTCCTCCTCCTGCTCCTCGTCCTCCTCCTTCTCCTGCTCCTCGTCGTCGTGTTCCAGCTCGTCCTGCTCCTCGTCCTCGTGCTCCGGCTCCTCGTGCAGCTGAAGCTCTGGACTCGCTCAAGTCGGCTTTGACGGGGTGCCGGACCGGGCATCCCCCTCGCACAGAAGAACGGGGGTAGTACTGATGGAATTCGTGATCTTCATCGTCTTCGCGCTCGTGGTGATCGGACTCTTCTCCGGCACCCGCAAGGGCGGGAGCAGGCGGCGCGGCGGGCGCAAGGGCCGGAGCGGGAGCAACTGGGCCGACGGTGGCGGGGGCGGCTGTGGCGGGGGCAGCTCCTGCGGGTCGGGGAGCTCCTGCGGGTCCGGCTGTGGCGGGGGCGGCTGCGGTGGCGGCAGCTGAGTGAACAAGTGAACTGTTGGGTCCCCGAAGGGGTTGGAAAACACGGCAAGTTGGGTAAAAACGCTGCGAGTCGCCCGACGTACGTGGTTCTCTCGCTCCTGACAGAGACAGCCCTCGGACCGTGTGTGGACCCGAGCCGGCGATTCCCCACTCCCGCAGAACCCTTCTCCGGGGCGCCCCCGGCCCACCCGTCAAACCGTGTTTGCGGAGCCGACCCATGCTCACCACCTTGAAGACCTCCTACACCGATACGCGCGCGGCAGACCTGGCCTGGGCCCTCGGGCGCGAGCCGCTGCCCGCGCTCGCCGTGCTCGACCTCGAACTCTCCGGAGCCAAGCTCCAGTTGAGGCTGCTCGGCGCCTCCCATCAGGTCCTCCTGGAGGAGGAGGGGCGCCACTGCTCGGAGACCGTGGCCTGCATGCCCGGCAGCAGCACCCCGCTCCCGCTCGGCGTCTCCAAGCGCGTCGGCGAATGGGAGTACGAATTCGCGGCGCGCGTCGAGACGCTCTCGCACGGCTCCTTCGCGGGCCGTGCGCAGGAGTTGCTCGCGCTCGTCGCCGACCATCCCAATGGACTCGCGGGGACCTTCCCCGGCTCCCCGCACGCCTTCACGGCGATGCTGGCGCAGCGTCACGAGGGCCAGGTGCGCTGGCGCACCTGGCACGCCTACCCGCAGGAAGGGCAGTTGGTGGTGACCAGGACCCGTATCGGCGCACGTATGCCCGCAACGCTCTGATGCGCCCTCCCAGGGCTCCATGTGCACTCGTGTGGGTGACAAGGGGTGCGTCAGTCGTGACGTAGCGTTACGGACATGATCGAGCCGACCGTGACCATGCCACCCACGAGGGTGCGCCGGCCGCCCCCGCGGCGGTCCGTGCGGCCGCCGCGCGAGGCGGTGCGTTTCCCGGTCCTCGCGGTCGTCTTCGTCTGCGCCGCCTGCGGCCTGGTCTACGAGCTCGAACTGGTCGCCCTCGCCTCCTACTTGATCGGCGACTCGGTCACCCAGGCCTCCGTCGTGCTCTCCGTGATGGTCTTCGCGATGGGCGTGGGCTCGCTCCTCGCCAAGCGGCTGCGCTGCCGCGCCGCCGTCGGCTTCGGCCTCGTCGAGGCCGGGCTCGCGCTGATCGGCGGCTGCTCGGCGATGGTGCTGTACGCGTCCTTCGCCTGGCTCGGCGAATCGCGGTACGTGCTGGTGGCGTTCTCGCTCGCGATCGGGGTGCTCATCGGGGCCGAGATCCCGCTCCTGATGTCGCTCATACAGCGGGCGGGTCGCGCCGGTGTGCCCGGCTCCCCGGCCGAGACGGCGACGGCCGGCCCCTCCGGGCGCGCGGGCCGGGCGGGGCGGGCCGAGCGGGAGCAGGACGACGCCGCCGGGACCGTCGCCGACCTCTTCGCCGCCGACTACGTGGGCGCGCTGGTCGGCGGCCTCGCCTTCCCGTTCCTGCTGCTGCCCTGGCTCGGCCAGCTCACCGGTGCGCTCGTCACCGGCGCGGTCAACGCCGTCGCGGGCGGTGGCCTCGTCCTGTGGGTCTTCCGGCGCGACCTCACCCGCCGCTCCCGGGCCCTGCTCCTGGCCGTGAACCTGTGCGTCCTGACCGTCCTCGCCACCGCGACGGTCCTCGTCGACGACTTCGAACAGGCCGCGCGCCGCGCCGTGTACGGGGAGTCGGTGCGGGTCGCCGTCCACACCGACCTCCAGGAGGTCGTGGTGACCGGGGGCCGCACGGAGCCGCCCGACCTGTTCCTCGACGGGCGCCTCCGGGTGGCCGGCCGCGACGAGTACCGCTACCACGAGGCGCTCGTGCACCCGGCGATGAACGGCGCGCACGCGCGCGTGCTGATCGTCGGCGGCGGCGACGGGATGGCCGCCAGGGAGACCCTGCGCTACGACGGGGTCCGCTCCGTCACCGTCGTCGAGCTCGACCCGGGGGTCGTCCGCCTCGCCCGTACGGACCCGTCGCTCGCCGCGCTCAACGCCCAGGCCTTCCGCGACCCGCGCGTCCACGTGGTCTACGCGGACGCGTTCCGCTGGCTCAGGGGCGCCGCCGATCGTCTGCAGGAACGGTACGACGTGGTGATCTCCGATCTGCCGGACCCCGGGATCACCCCCAGCACCAAGCTCTACTCGGAGGAGTTCTACGGACTGGTGGCCCGGGTGCTCGGCGAGACCGGCCGGTTCGCCGTGCACGCCGGATCGGTCACCGACCGGCCCCGCACCTTCTGGACCGTCGACGCCACCCTGCGCGCCGCCGGCTTCGCGACCCGCCCGTACAGCGCGACCGGCCGCACGCCCGGGTTCGCCGCGGGACCCGACCGCGCCGACCGCACCGGCGGTACGGAGCGGGGGCCGGGGGACTGGGGCTTCCTCCTGGCCGTACGGGGCGGCCGGCCGCCCGTCCTCGGTCTCGCCCCCGACGCGCCCCGGCTGCGCTCGCTCGGCGCGGGAAGCCTGGAGGGCGCGGCGCGCCGCGCCGAGCGGACCCGCGGCGCCGAGCAGCCGCCCTCGACCCTGGTGCACCCGCGGTACGTGGCCTGACCCGTTCGCCGGGTGCAAACAGGCGACGCCGCGCCCCGCCCTGAGTAGGCTCGGCTTTCATGGAGCATGAGGTGTTCGTTCCCGTCCCGGCCGAGGCCCTGCGCGCGACGCTCACGGACCCGGCCCGCGTCGTGCGCTGCGTGCCCGGTCTCCAGCGGGACGCCGACGCGGCGGCCGGACCCCTCACGGGCCGGCTCAAGGTCCGGGTCGGCGGCAACACCATCACCTACCGGGGCGCCCTGCGGGTCGTCGAGCGGGACGGTGCCATCACCTACGAGGGCGAGGGCACCGAGGCCCGCGGCAAGGGCTCGGCCGAGGTGTCCCTCACCGTCGTCCTCACCCCGGTGGCCGAGGGGACCAGCCTGAGCTTCACCGGGGCCCTCACGGCGGCCGGCCGGCTCGCCGACGCCACGGACGAGGCGCGCTCCACGGCGGGCGCCAAGCTCCTCGACAGGTTCGTGGAGGCGCTGGCCGCTCTGGCGGAGGAGCCGGAGAAGCCGGAGGAGACCACCGAGGAGGCCACCGAGGAGGCCGTCGACGACGACGGGGTCGACGACGGCGTCGAGGAGCCCCACCGGCACGGCGTCCTCGACGCACCGGTCCCGCCGTCCTCCCTCGAACCGCTCCTCGACGAGGACTTCGCCGAGGGGCCGGGCGAGGGGCTGGGCGAAGGCCCGGGAGACGCGCCGATCGAGTTCCCCGCCCCGCAGCCCGCCGCCGAGGCCGCCCACGCCCGCCGGACCATGATCGGGCGGAGCGCCGAGGAGGTCGACCACGCCCCGCCGCGCGGCCGGTACGCCCCCGTGCCCGCCCCCGAGACGTCGAGCGCCGGCGCCACCCTGCGCTGGATCGCCCCGGCCGCGGCCCTCGCGCTCGCCTCGGCCGTCGTCGTCGGCCGGGCGCTGCGCCGCCGCCGCTGAACGGCCCCATCACGGCTAGGGTCGGGGCGTGAGCATGCAGACGCGACTGACGGCGGGCGACGCCGAGTTGACCATCAACCCCGAACACGGCTGCCGGATCGAGAGCCTGCGCATCGGCGGCACCGAGGTGCTGCGCCAAGGCGAGCGGTACGGGTGCTTCCCCATGGCGCCCTGGTGCGGGCGGACCGAGAACGGTCTCTTCCGCAACGGCGCCACCACGCACCAGCTGCCGGTCAACGCCGCCCCGCACGCCATCCACGGCACCGTCCGCGACCGCGTCTGGACGCTCGCCCGGAGCTCGGAGACCGAGGCCGTGTTCACCTGCGAGCTCGACGACCCGTGGCCGTACAAGGGCCGGGTCACCCAGGTCTTCGAGCTGTCCGAGGACTCCCTCACCCTGCGCTTCGGCGTCGAGACCCACGAGGTCTCCTTCCCGGCGCAGGCAGGCTGGCACCCGTGGTTCCTGCGGAACCTGGGCCGGGGCGGTCAGGACGTACGGCTCGACTTCACGCCCGCCTGGCAGGAGGAGCGCGGCGGGAACCACCTCCCCACCGGCCGCCGCATCGACCCGCTCCCCGGACCCTGGGACGACTGCTTCGGCATGCCCGGCGGCGTCGACGTCACCCTCACCTGGCCGGAGGAGCTGGAGCTGAAGGTCGCGAGCCGCGCCGAGTGGGTCGTGATCTACGACGAGCCCGAGGAGGCGGTCTGCGTCGAGCCGCAGTCCGGCCCGCCGAACGGCCTCAACACCCTCCCGCGTCTGGTCACCCCGATCGACCCCCTGGAGGTCGAGAGCACCTGGAGCTGGCGGCGGCTTTAAGCTCAGGGGCATGACTGACGTACGCGCTGAGCTGCTCCAGCAGATCAAGGACAAGGCCGTGGTGCACGGCAAGGTGACCCTCTCCTCGGGTCTGGAAGCCGACTACTACATCGACCTGCGTCGCATCACGCTGGACGGCGAGGCCGCGCCGATGGTCGGTCAGGTCATGCTCGACCTCGCTGCCGACCTGGACTTCGACTGCGTCGGTGGGCTCACGCTGGGCGCCGACCCGGTCGCGACCTCGATGCTGCACGCCTCCGCCGCGCGCGGACAGCGCCTGGACGCCTTCGTCGTCCGCAAGGCGCAGAAGGCGCACGGCATGCAGCGCCGTATCGAGGGCACGGACGTCAAGGGCCGTCGCTGCCTCGTGGTCGAGGACACCTCGACCACCGGCGGCTCGCCGCTGACCGCCGTCGAGGCCGTCCGCGAGGCGGGCGGCGAGGTCGTCGCCGTCGCCACGATCGTGGACCGGGGCGCCGCCGGAGCCATCGCCGAGGCGGGTCTCCCGTACCTCACGCGCTACCAGCTCGGGGATCTTGGCCTGGCGTAACCGCCGCGAAGTCGTGACTTAGGTCCTCGACCCCCGCCAGGGCGGTTCTGACCTGCGTTTTTGCCGAGGGGCGGGGTGTTTCACGTGAAACACCCCGCCCCTCGTCGTGCCGTGCCCGTGGGAGCCCGCACAAGAGTCTGGAAAGATGGGCGGCGACGATGACGTCGCCCCTAGGTCAGGGACAGCAACGCACACACCCCGCACATCACAAGGAGCGGACGAATGCCCATCGCAACCCCCGAGGTCTACAACGAGATGCTCGACCGGGCGAAGGCAGGCAAGTTCGCCTACCCGGCCATCAACGTGACCTCGTCCCAGACCCTGCACGCTGCGCTGCGCGGCTTCGCGGAGGCCGAGAGCGACGGCATCATCCAGATCTCGACCGGCGGTGCCGAGTTCCTGGGCGGTCAGCACAGCAAGGACATGGTCACGGGCGCCGTTGCCCTGGCCGAGTTCGCGCACATCGTCGCCGCGAAGTACGACATCACGGTCGCCCTGCACACCGACCACTGCCCGAAGGACAAGCTGGACGGCTACGTCCGCCCGCTGCTCGACGTCTCCGCCGAGCGTGTCGCCAAGGGCCTGAACCCGCTGTTCCAGTCGCACATGTGGGACGGCTCGGCCGAGACCCTCGCCGACAACCTGGCCATCGGCCAGGAGCTGCTCGCGAAGGCCGCCGCCGCCAAGATCATCCTTGAGGTCGAGATCACCCCGACCGGCGGCGAGGAGGACGGCGTCAGCCACGAGATCAACGACGAGCTGTACACCACCGTCGACGACGCGATCCGCACGGCCGAGGCCCTCGGCCTGGGCGAGAAGGGCCGCTACCTGCTCGCCGCCTCGTTCGGCAACGTCCACGGCGTCTACAAGCCGGGCAACGTGGTGCTCCGCCCCGAGCTCCTCAAGGACCTCCAGGCCGGTGTCGCCGCCAAGTTCGGCAAGGCCGACCCGTTCGACTTCGTCTTCCACGGCGGCTCGGGCTCCACGGCCGAGGAGATCGCCACCGCGCTGGAGAACGGCGTCGTGAAGATGAACCTCGACACCGACACCCAGTACGCCTTCACCCGTCCGGTCGTGGACCACATGTTCCGCAACTACGACGGTGTCCTGAAGGTCGACGGCGAGGTCGGCAAGAAGTCCACCTACGACCCGCGCACCTGGGGCAAGCTGGCCGAGGCCGGCATGGCCAAGCGCGTCGGCGAGGCCTGCGTCGCGCTGCGCTCGGCCGGCACGAAGCTGAAGTAGTCAGGTGAACGACGGGCCCGGTACCTCCCGAGGTGCCGGGCCCTCGTGCGTCCAGGGAGGACCGATGTACGACTTCGACCGGGAGATAGACCGGCACGGGACCTGGTCGGTCCAGTGGGACGGCATCGCGGACCGCTTCGGCGTCCCCGACCTGCTGCCCTTCACCATCTCCGACATGGACTTCGCCTCCCCGCCCGAGGTCCTCGCCGCCCTGCGCGAGCGCGTCGACCACGGGGTCTTCGGCTACACGGACTGGCGGCTCGGGGAGTTCCGCGAGGCGATCCGCCACTGGTACGCGAGCCGGTACGACGCCGAGATCGACCCCGACACCCTGGTGTACGCGCCCTCCGTGCTCTCCCAGCTCTCGCAGCTCCTCCAGATGTGGACCGCCCCCGGCGACGGGGTGGTCGTCCACACCCCCACGTACGACGGCTTCCGCAAGGCGGTCACCGGGCTCGGGCGCGAGCTGCGGGGCGTCCCGCTCGACGACCCGGAGGCCCTGGAACGGGAGCTCGCCCGCCCGGACAGCCGGATGCTGCTGCTCTGCTCCCCGCACAACCCGACCGGCCGGGTGTGGACGGAGGAGGAGCTCAAGGGCTTCGCCGCGCTGGCCGAGCGGCACGGAGCGGCCGTCGTCAGCGACGAGATCCACGCCGACCTGACGACCGACGGCCACCGGCACGTCCCCTGGACCCGGATCGCGGAGAGGGGACGGGGCCGCCGCTGGGCCCTGGTCACCTCCGGCACGAAGGCCTTCAACTTCCCGGCGCTCTCCGGCTCGTACGGCGTGATCGGCGACCCCGACGAGCGGGAGGCGTTCGTCCGGCGCATGGAGACGGGCGAGGGGCTCGCCTCGCCCGCGGTGCTCTCGCTGACCGCCCACATCGCCGCCTACCGGCAGGGCGCGGCCTGGCTGGACGCACTGCGCGGCTACGTCGCGGGCACGATGGGCCTGGTCCGGGAGCGGCTGGCGGAGCTGCCGGGCGTGGACTGGACGCCTCCGCAGGCCGGGTATCTGGCCTGGATCGACCTCCGGCCGCTCGGGATCGAGGAGACCCGGCTCCAGGAGGAGCTGGTGGCGGTGGAGAAGGTCGCGATCATGCCGGGCGGGGTGTACGGCACGCCCGGCTTCGTCCGGCTGAACGTCGGCTGCACCCGGAGCAAGGCCGAGCGGGGCGTGGCCGCGCTGGTCCGCGCGGCGGACCGACTCCGGACGGCCTGAGCCCGGGGTCCGGGTCGGGGCGGCGGAGGCGCTGGCGGCGGCCTGCGCCCGGGTCCGGGTCCGGGCGGCGGAGGCGCTCGGGGCGGCCTGAGCCCGGGGTCCGGGTCGGGGCGGCGGAGGCGCTGGGGGAGGACCTGCGCGCGCGGCGGGTCCCGCTTCGCGGGACCATGCAGACATGGGTGTGGGTACGGGCGTGCGGGACGTGCGGATGGCCTCCGGGACCGGCCGGTGGATCGTGTTCACCACCGTCCTCGGGTCCGGGATGGCCCTGCTCGACTCGACCGTCGTCAACGTCGCCCTGCCGCACATCGGCGAGGACCTGGGCGCCGACCTCGCCGTCCTCCAGTGGACGGTCAACGCCTACATGCTGACCCTGGCAGGGCTGATCCTGCTCGGCGGCTCCCTCGGCGACCGCTTCGGCCGACGGAAGGTCTTCGTCGTCGGCGTGGTGTGGTTCGCCCTCGCGTCCCTGCTGTGCGGGCTCGCCCCGAACGCCGGGGTGCTGATCGCCGCCCGCGCCCTCCAGGGCGTCGGCGGGGCGCTGCTCACCCCCGGCTCCCTCGCCCTGATCCAGGCCAGCTTCCACGAGGACGACCGGGCGCGCGCCGTCGGCCTCTGGTCGGGCTTCGGCGGGGTCGGCGCGGCGATCGGCCCGTTCGTGGGCGGCTGGCTGGTGGACGGTCCGGGCTGGCGGTGGGTGTTCCTGCTGAACGTGCCGCTCGCCGCCGTCTGCGTCCCCGTCGCCCTCCGTCACGTGCCGGAGTCGCGGGACGAGACCGCGCACGGCCGCTTCGACGTGCTCGGCGCCGTCCTGGGCGCGGCCGGGCTCGCACTCGTCACGTACGCCCTGATCGGCGCGGCCTGGTGGGCCGGGGTGGCCGGGGTCGCGGTCGGGGCCTGGTTCGTCGCGGTGGAGCGGCGGCGCGGGGAGCGGGCGATGGTGCCCCCGTCGATCTTCCGCTCGCGCCTGTTCACCGCGGTCAACCTCGTCACCCTGTGCGTGTACGCGGCGTTCGGCGGCTTCTTCTTCCTGGCCGCCCTCCAGCTGCAGGTGGTCGCCGGCTACTCGGCGCTCGGCGCGGGCATGGCCATGCTGCCGACGACCGTGCTGATGCTGCTGCTCTCCGCGCGGTCCGGGGAGCTGGGGGAGCGGATCGGGCCCCGGATCCCGCTCACCGTGGGGCCGCTGATGTGCGCGGCGGGGATGCTGCTGATGCTGCGGGTCGGCGAGGACGCCTCGTACGTACGGGACGTGCTGCCGGCCATGCTGGTGCTCGGGCTCGGCATGACGGCCCTGGTCGCCCCGCTGACCGCGACGGTCCTCGCCTCGGTGGACGTGTCCCGGGCGGGCCTCGCGAGCGGCATCAACAACGCGGCGGCCCGCGCGGCGGGGCTGATCGCGGTGGCCGCGCTGCCGCTGCTCGCCGGGATGGGTCCGGAGGCGTACCGCTCGGCGGAGGAGTTCGGGGAGACCTTCCGGCGGGCGATGCCCATGTGCGCGGGGATCCTGGTGCTGGGCGCGGCCCTCGCCTGGACGACGATGCGGACCCCGGCCGAGCCCGCGGACTGTCACCCGGAGTGCAAGGTCCACTGCGGGGTGACCTCCCCGCCGCTCGACCCGGGGCGGCAGGACGCCCGCACGAAGCAGGCGGGCCCCGCCGGGGACGGGGACGCCGGCCGGGACGCCCCTGCCAGGGAAGGGGACGGCGGGGCGGGCTCCTGAGGCAGACTGGGGCCCATGGCCATCCACGAGAACCTCCTGGGGGGACCGGCCCCCACCCACCTGCCCGACGACCCGGGACCGCGCGAGCTGCTCGCGAACGGTACGGCGCCGGCGGACGTCGCCGCGAAGTACCCGACGTCCTCGCTCGCCTGGGCCCGGCTCGCCGACGACGCCTACGAGCGCGGCGCGGTCGTCGAGTCGTACGCCTATGCCCGTACCGGCTACCACCGCGGCCTGGACGCGCTGCGCCGCAGCGGCTGGAAGGGCCACGGCCCGGTGCCGTGGGAGCACGAGCCGAACCGCGGCTTCCTGCGCGCGCTGCACGCCCTCGCGCGGGCGGCCGGCGAGATCGGCGAGAAGGACGAGTACGAGCGCTGCACGACCTTCCTGCGGGACTCCTCCCAGACCGCCGCGGAGACGCTCGGCTGACGGCCCGCCGCCCGTCCGGACACGCCCTCTCCCCCCTCGTACGGGGGAGGGGGCGTCCCTGTTGATCGAACTCCGATTCGTGTCATGATGCGCTTGGGACGCGCGCGAAGAAGCCCGCCTCCCGAGGGGACCGGAGCTCCCGTGGCGCACACGGTGGAGCGGACCGCTACCCGGTAGCACGTATCGAGGAGACAGAAATGTCAGCCTTCCCCTCTCCCGATGCCTCCGGAGCCGGATCGGTCGTCGACGACCCGAACCTCGACTTCGCGGGCACGACGCCCTACGAGGACTACGTCCAGGCGGACGTCCTCACCCACCTCCAGCACCTGCGCTCGGACGACCCCGGCGAGATGGTCTTCCTGGTCACCACCCAGGTCATGGAGCTGTGGTTCACGGTGATCGTCCACGAGTGGGAGACCGCGAGCCGGGCCCTGCGCGAGGACCGCGTGCCCGTCGCGATGGACGCGCTCAAGCGCTCCGTGCGCGAGCTGGAGGCGCTCAACCACTCCTGGCGTCCGCTCGCCCAGCTCACCCCCGGCCAGTTCAACGCCTACCGGGCGGCGCTCGGCGAGGGCTCCGGATTCCAGTCGGCGATGTACCGCCGGATGGAGTTCCTGCTCGGCGAGAAGTCCGCGTCGATGCTCGTCCCGCACCGGGGCGCGCCCCGCGTCCACGCCGAGCTGGAGAAGGCGCTCCACGAGCCCAGCCTGTACGACGAGGTCCTCGGGCTCCTCGCCCGGCGCGGCCTGCCCGTGCCGGCGTCGGTGCTCGGCCGTGACCTGGCGCAGCGGTACGAGCCCTCGCCCGAGGTCGAGACCGTCTGGGCCGGGATATACGCGGACGCCGACCAGAACGCCGAGCTCGTCCGGCTCGGCGAGGCGCTGAGCGACGTCGCCGAACTGGTCTGGCGCTGGCGCAACGACCACCTGGTGGCGACCCGGCGCGCGATGGGCGCGAAGACCGGCACCGGCGGCTCCGCCGGCGTGGCCTGGCTGGAGAAGCGGGCCCAGAAGAACGTGTTCCCCGAGCTCTGGACGGCCCGCAGCCATGTCTGAGACCCCCGAGGAGAAGGCCGCCCGCCTCGACGCGGCCGACGCACTGGCCGGACACCGCGCGAAGTTCGCCCTCGACGAGGGGACCGTCTACCTCGACGGCAACTCGCTGGGCGCGCTGCCCGCGCACGTCCCGGCCCGCATGGCCGACGTCATCACCCGTGAGTGGGGCGAGCTGCGCATCCGCTCCTGGGACGAGTCCGGCTGGTGGACCGCGCCCGAGCGGATCGGCGACCGGATCGCCCCGATCGTCGGGGCCGCCCCGGGGCGGATCGTGGTGGGCGACTCGACGAGCGTGAACGTCTTCAAGGCGGTCGTCGCCGCCGCCCGGCTGAGCGGTGGCGACCGGACGGAGATCCTCGTCGACGCGACGACCTTTCCCACGGACGGGTACATCGCACGGTCCGCCGCGCGCATGACGGGTCACGCGATCGTGGCCTGCGACCCCGCCGACATGGCGGCCGCGGTGAGCGACCGCACGGCCCTCGCGCTCGTCAACCACGTCGACTACCGCACGGGCCGGCTCCAGGACCTGCCCGGACTCACCGCGGCGCTCCACGCGGCGGGCGCGCTCGCCGTCTGGGACCTGTGCCACAGCGCGGGCGCCCTGCCCGTCGGCCTGGACGCCCACGGGGTCGACCTGGCCGTCGGCTGCACCTACAAGTACCTGAACGGCGGCCCCGGTTCGCCCGCGTACCTGTACGTCGCCGAGCGCCACCAGGCCGCCTTCGACTCGCCGCTGCCCGGCTGGAACTCGCACGCCGACCCCTTCGGCATGACCCCCGGCTACGAGGCGGCGACCGGCGCGCTCCGGGGCCGGGTCGGCACGCCCGACATCCTCTCCATGCTGGCCCTCGAAGCGGCGCTCGACGTCTGGGACGGGGTCGGCATCGAGGACGTGCGGGCCAAGTCCCTGGCCCTGACGGACTTCTTCCTGGAGTGCGTCGAGGCGTACGTCCCCGAGGGCCGCGTCACCTCCGTGACCCCCGCAGCGCACGCCGAGCGCGGCAGCCAGGTGGCGCTGCGCTGCGCGGACGCGGCCGCCGTGATGCCGGAGCTGATCAAGCGCGGGGTGGTCGGCGACCTGCGCCGTCCGGACGTCCTGCGGTTCGGTTTCACCCCGCTGTACGTGGGCTTCGCGGACGCGGAGCGGGCGGCGCGGATCCTCGCGGAGGTTCTTCGGTAGGTCGGATGATCGCCTGATCTGCGGGGGCTCCGGGGCTGGTACCGTCCCCGCAGGTCAGGCCAATTCGGCCGCGTACCCGAGAGGTTGGAACAGCATGCCGGACCCCGCCGCGCGCGATGCCGCCGAAGAGGCGTCGGCCTTCTCGCACCCGGCCGTCGCCCCGGACGCCACCGCCGCGTACGGCGACCACCCGGACCAGGTGGTCGACTTCTACGCCCCGCGCGACGGACGCACCAGGGCCCCGCTCGTCGTCGCCCTGCACGGCGGCGCCTGGCGGGCACCCTACGACCGGCAGCACCTGACCCCTTTCGTGGACTTCCTGGCGCGCCGGGGCTTCGCCGTGGCGAGCGTCGAGTACCGGCGCGGCCCCGGCCTCCCGCACCAGGGCGGCACGGCCCCGGTCGCGGGACGCTGGCCGGAGACCTTCGACGACGTGGCCGCCGCGCTCGACGCGGTGCCGGACCTCGCCGCCGCCCACCTGCCGCAGGCCGATCCGCGCCGCACCGTCCTCACCGGCCACTCGGCGGGCGGCCACCTCGCGCTGTGGGCCGCCGCCCGGCACGTCCTGCCCGCCGGCTCCCCGTGGCGGCTGCCCGCCCCGCCGGAGCTGCGCGGGGTCGTCGCCCTGGCCCCGATCGCCCACTTCGGGCGGGCGGTGGAGCTGGGGGTGTGCGGCGGCGCGGTCACCGAGCTGCTCGGCGGCGAGCGGGAGTACGCGGCCCGCTCGGCGGCCACGGACCCGTCGGTGCTCCTCCCGACCGGCATCGCGACGACCGTCGTGCAGGGCCGCGAGGACGTCGTCGTCCCGTACGCGGTGGCCGAGGCGTACGCGGAGGCGGCGGCGAAGGCGGGCGAGGAGGTCGGCCTGACGCTCCTGGAGGGCATCGGCCACTTCCCCCTGATCGACCCGGCGGCGGACGCGTGCGCGGTGGTGGCGGAGGAGATCGCGCAGCTGGCCTGGTGACCTCGGAGTTCCTTGATCCCTCGTACAACCCTTCGAAGGGATCGCGAGTCTGATCGGGCGCGGCTCTCCCGTACCCGATCATCCTCGTGGGGGTTTCACCTTGCAGCTCCGCTCCACCGGCTCCCGGCTCGCCCTGGCCGTCACGGCCGTCCTCGCCGTCACGGCTCTGGGCGCCGGCACGCTGGCCACCGCCCCGACCGCCCTCGCGGCCGCCTCCACCACGGCCTCCGCCGCCCAGACGATCGACGGCCTCGCCGTCTTCCCGGAGGGCAGCTCCTTCGGAGGCGCGGGCAGCACCGGCTTCCTCAGCTACTCCTTCGACGCCGACCGGAACCGGCAGCTGCTGTGGACGCCGTACGGCGGCGGCAACCCGACCCGGCTCAAGACGCCCGCAGGCTGGGCCATGGGTGCCGGCGACGTGGTCGTCCTCGGCGACGACAGCTGGTCCGCCGAGTTCCGCTCGATCACCCTGCGGAACATGGCCACGCCCTCCGCCCCGGGCGTCGACATCGACCTCGGCGCGCTGCAGGGCACCTTCGTGGCCGTGCTGAGCCCGACGAGCGTCCTCGCGCAGGTGATCAACGCGGACGACGAGGCGGAACTGCACGTCGTGACCAAGACCGGCACCACGACGACCAGCCGCAAAGTCTCGGGCCTGCCCGCCGACGCCACCGAGTTCTTCGGCTCGCCGCTCCACGACGGTTCGGTGCTCGTCGCGTACGCGACGGGACCGATGGACGCACGGACCGGCGGCCGGGCCCTGGTCGACGTGGCGGCCGCGACGGTGACGGCGACGTACGCCTCCGAAGAGTCCGGGTACGGCTACGGCGGCCTGAACTTCTCCGACTCCCACGTCACCTGGTTCAACTACAAGTCCGGTGTCGGCGACTTCATCACCTCCGTCGACCGCACGACGGGCGAGCAGAAGCAGACCGTCCTCGGTCCCCACCTCGACGAGTGGCACAGTGCGCTCATGGGCGAATGGCTGGTGTACGGCGCGCCCGGCACGCCCGCCAAGGCGGTCTCCCTGACCAGCGGCGAGACTCGCGAGCTGGGCGTCTCGGCGTCCTCCTCGGCATCCGCCGCCGACGGCAGCGTGGTGCTGCGCGGCAGCCGGGACGGGGACGGCGACGGGCTGTTCCGCGTCGCGGCGGCGCAGGACGGCACCCCGACGGTCACCAAGGTGGCGGTCACGGGCACGCCCTCGCTGCCGGTGACGATCGACGAGGTCGACGTGCCCGACGTGGTGAACCTCGACAAGACCGGCGGCTATACGACCCTGGCCTGGACGCTGTCGCGTGCCGACGCCACCCTGGACGTCACGCTCACGCACCTCGCCACCGGCAGGAAGTTCACGACGCGGCTGACCGCGCCCGCGAGCGGCACCAGGTTCTCCTTCGTCTGGCACGGCCAGTTCGACGAAGTGGACGGGACCGTGGACGCGCCGAACGGCCAGTACGCCGTCGAGGCCGAGGCGACGCTGCTCGACGGCAGCGGCGAACCCGCCCACCGGAGTTCGGTCCTGAACCTCACCCGGACGTACAACCCGCACGACTACAACGACAACGGGTCCACCGACGTCCTCTTCAGGGACCCCCAGGGCGGCATGTGGCGCGAGGACCTGCGGGACCACACGCCCCTCTACGGCGACGTCAGGACCACCCGTGCCAGCCGCATCGGCACGGGCTGGGGGATCTACAAGCAGATCGAGGCCGTCGGGAACGTCGGCGGCGCCACCACCGGCGACCTGATCACGGTCGACGGCTCGGGCGTGCAGTGGCTCTACCTCGGCAAGGGCGACGGCACCTTCGCCAACCGGGTGAAGATCGGCACCGGATGGCAGATCTACCCCAAGATCGCCGGCGGCTCGGACCTCGACGGCGACGGCCGTGCCGACCTGGTGGCCACGGACACCGCCGGCACCCTGTGGTTCTACAAGGGCACGGGCAACTACGCGAAGCCGTTCGGGACCCGCGTGAGCCTCGGCGGCAGCTGGCAGATCTACAACCAGATCACCGCCGTCGGGAACATCGCGGGCACGGCCGCCGGTGACATGGTCGCCCGCGACGCCGGCGGCGTCCTCTGGCTGTACCAGGGCAACGGCAAGGGCGGCTTCTCCACCCGCGTGAAGGTCGGCCCCGGCTGGAACACCTACTCCCAGCTCATCGGCGCCGACGACCTCAACAACAACGGGCGCCCCGACCTGATCGCGTACGGGACGGGCGGCGCGTTCGTCTACCGCTCGACGGGCAACGCCACCGCGCCGTTCGTCGGCCGCCAGGCGACCGACCTGTTCACGCACAACGGGCTCAACGTCGGCATCGTCGCCTGAACCTCGCTCTAGTCCTCAAGGGGGACCCGGAAGGATCCGCATCCAGCGGGACGACCGGGTCCCCCGCCCCACGTACCGTTTCGGTGTGACCCAGACACAGACCACCGAGACGAGTCGGAGCCCCGAGTTCCGCCTGGCGCAGGACGCGCTCGGCGGTCTGCGCGCCGACCTCTTCCACGACGCCTTCGCCTACCGGCCGCTGCCCCGCATGGACGTGAACAGCGGTCCGACGCGCTTCCTGCCCGCACGGATACGGACCTACGCGGGGCTCCTTCCGCACGCGTTCGTGGCGTTCTGCGCGGTGATCGTCTTCGCCGTGGGGTACGAGCGCATCTACTACTCCTTCGGTGTCCTGGCGTTCGTGACCACCGCCGCCCCGGCCGTGATCGTGCTGCTCACCCTGGTCCGGCCGGTGCTCGCCTTCTGGGCCTCGCTCGGCTCGGCCCCCTTCATCGGGTACATCGCCGGATACGACGGCGGCTGGCCCTGGGCCGCGAA
Source organism: Streptomyces sp. NPDC096079 (assembly GCF_040303145.1). Lineage (NCBI taxonomy): Bacteria > Bacillati > Actinomycetota > Actinomycetes > Kitasatosporales > Streptomycetaceae > Streptomyces > Streptomyces sp. NPDC096079. The sequence continues at coordinate 444,022 of NZ_JBEOST010000003.1, forward strand.
CTCGCTCGCCGCGCACCTGGTGGTCCTCGCCGTCGTCGCCGCCCGCACCCGGCCCCGGACGGCCGCGTGGATGTGGCTCGTGACCGCCGGCTACTGCCTCTTCTGCGAGATGTTCCTCGGCGTCGGGCACGGCACCGACTCGATCCCGATGCTCTTCGTCGCGGCCCTCGTCCTCCTCACCGTCACCGTCTTCCAGGTCCGCCGCCAGGCCGACCGCGAGGTCTCCGCCCAGCAGACCGTCACCGCGCAGGAACGGTCCCGGCGGACCCTCCTGGAGGAGCGGACGACCATCGCGCGGGAGCTGCACGACGTCGTCGCCCACCACATGTCGGTGGTCGCCATCCAGGCCGAGGCCGCCCCGTACCGGGTGGAGAACCCGCCGCCGGAGCTGGAGCAGGCCTTCCTCACCATCCGGGAGAACGCCGTCGCCGCGCTGACCGAGCTGCGCCGCATCCTCGGCGTCGTACGGGCCGAGGACTACGAGGCTCCCGACGCCCCGCAGCCCACCCTCGGCGACCTGGACGCCCTCGTCGCCAATGTGCGCGAGGCCGGGCTCGACGTGGACAAGACGGTGACCGGCGCGGTGCGCGAGCTGCCGCAGGGCGTGGAGCTCTCCGCGTACCGGATCGTCCAGGAGGCCCTGTCGAACGTGCTCCGCCACGCGCCGGGCGCGGCGGCGAAGGTCGAGGTCAGCTATGTCCTGGGCGGTCTCGGGCTGCGCATCGCCAACGGGCCGGCGCGCGGACTGGTCAAGCCGTCCCCGGGGGCGGGGCACGGCATCACCGGGATGCGGGAACGTGTGACGATGCTCGGCGGGGAGATGACGGCCGCGGCGACCGAGGACGGTGGCTACGAGGTGGCGGCCTTCGTCCCCGTGAGCCGCGAGGAGGCCGAGCAGTGATCCGCGTACTGATCGTCGACGACCAGATGATGGTCCGCGAGGGCTTCTCCGTGCTGCTCGGCGCGATGCCGGACATCGAGGTCGTCGGCGAGGCGGTCAACGGCCGGGAGGCGATCGCGCAGGTCGCCGCCCTCCGCCCCGACGTGGTCCTGATGGACATCCGGATGCCCGAGCTGAACGGCATCGACGCCACCCGGGAGATCGTCGCCGCCGACGCGGACGCGAAGGTGCTGGTCCTGACGACCTTCGACCTCGACGAGTACGTGTACCAGGCGCTGCGCGCCGGGGCCTCCGGCTTCCTCCTCAAGGACGCCTCGGCCCGGCAGCTCGCCGACGGCGTGCGGGTCGTGGCGGCCGGCGAGGCGCTGCTCGCGCCGACCGTCACGCGCCGGCTGATCACCGAGTTCGCGAAGGCGCCGGGGGTGTCTCCCCGCCCGCCCGCGATGGCGCAGATCGGGGAGCTGACGGAGCGGGAGACGGAGGTCCTGGTCCTCATCGCCCAGGGCCTGTCGAACGCCGAGATCGCCGACCACCTCGTCGTGGCCGAGTCGACGATCAAGACCCACGTCAGCCGGATCCTGGTGAAGCTGGGCCTCCGCGACCGCACCCAGGCGGCCGTCTTCGCGTACGAGGCGGGCCTGGTCCGCGTCGGAGGCTGACCCCCGCCCGCGCCCCCGCCTCCGCCCCCGCCCGCGTCCGCGCCCCCGAGGCCTGACCCGCGGCGGTCAGGCCCGCGTCGGTCAGGCCCGCGCCGGTCAGACCCGGGTCGGTCAGGCCCGCGCCGGTCAGACCCGGATCGGACCGACCCGCGTCGGTTGGACCCCTGTCGGTTGGACCCGTGTCCGGGGCCGGTGCGCGGGTCCGGGGGTAGCGTCCGGGCATGGACACTGTGGACGCTGTGTACGACCCCTGGTCGGCGGAGTTCATCGCCGATCCGTATCCCGCCTACGCCCGGCTCCGCGCCGCCGGCCGCGCCCACTGGCACGGTCCCACCCGGCAGTGGCTGATCCCGCACCACGAGGACGTGTCGGCGCTGCTGCGGGACCGGCGCCTGGGGCGCACGTACACCCATCGCTTCACGCACGAGGAGTTCGGGCGCACGCCTCCGGACGCGGCGCACGAGCCGTTCCACACGCTCAACGACCACGGGCTGCTCGATCTGGAGGCGGCCGACCACGGCCGGATCCGCCGGCTGGTCTCCAAGGCGTTCACGCCGAGGACCGTGGAGAACCTGGCGCCGACCGTACGGAGGCTGGCCGCCGGGCTCGTGGGTGAGCTGGTGGCGGCGGGCGGCGGCGATCTGCTGTCCGCCGTCGCCGAGCCGCTGCCGGTCGCGGTGATCGCCGAGATGCTGGGCGTCCCGGCCGAGGACGAGGAGCGCGGACGGCTGCGGCCCTGGTAGGCGGCGATCTGCGGGATGTTCGAGCTGAACCCCTCGGAGGAGACGGCCCGGCGGGCGGTCCAGGCCTCCGTCGAGTTCTCGGACTATCTGCGGGAGCTGATCGCCCGGCGGCGGAAGAGCCCGGGGGAGGACCTGATCTCGTCCCTGATCGCGGTCGAGGAACTGACGGAACAGGAGATGATCTCCACCTGCGTCCTGCTCCTCAACGCGGGCCACGAGGCCACGGTGAACACCACGGTCAACGGCTGGTGGACCCTGCTCAAGCAGGACGTCCGTCCCCGCCCCGAAAAGTTGTCCACAGCTGTGGAAGAACTTCTGCGCTACGACACCCCGCTCCAGATGTTCGAGCGCTGGGTCCTCGACGACATCGAGATCGGCGGCGTCACCATCCCGCGAGGCTCCGAGGTCGCCCTCCTCTTCGGCTCCGCCAACCGCGACCCCGCCCGCTTCGGCCCCACCGCCGACGTCCTCGACCTGGAACGGGCCGACAACCCGCACATCACCTTCGGCGCCGGCATCCACTACTGTCTCGGCGCCCCGCTCGCCCGCCTCGAACTCGCCTCGGTGTTCGGTGAGTTGCTCAGGCAGGCTCCGGAGATGCGGCTCGCGGCGGAGCCGGTGTGGAAGCCGGGCTACGTCATCCGGGGCTTCGAGGAGCTGCTCGTGGAGCTGTGACCCGGGCCCTCGGCTCAGCACGTGCCCTCCAGGACCTCGCGGAGGCGGGCCGCGTACGCCTCCGGGTGGCTGGTGTTGCCGTTGTGGCCGCCGGGGAACTCGACGAGCTCCTCGCCGACGAGCTCGGCCAGCGAGGTCGCGCACCGGTAGTCGAAGACGGTGCGCGGGGTGGTGCGGCCGGCGGCGGGGACGATGCGCGTGCCGGTGTGCGCCAGAGCGGCCGGGTCGAGCGAGTCGTGGACGATCGCGCCGAAGTCGTGGCGGATGAAGTGGTCGAAGTTGGCGATCCGTCGCGCGTCCATCGGCTGGGGCGTGAGGCCGGGCTCGGCGTCCGCGCGGGTGGGGTCTATGCCCAGGGTCCGGGCGATCTCCGGCAGCGCGGCGGCGAGGCCTCCCTGGGTGTACAGCTCCTGGAGGGCGGTGAGCTCCCGCTCGTGGTGGTCGCGCTCCCCGTCGGGCAGCAGGCGCGGGGCCACGGGCTCGTGGGCGACGAGCGTGTGGATGAGGCCCGGGTGGCGCACGGCCGCGTGCAGCCCGATGACGGCCCCCAGGCTGCAGCCGAGCATGAGGACGGGGGCGTCGGTCAGCGCGGTGAGCAGGCGGTGGACGTCGTCGGCGTGCTCCACGAGCGTCGCCCCCCGCTCCGGGGCGTCGAGCAGGCTGCGGGAGAGGCCGCGGCGGTCGTAGGTGATCACGCGGTAGGAGTCGGCGAGCCGGTCGACGAGGTCGGTGCTGCGGTCGGCGTCGCCCTCCCCGCTCTGCGAGATGAGGAGCGCCGGACCCGTGCCCCTGACCTGGTAGTGCAGCACCGCGCCCGGCACGTCGAGCGTGCCCGTGATCGTGGCGGTGGCGGTGGTCGTGGTGGCGTCCGTGCTCATGATGCTCCCCCTTCGTGTGCGGCGGGCCCCGCGCCCTCCGTCTCCTCCACGTTATTCCATCGAACTCGATACATCAATCCCGATGCATCAAGATGGATGAATCGAGTTGGATGTACCTTGACGGAGTGAACGGAGCCGAACTGTTTCTCCTGGGCCGCGTCCTGATGAAGATCGGCGAGGACGCGCTGCCCGAGCCCCCCGGCGGCGAGAGCCGCTACGCCGGCAGCGCCCGGCTGGTGCTCGTCGTCGCCGGCGACGTCGCCGCCCACCCCGACAGCGCCGTCGGCGAGATCGCCGCCCGGACCGGTCTGCCGCAGAGCCAGGTCTCCACCGCCGTGGCCCGGTTGAAGGAGGCCGGTTCGGTGCGGACCGTGCCGGACCCCGCCGACCGGCGTCGCGTGCTGGTGCGCCCCGCCGCGGACGCGTCCGAGCGTGTCGCGGAGGTGCGGGCCACCCGCATCGAGGGCGCGCTCGCGGCGGCCCTCGGGTCCGACGACCCGCAGCGCCTGCGCGAGGTCACCGACGCCCTGGAGGTACTGGCCCGCACGCTCATGCCGGAGTCCCCGGCCCGCTCCTGAACCGGCCGGAGTCCCCGGCCCGGTCCCGAGCCGGCCGGAGTCCCCGGCCCGCTCCTGAGCCGGCCGGAGTCCCCGGCCCGCTCCTGAACCGGCCGGAGTCCCCGGCCCGGTCCCGAGCCGGCCGGAGTCCCCGGCCCGGTCCCGAGCCGGCCGGAGCCCCGCCCGGTCCCGAGCTCCCGCCGAACCTCAGCCCGCCACGTCCCGTCGACGCAGCGCCGCCAGGCCCCCCGCCGTCAGGGCCGCTGCGAGGCCGGTGAGGAGCAGGACCGGGCCCCACGCCATCTCCGGGCCCGGCAGCTTCGGCAGGTGCCCGAAGGGGGAGAGGTCTAGGACGGCCTGCGGCAGTCCGAGCGCCGGGCCGATCCACCCCAGGGCCAGGCACAGCCCGGCCACGCCCCATGCGGCGTTCGCGGCCTTCGGGGCGGCGCCCCAGAGCAGGACGGCGAGTCCGGCGAGCGTCCAGACGCCGGGGAGCTGGACGAGCGCGGCGCCCATGACCGGGCCGAGGTCGTGCCCGTACGAGAGGGCCAGGCCGAGCCCGGCGAGGGCCAGGATCAGCACGGAGCCGCCGAAGGCGATGACGAGGTGCCCGGCGGCCCAGCGGAGGCGGCCGAGGGCGCCCGCGAGGAGCGGCTCGGCGCGCCCCGAGGTCTCCTCGCCGTACGCCCGCAGCACCGACCCGACCGCGTACAGCGCCGCGAGCATCCCGAGGAGGGAGACCATCGTGGCGAGGAAGGCGTCGGTCAGCGCGCTCTGTCCGCCCATCCGCTCGAAGATCTCCCGGGCCCGTTCGTTGTCGCCGACGAGGTCGGCCGCGCCCTCGACCATCCCGCCGAAGACGAGTCCGCCGAGCAGGAAGCCGAGCGACCAGCCGAGGAGCGTGCCGCGCTGGAGCCGCCAGGCGAGCGCCCCGGCGGTGGCGAGACGGCCCTCGGCCGGGCCGGGCCGGGTCGCGAGGAAGCTCGCGCCGACGTCCCGGCGGGCGGTGAGCGCGTATGCCGCGGCCGTCTGGACCAGGACGGCCCCGGCGATCAGGAGCAGCACCCACCAGCGTTCGCCGGCGAAGGCGCGGACCTGTTCGGCCCACCCGATCGGCGAGAGCCAGGTCAGGGCGGACGAACCGTCCGCGGACCCGGCGTCCCCCGCCGCCCGCAGCACGAACGCCAGGCCGAGGACGGCCGCCGACAGGCCCTTGGCGAGCCGGGCGCTCTCCGTGAACTGGGCGGCGAGCGCGGCCGCGGTCGCGAAGACCATGCCGGTGCCGCCGATCGCCAGACCGAGGGCGAGCGCCCCCGCCGCGCCCTGTGCGGCGAGGCCGGCGGCGATGAGGAGGGCGATGGCCGTGTTGAGGGCGAGCGCCGCGAGGAGCGCCGCCGTCAGGGGCGCCCGGCGGCCCACGGCCCCGGCGGACAGCATCTCCTGACGGCCCGTCTCCTCCTCCTCTCGGGTGTGCCGCACCACCACGATCAGGCTCGCGACGGCGGCGAGGACCGCGCCGAAGGTGCCGAAGCGCCAGGCGACGAGCCCGCCGAGGGAGTCGCCGAAGACCGGTCCGTACAGGGCGCGCATCGAGCTGTTGGCGGTCATCGAGGCGGCGGCCTCGGCGCGCTCGGCGGCCGTGCCGTACAGCCCCTCCAGGGAGCCGGCGCCGCTCGCGACCATGCCGCCGGTGACGAGCGCCCAGAGGGGGAGCGTCAGCCGGTCGCGGCGCAGCGCGAGCCGTGTGAGGACGCCGGTGCCGGTCGTCGGACGGCCTCGTCCGTTGAGGACGCCGGTGCCGGTCATCGGGCGGCCTCGTCCGTGTAGTGCCGGAGGAAGAGCTCCTCCAGGGTCGGCGGGGTGGAGGCCAGGCTCCGTACGCCGGACGCGGTCAGGGAGCGCAGGACGCCGTCGAGCTTGTCGGTGTCGACCTGGAGCTTCACGCGGTCGCCCCGTACGTCGAGGCCGTGCACTCCGGGGAGGTGGGCGAGGCCGTTCGGCGGTCCGGCGAGTTCGGCGGTGACGCTGGTACGGGTCAGGTGCCGCAGCTCCGTGAGCGAGCCCGACTCGACGGTCCGGCCCTTGCGGACGATGCTGACCCGGTCGCAGAGCGCCTCGACCTCGCTGAGGATGTGCGAGGACAGGAGCACCGTGCGGCCCTGCCGGCCGGCTTCCCGCACGCAGTCCTGGAAGACCTCCTCCATCAGCGGGTCGAGACCGCTGGTCGGCTCGTCGAGGACGAGCAGGTCGACGTCGGCGGCGAAGGCGGCGACCAGGGCGACCTTCTGGCGGTTGCCCTTGGAGTAGGTGCGGCCCTTCTTGGTGGGGTCGAGCTCGAAGCGCTCGATGAGCTCGGCGCGCCGGGCCCGGTCCGGTGCCGCGCCGCCGCGCAGCCTGCCGTACAGGTCGATGACCTCGCCGCCGGACAGGTTGCGCCAGAGGGTCACGTCGCCGGGGACGTACGCGAGCCGGCGGTGCAGCTCGACGGCGTCCCTCCAGGGGTCGCGGCCGAGGAGCTGCGCGGCGCCGGAGTCGGCGCGGAGGAGGCCCAGGAGGACCCGGATGGTGGTGGACTTCCCGGCTCCGTTGGGGCCGAGGAAGCCGTGGACCTCGCCGGTCTCGACGGTGAGGTCGAGGCCGTCGAGCGCGTGGGTGCGCCCGAAGGACTTGTGGAGTCCGACGACGCTGATTGCCTTCGTCATGCTTCTGAACGTACGGTAGTTTCACAAATTTGTGAAGTTAAGGAACCGTATAAAGTCAGGGGATGGGTGAGAGCGACATGACGAGGGCCGACGGGACCGGCGACGACGGGGTGTCCCGCTTCGTCGAGCGCTTCGCCGCCGAGATGACCGCCGCCGGGATGCAGCGCATGGCGAGCCGGGTCTTCGCGGCCCTGCTCGCGTCCGAGACGGCCTCGATGACCTCCGCCGAGCTGGCCGAACAGCTCCGGATCAGCCCGGCCGCCGTCTCCGGAGCGATCGGCTACCTCACGCAGGTCGGCATGGTCAGCCGCGAGCGCGACCCCGGCACGCGCCGCGACCGGTACGTCCTCCACAACGAGCTCTGGTACGAGACCTTCACCCGCCGCGACCAGGTGCTGGTGCGGTGGGAGCAGGTCCTGCAGGAGGGCGCGGAGACGCTCGGGCGCGACACGGCGGCCGGGCGCCGGACGGCCGAGACGGCCGAGTTCTTCGCCTTCCTGCACGGCGAGATGTTCGGAATCATGGACCGCTGGCGCGCCCACAAGGCGTCGAGGCCCCAGGAGGTCTGAGCCTCAGGGCCCAGGAAGCCCGCACCTCAAGGCCCGTGGCCTCAGGAGGTCCGGGTCTCCAGGGGCGGCGCGAGCCGTTCGAGGAGCGTGGTGAAGTCGCGCCCGTTCGTCTCCTCGTACGCCCCCGCCGGCCACAGGGGGCGCCCGTCGATCCACGCCACGACGAACGGCCGGCCGTCCTCGGTGAAGTCCCGCCAGCCGTGCAGCTCGACGCTGCCGGCGGGCTTGGCCGGCAGGCCGCGGCGCGGCGCCTTCGGCGGACCGGGCGGAACCAGCCGGAGCACCGCCTCGGGCCTGGCGTCCAGGCCGCCGTACATCGGGAAGAGGACCAGGACGGGCATGCCGCCCCGCGGGTCGAAGAGCAGGGCGTACCGGCGCCGCACGTGGACGGAGCCGGTCAGGGCCCGGACCATCGCCCGCACGGCGGGCCTGCCGACGGTCAGCAGCCGGTGGCAGGAGTACACGAGCGCACCCAGGACCAGCACGCCCACGGCGCCCAGCTTCAGCAGGTCCTCCTTCGGCGGCCCGGTCAGCGCGGCGGCGCCCACGGCCGCGCAGAACCCGAGCGCGACCAGCACCCGGGTCGCCCCGGAGATCCGCCGCAGGCTCCGCACCCGCCACCACGCCACCTCGCGCGCGTCCGCCTCGGGGCGGGCCGCCCGCACCTGCGGCTCGGCCTGCCGCCGGGCGTGCGCGACGAGCTCGGCGTAGGTGGGCCCGGACGGCGCGGGAGCGTCGCCGGGGCCGTCGCCGAGGCCGTCCTCGGAGAGGTCGGCCTCCGGGTCGGCGTCCGGGTTGTCGTACGGGTCGTCATACGGGGCGTACGCCGTGACAGACGCAGACGCAGACGCAGACGCAGACCCAGACGCAGACGCAGACGCAGACGCAGACTCAGGCCCAGACGCAGACCCAGACGCAGACGCAGACCCAGACGCAGACCCAGACACAGGCCCAGACGCAGACGCAGACCCAGACACAGGCCCACGCCCAGGCGCGGTCGGCGGCTGCCGCACGTCCGCCCGGTGCAGCAGCCCCTCCGCCTCCGCGCGTGCCACGACCCGGCGCCGCACGCTGCCGCCGCGGAGCGGCTTCGCCCAGATCAGCTCCCCGCCGCCGGGCGGCGCGAGCACCCCGCCCTTCCGCGGGTCGCCGCACCACCACAGCACTCCGTCGGGTCCCGGCCGCAGCAGCTCGTAGCGCTGGCGGGTCGCGATCACGGTCAGCGGCCACACCTCGGAGCGGTCGGGGGACCGCAGGACGACGGTCGTCGCGGTCCGGCCGCGGCCGATCGCGACGGCGGGGTGCGCCGACCAGGTGCCCGAGCCGAGGGTCCGCCGCATCCGCCGGGCGAGGACCGCCGATCCGATCCCGGCGCCGAGCGAGAGGATGCCGATCGCGGCGAACGCGGACGCGACCTGGCCGCCCCACGGCTCACCGAGCAGCAGTCCGGCGGCGAGGGCCAGGAGGGGCATCACCACTCCCGCGAAGAGCAGCCCGAAGTTCTTGCTCCGGTACCGGTACAGCGCCCGCGCCGTCTCCTCGACGTCCAGCGCACACGTCATCGCACGTCCCCCCGCCTCATGGGCCCCTTGCCCCGACCGAGACGCTAGACGGTCACCGCCCGTGTCGTCACGCCACTTCCCCCGGCAGCGTCAGCCCCCAGGCCCCCGCCCGTACGGTCCAGGTCCGGCGCCGTACCGGTCCGGTCAGGCGTCCGTCCGCGCGGTAGCGGAAATCGGGGCCCGAGACGGTGATGGTGCGGGCGGTCGCACGCCGGGCCGGGGCGGCGGCGGGGCGGACGGTCACCTCGGCCGTACCGCCCGCGGCGCGGACGGTCAGGCCCTCCACGGGGGCGTCGACGTCGGCGAGCAGCACCCCGTCGGCCTCCACCCGCAGCCGGGTCGCGGGCGCGGGCGCCGGGCGGACCAGGGTGCGGACGAGGGAGCGGCAGGTGCCCCAGACGGAGGGCGCCGCGGGGACGACGGCGGGCGTGCCCGGGACCCACAGATCGCCGAGGACGACGCCGTCGCTGTCGTCGACGAGCAGGTCGAGGCGGCGCACGGCCCCGTGCAGGGCCACCCGGGCGGCGGCCGGTGTGGAGCGCGGCACGCCGAGCGCGTGGGCCACTTCCAGGGCGTCCGGGGAGCCGATCGGGACGAGCGAGAGGACCCCGTCGGCGAGCTCCCGCTCGCGGTGCAGCTGGGCCACCGTGCGGAGCAGCGCGCGGTCGTCGCCGAGCACCACGGGGCGCCGGGAGCCGCGCCGGGCCAGGGCCCGGGAGAATTCCTCGGGGCCGTCCGGCAGGCAGATCTTCGCCTCCGCGCCCGCGGACAGTACATCCTTCGCGATCCGTACGGACTCGCCGTCACTTCGGCGGGCGACCGGGTCGACGATGACCAGCAGCTGGTCGTGATCCGACACCTCGGTCCTTCCTCGGGTAGCATCTTTGTGCAAGAGCCCCTTGCGCTATTGCGCCAGGGGCTTCGTCTATTCCGGGGCACACCGGTGAGGCGGCGTACGCCCCCTGACCTTGGACATGCCCCACCCGGAAGGGGTGTACGCCTGTGCCCGCACTTGTGCTGCTCGGTGCTCAGTGGGGTGACGAGGGCAAGGGAAAGGCCACCGACCTGCTCGGTGGATCCGTGGACTACGTGGTGCGTTACCAGGGCGGCAACAATGCCGGCCACACGGTCGTCGTAGGCGACCAGAAGTACGCGCTCCACCTCCTCCCTTCCGGAATCCTCTCGCCGGGGTGCACCCCGGTGATCGGAAACGGTGTCGTCGTCGACCCGGCGGTCCTGCTCTCCGAGCTGAGCGGGCTGAACGAGCGCGGCGTCGACACGTCGAAGCTCCTGATCAGCGGCAACGCGCACCTGATCACCCCGTACAACGTCACCCTCGACAAGGTGACGGAACGGTTCCTCGGCAAGCGCAAGATCGGCACGACGGGTCGCGGCATCGGCCCGACCTACGCCGACAAGATCAACCGCGTCGGCATCCGGGTCCAGGACCTGTACGACGAGTCGATCCTCTCGCAGAAGGTCGAGGCGGCGCTGGAGGGCAAGAACCAGCTCCTCGCCAAGCTGTACAACCGCCGCGCGATCGAGGCGGAGCAGATCGTCGAGGAGATGCTCCAGTACGCGGAGCAGATCAAGCCGTTCGTCGCGGACACCACGCTGATCCTCAACAAGGCGCTCGACGAGGACAAGGTCGTGCTCTTCGAGGGCGGCCAGGGCACCCTGCTCGACGTCGACCACGGCACGTACCCCTTCGTCACCTCCTCGAACCCGACCGCGGGCGGCGCCTGCACGGGTGCGGGCGTGGGCCCGACGAAGATCTCCCGCGTCATCGGCATCCTGAAGGCGTACACGACCCGCGTCGGCGCGGGCCCGTTCCCGACGGAGCTGTTCGACGAGGACGGCGAGGCGCTGCGGCGCATCGGTGGCGAGCGCGGTGTCACCACCGGCCGTGACCGCCGCTGCGGCTGGTTCGACGCGGTCATCGCGCGCTACGCGACCCGGGTCAACGGCCTGACGGACTTCTTCCTCACCAAGCTCGACGTGCTGACGGGCTGGGAGCAGATCCCGGTCTGTGTCGCGTACGAGATCGACGGCAAGCGCGTCGAGGAGCTGCCGTACTCGCAGACCGACTTCCACCACGCGAAGCCGATCTACGAGATGCTGCCGGGCTGGTCCGAGGACATCACGAAGGCCAAGACCTTCGCGGACCTTCCGAAGAACGCGCAGGCGTACGTGAAGGCCCTGGAGGAGATGTCGGGCGCACCGATCTCCGCGATCGGCGTCGGCCCCGGCCGCACCGAGACGATCGAGATCAACTCCTTCCTGTAGGAGCGTGACGAAGGGCCCGCACCCCGGCAGGACCGGGGTGCGGGCCCTTCTTCCTGGGCTCAGGCGTCGAGCTTGGTGTCCCGGCCGACCTTCTCCCAGGTCGTGAGGTCCGAGCGGACCTGGTCCAGGTGGCCCAGGATCGTGTCGATCGAGTCGTCGCCGAGGGCGAGGCGGAGCGGCGTCTCGTCGGCGTTCAACGCGGCGATGACGGCCGCCGCGGCCTTCGCCGGGTCGCCGGCCTGGGTGCCGCCGCCGGTCTCCACGAAGCCGCGGGTGGCGCCGACGGTGTCGGCGTAGTCGGCGATGCCGTCACCGCTGAGGCTGTGGTTGCCGAAGAGGCCGGTGCGGAAGGCGCCGGGCTCGACGATGAGGACCTTCACGCCGAGCGGTCCGACCTCGGCGGCGAGCGCCTCGGACAGACCCTCCAGGGCGAACTTGGTCGCGCTGTACGCCCCGAAGCCGGCCATCGACATCTGCCCGCCGACGCTGCTGAGCTGCACGATCGCGCCCGAGCGGCGGGCCCGCATGTGGGGCAGGACGGCGCGGGTGAGGGCGGCGGGGCCGAAGACGTGCACGTCGAACAGCGAGCGCAGCTCCTCGTCGGCGGTCTCCTCGACCGAGCCGACGTGGGTGCGGCCCGCGTTGTTGACGAGGACGTCGACGCGTCCGTGGCGGTCGACGACCTCGGCGACGACCCGGTCGATCGCGGCCGCGTCGGTGACGTCCAGGGCGACCGGGTCGACCTGGTCGGGATGGGCGGCGACCAGGTCGTCCAGGGTCTCGGTGCGGCGGGCCGCGGCGACGACGACGTCTCCGGCGGCGATCGCGGCCTCCGCGAAGGCGCGCCCGAATCCGCTGTTGGCGCCGGTGATCAGCCAGACCTTGCTCATGTGCGTGTTCCCCCTGCTGTTTCGGGCTGTCTCGGTCTCTCCTTGTCCCAACAAGCTTGGGACGATGGGACGTTGTCTGTCCAAGATCCGCCGTGATAGCCAGAGGGCATGGATGTGCACGGGCGGGAACTGCGGTACTTCCTCGCGGTCGCCGAGGAGCTCCACTTCACTCGGGCCGCCGAGAGCCTGTACGTCTCGCAGCCCGCGCTCAGCAAGCAGATCCGGGCCCTGGAGCGCCAGCTCGGAGCCCCGCTCTTCGACCGCGACCGACAGGGCGTCCGCCTCACCGAGGCCGGTACGGCGCTGCTGCCGCACGCGCGCGCGGTGCTCGCGGCATGGGCGGAGGGGGAGGGCGCGGTGCACGCCGCGCGGGCCGCGCGGGAGGCCACCCTCGTCGTCGGCATGTCGACGAGCCCCGGCCGGGGCGGTCTGCTGCCCGCGATCCGCTCCCGCTTCACGTCGGAGCACCCGGCGGCCCGGCTCCGGCTGCGCCAGGTCGGCTGGGACGACCCGACCGCCGGGCTCGCCGACGGCGCCAGTGACCTGGCGTTCGTCTGGCTCCCACTGGTGGACGCCGAGCGGTACCGCTGGCTGGTCGTCGCCACCGAGCCGCGCCTGATCGCCCTGTCCGAGCGGCATCCGCTCGCGGCCCGTGAGCGGATCGACTTCGCCGACCTCCTCGACGAGCCGTTCCTCGCGCTGCCCGGGGCCGTCGCCCCCGAACTCCGTGACCACTGGCTGGCCCTGGACGCGCGGGACGGCCGCCCGGCCCGGATCGGCGCCGAGATCGGTTCCACCGACGAGACGTACGAAGCGCTCGTCGACGGCCTCGGCATCTGTCTGGTCGCCGAGGGCAACGCGCCCCTGCTCACCCGCGGCGGGGTCGTCGTCCGCCCGGTCGACGGCGTGTCCCCGACCAGCTTCGCGCTCGCCTGGCGCGCCGCCGACTCCCGCCCGCTGATCCGGGACTACGCCCGGGCGGCGGCCGACGTCGTACGGCGGGAGTCCTGAACTCGCCTTGTGCGGAAGGGTAGTCGAGCGCTTAATGGGGCTCCGTTTCAACTCGTCCAGGCACAGGGGGAAGCATGGGCACGCCAGAGTCACCGGCCACGCCGCCGCCGCCGTCCCATCCGCCGCGCTCCGGGGTCGTCGGGCCGGCGGCCCTTCCGCTGGTCATCAGCAAGCGACTGCTCTGGGTGAGCGGCGCGGCCTATCCGCTGGAGAACATCGTCCGCGTCTACACGTTCGTCCTCCGGCCTCGTAAGGCCGAGGCGTTCCGCGTGTTCGTGAAGCGGGTGGTGCTCACGCTGCTCGTGGCGCTGGGAATCGGCCTCTTCGCCTTCCTGGCCAACGGATTCAGCTCGGGCCGGGAGCCGTCGGCGTTCGTCGGCTTCCTCTACCAGATCTCCTTCCTGGGCGTCATCGGCGCGCTGATCTGGGCGCTGGTGGACATGCTGGCTGTCGTCACCGCGTCCGCGCACGACGTGCTGGCCATCGAGACGAACGGCCGTTCGACCGCGATGGTCTCCGGAGACCGCCGCTATCTGAACGAACTCGTCGGGCGCATCGCGTCCGCGATCGACGAGCCGGACGCGGAGCTCACGGTCACCGTGGGGGCGCTGACGATCAGCAACCCCAGCAACTACTACTTCGGCGACGCCGTGAACATCTACGGCGGCAGCGGCAACACGGGGGTCTCGAAGTGACCGGCGGGGACAACTACTACGGCGACGTCGTGAACATGCACGGCGGCCAGGGCAATCAGGGCATCGTCCACCACCACGGCTCACCCGAACTCGAACGGGCCCTGACAGCGGTGCTCCAGCGCGTCGAGGAGCTGCGGGGCAGCCTCCCGGCCGGGGCCCTGGAGTCCGTCGACGGCGCCGCGACCGACCTCGCCGTGCCGGACCGGCGGGGTGGTGCGCTCCAGGTCCTCCAGGCGGTCGCCGCCACGGTCGGCGGCGTCGGCCAGCCCCTCCTGGACGCGGTGCGCGCCGCCCTCGAACTCCTCGCCCGGTAGCCCGCCTAGGGCTTGTCCCGGACGAACTCGGCCGGTTCCCCGTCCGCCGACATCCCGTAGACCTGGAGCCGGTCCTTGCCCTGCCACTGGACGATGCGGAGGTTGCTGGAGCCGTTCTCGGCGCAGTCCGGGTCCCAGGTGTCCGGGTCGCGGGTCTCCGGGCCGATGACGAGCAGGGTGCCCGCGCTGCCGACGACGGCCGTGGAGGCGCAGTCGATGTCGTCGGCGAGCAGGTTGCCCTCGTCGTCCATGCGCGGGTACGACTGCTCGAAGCGGACGAGCGGTGCTCCGACCGGGCCCTGGGTGACGGTGACCCGGTAGGACCAGCGGTCGGGCTGGGGCTGGAGCACCGTGTCCGGTGCCTGCTTCCAGGTGCCGACGTACGCGGCGGGGACGACGTCGGTGCCGGCCTTGACCCGGCGGAAGGTGCTCTTCGCGACGCCGGAGCCCCATTCGACGACGTCGGTCGAGCGCAGGGTGAGGGTCTGGCGGGCGGCCGGGGTGCAGCGCTGGGCGGGGACGCTCGCGGTGATCTCCGCCTCGCCGAGGACGAGTTCGCCTTCGGTGGCGGAGATCAGGGTGGCCCGGCCCATGCAGAGCTGTTCGCCGGTGACGTGGGTGTAGACGGCGGCCCTGGCTCCGGCGGGGCCCTGGGTGATCTCGATCCGGCTGGTCTCGTAGGGGGCGTCCGGCTTGCCCTTGAGGACGCCCTCCCAGGCGCCGAGGAAGGCGGCCGGGACGATCCCGGGGGCGGGGCGGGTGGCGTCCGTGGAGCCGTTCTTCCGGCCGCCGGCGCCGGTGCCACCGGTGCCGCCGTCCCGGGGCCAGTACGTGTACGCGACGCCGGCCGCCGCCGCGACGGCGAGGGCCGTGACGGCGGCGAGCAGGGCGGTGCGCCCGCGCCGCCGGGGCGCGGGGGCGGGGGCGGTCCCGGCCGTCCCGGTCGCCGCCTTCGCCCCGCCGGTGGACGGCCCCGGGGCCGGCGGGGGAGTGTCGGATTCCTGGGAGCTGCCCTCCGCCTCCAGGAGCCGTGCCGCGTGCCGTCCGAGCCGGGCGAGGACGTCCGCGGGGAGCCAGGGGTCGGCCACCGGGAGGGTGTCGACGATCTCGGTGGCGGTGGGCCGGGCCGCCGGGTCCTTCGCGAGGCAGGCCCGGATGAGTCCGGAGAGCTCGGGCGGGAGATCCGTCAGGTCGGGCTCGTCGTGGGCGATGCGGAACATGGTGGCGTGGACGCCGCTGTCGGCGGTGCCGAAGGGGGCGCGGCCGGTCGCCGCGTACACGAGCACGGAGCCGAGGCAGAAGACGTCCGAGGCGGGTGAGACCTGGTCGCCGCGGACCTGCTCGGGCGACATGAAGCCGGGGGAGCCGACGACGGCCCCGGTGGTGGTCAGGTTGCCGCCGTCGGAGACGTGGTCGACGGCGCGGGCGATGCCGAAGTCGATGATGCGCGGCCCGTCGACGGTCAGCAGCACGTTGGAGGGCTTGAGGTCGCGGTGGACGAGTCCGGCGTCGTGGATGTGGTCGAGGGCGCGGGCGAGCCCGGAGGCCAGGGCCCGTACGGTCGCGGGCGGCAGCGGCCCGAACTCGTCGCCGACGACGGTCCGCAGGGAGGGGCCCGGTACGTAGCCGATCGCGACCCACGGGGAGTCGGCGGTGGTGTCCGAGCCGAGGACGGGCGCGGTGCCGGTGCCGCCGACCCGTTCCAGGGCGGCGACCTCGCGGGCGAAGCGGCGGCGGAACTCGTCCTGGGCGGCCAGCTCGGCGTGCACCACCTTGACCGCGACGGTCCGCCCGCCGGCGGAGCGCGCCAGGAACACCCGGCCCATCCCGCCGACCCCGAGGCGGCCGATCAGACGGAACGGGCCGACGCTGACCGGATCTTCCGCGTTCAATGACTCCACGTCGCCAGAGCATGCCAGACGGGGAGTTCGGCGATCAGCCCTCTCCGCAGACCTTCAGCCCCTTCGGGGTGGCGCAGGGCAGGTGTCCGTGGGCGCTGATGACGTCCTGGCCGCGTCCGGACCGCAGGTAGGTGAGGAAGCTGGAGGTCAGGGAGTCGGTCCGGGGCAGGCCCCAGGTGTAGGCGTACTCGATCTCCCGGTACGGGTAGGGGGAGGCGCCCAGTTCGTCGACGGCGGGTCCCCGGCCTTCGACGGAGACCCGGTGGAGGCCCTTCCGGCCGTCGCTGGCGCGGAGTTCGGTGTAGCCGATGGCCCCGGGGACGCGGGCGACGGTGGACAGGACCTGTTCCGTCGAGTCGAGTTCGCAGCGGATCACCTTCGAGGCGGGGTCGTCGAGGTGCCGGCAGTCCCGGGAGGAGTTGGCGGGTTCGTTGTGGCCGAGGACCCGGCGCTGGAACACCTCGCGGGTGCCCGAGTTGGCGTCCCGGCTGACGAGGAGGATCGGCAGGTCGGGGCCGCCGACCTCGTTCCAGTAGCGGATGTCGCCCCGGTAGATCCGCTGGATCTGGTCCACGGTGAGGTCGTCGACGGGGATGCCGTCGTTGAGGACGAGGGTGAAGAGGGAGACGGCGATCATGCTCTCCCGCAGCTCGGGGAAGCCGTCCGGCTTGTGTCCGTCGGAGAGCGCGATGACGGCCGGCGACCCCTTGCCCGCCTTCGTGCCGGCCTCGGCCAGCTCCCGGATCCCGGCGGTCGAGCCGTGCGGGTCGACGGCCACGGTGGAGCCCTCGCAGTCCTCCTCGTACCGCTTCGCCGCCTCGCGCAGGGCGGGTGCGAAGGCCGTCGAGCCGGTGACGGTGAGGGTGCCGCGGGCGCAGCCGATGGGCGGCGGGGTCTGCTCGCGGACGATGATCGCGGCGAGGGCCATGACGCAGACGGTGAGGACGACGGTGACGGTCCGGGCGGTCGGGCTGAACCGGGCGGGCTTCTCGTCGGGGGTGGTGCTCCGGTTGCGCCGGATGGAGCCGCCCTGGAGGCTGCCGTCGATCTTGATGTCCTTGTCGGCGACGCCGCCGGAGAGCTGGACGAGCAGCTTGAAGTACTGGCCGCGTTCGAGGGCGACCTTGGGGACGAGGACCGCACTGCCGTTCCTGCCGAGCTTGGGGGAGCGCTCCAGGTCCTCCCGTACGGAGTCCCAGGCGGCCGGGATGGTGGCGACGACGCCCTGGACGGTCCGCTCGGCGAAGGTGATCCGCAGGCCGTGGGGTTCGGCGGCGGCGCCGTAGTCGTCGGAGCTGATGTCGAGCTCGCGGTCGTTCTCGATGCGGAGGAGGACGAGCGTGGACCCGTCGGCGGGCGGGGCCATGCCCACGACCTGGCCCTCCCGCACGGTGGTGACCTCGCTGTCCTGGTTCTCCTCGCGGTGGAGCGGGGTGTTCAGCTGCACGCGGTAGCCGAGCCGCTTGCGCTGGGGCGAGAACCGGTCGATCCAGACGACGGCGAGCGTGACCAGGACACCGATGAGGGCCGTCCCCACCGCGATGACGTTCTCTGCGGTTATCCACTCCATGGCCAGGACGGTACGGACGCGTGTACGAGCCCGGGGGTGGCGTAGCGGGCGGTCACCTGGACTTCGCCGTTCCTTCAGGTGGACCGACAGGGGTTGCCCGGGGCTGTGGAGCGTGGGTGTAATGGCGACGAGGGGGCCTTCCGTCTGAGGAGTACCCCATGCGTGTCGTCGAAGTGACCGCCTACGGCGGACCCGAGGTCCTCAGGATGGCCCGCCGGCCGGAGCCGGAGGCCGGGGCCGAGCCGGGGAAGGTCCGGGTGCGCCTGAAGGCGGCCGGAGTGAACCAGGCGGACCTGCGGATCCGCGCCGGCCGGTACGCCGACTCGGTCGGCCTGCTCAAGCCTCCGTTCGTGCTGGGGACGGACTTCGCGGGGAAGCTGCTCGATGCCGCGCCCGGCCTGCCCGTGGGAACCCGCGTGGGCGGTTTCGTGCCCTGGTTCGAGATGCTGACGGGCGACGGCACGTACGCCGAGACCATCTGGGCCGATCCGGAGTGGCTGGCCGTGATCCCCGACGAGGTGGACTTCACCGTGGCCGCGTCCCTCCCGCTGGCCTCGGCCACCGCCCAGCAGGGCCTCGACCGGCTCGCCCTCCCGGCGGGGTCGACGGTGCTCGTGACCGGCGGGAGCGCGGTGGTGGGCCGGGTGGCGGTCCAGCTCGCGCAGGCCGCCGGACTGCGGGTCGTGGCCGTGGCCCACGAGGGTGACGAGCCCGAACTGAGGGTGCTCGGAGCGGACCAGGTCGTCGTGCGCGGTACTCCCGAGGACGTGGTCGCGAAGGTGCTGGCGGCCGAGCCGGACGGGGTGGACGGGGTCTTCGACGGCGGGATCATCGGCCCCGCCCTCCTCCCGGCGCTCAAGGACGGCGGTGTCTTCGCCGCGATCGCGCCCGACCGGGTCCCGGCCGCCGAGCGGGGCATCCGTGTCGAGGCCGTACGGGCCAAGCCGGACGCCGTGCGGCTCGCGGAGAACCTGCGGAAGGTGGCCGACCGGGAGCTGATCACCCGGGTGGCCGACGTGATGCCCCTGGAGGAGGTCGCCGAGGCGCACCGCAGGGCGGAGGAGGGACACCGGCCGGGCCGGATCATCCTGATGATCTGAGCGGACGGCGGGCCATGGCGATCGTGATCTGAGTCACAGGGGCTGGACCTCGACCTTGGTTGAGGAAGCAGGCTTCTTCTCAGCCGGCCAGGAGGACACGAGCCGGCGGGAACCGCGACCCAGGAGACGATCCCCATGGCCACGCTGCTGCACATCGACACGTCCTTCAACGGCGAGAACTCCCACTCCCGCGCCGTCACCGCCGCCTTCCGCGCGGCCTGGGAGGCCGAGCACCCCGAGGGGACGGTGATCCACCGCGACCTCGACGCGGATCCCGTCGCCCACCTGGACGCGTCCGCGGTCGACGCGGGGGGCACCGCGGCGGCCGACCGGTCGCCGGAGCAGCGGGCGGCGTTCGCGTCGCGCGGCGGGCTGATCGACGAGGCCGAGCGGGCGGACGTGATCCTGATCGGCGCGCCGATGTACAACTACTCGATCCCGTCCACCCTGAAGGCCTGGCTGGACCAGGTCTTCCTGGTGGGCCGCACCGCGATCGCCGAGCACCCCTCGCTCGCCGGCAAGCGGGCCGTCGTCGTCGCCAGCCGCGGCGGCTCCTACCGCGAGGGCACGCCCCAGTTCGGCAACGACTACGTCGAGAACTACCTGCGGCTGATCCTCGCCGACGTCTTCGGCATGGACGTCAGCTTCATCACCCCCGAGCTGACCTTCGCCCCGCACGTCCCGGCGATGGCCGGGCTCGTCCCTCTCTTCGAGGCCTCCCGCGCCGATTCGCTCGCCACGGCCGAGTCCCTGGCGAAGGAACTGGCGGTGCGGTTGGTCGCGTAGCGGACGCCGCCGTCCGGAGAGAAGGCGCTCTGTGGACCGGAGCGCCTTCTTTCTGGTCTAGACCTTGACAGGTTCAGACCAATCGCGCTTCGCTGTGCTTTCCCATCCGGCTCCACCCGGCCCCCACCCGGAAGGAAGTACGCATGCTGCGCAAGTTGGTCACCTCACTGGCCGCGCTCTGTACGGCCGTCGGACTCGCCGTCCTCCTGCTCCCCACCGCCTCCGCCGGCGCGGCCGCGGCCTGCGCCGCCGCGTGGAACTCCTCCGCCGTCTACACCGGCGGGATGACGGCCTCGCACAACGGCCACAACTGGCAGGCCAAGTGGTGGACCCAGAACGAGACCCCCGGCACGACCGGCGAGTGGGGCGTCTGGGCCGACCAGGGCGTGTGCGGCGGCGGTGGCACCACCCCGCCCACCACCCCGCCGCCGAGCGGTGGATTCGTCGTCTCCGAGGCCCAGTTCAACCAGATGTTCCCGAGCCGGAACCCCTTCTACACGTACGCGGGCCTCGTCGCGGCCCTGAAGTCGTACCCGGGCTTCGCCACCACCGGCAGCGACACGGTGAAGAAGCAGGAGGCCGCGGCCTTCCTCGCGAACGTCTCCCACGAGACGGGCGGGCTCTACTACATCGTCGAGCAGAACACCGCCAACTACCCCCACTACTGCGACACGTCGAAGCCCTACGGCTGCCCGGCCGGCCAGGCCGCGTACTACGGCCGCGGCCCGATCCAGCTGTCCTGGAACTTCAACTACAAGGCCGCCGGTGACGCCCTCGGCATCGACCTGCTGAACAACCCCTGGAAGGTCGAGCAGGATCCGGCCGTCGCCATGCAGACGGGCCTCTGGTACTGGAACACCCAGAACGGCCCCGGCACGATGACCGCGCACAACGCGATGGTCAACGGCGCGGGCTTCGGTCAGACCATCTGGGCGATCAACGGCAGCCTGGAGTGCAACGGCGGCAACCCGGCCCAGGTCCAGAGCCGGGTCACCAAGTACCAGCAGTTCACCCAGATCCTGGGCGTGCCCGCGGGGTCGAACCTGTCCTGCTGACGGTCAGTCCTGCCAGTCCAGGAACGCGCTCCACGAGGACGGCTCCACGGTGAACGTGGGGCCGTCCTGCATCTTGGAGTCCCGGAGGTGGACGGTGTGGGCGGTGGTGGCGACTTCTACACAGTTACCGCCGCCACTGTCGCTGTAGCTGGACTTGAACCAGTGCAGGGTCTCGTTCATCTCCGTACTCCCGCCAACTCCTCGATGACGCCCAGCGACCTGCGCGGATCCAGGGCCTGTGCCCGGATCTTCGCATACCTCTGCCGGTGGACACTGACCTTCGCCCGGTCGGTGATCAGCAGGCTCTCCCCCTGGATCTCCAGGTAGGTCACGTGGTCATGCTCCGGGGTCTCGACGATGTTCAGATCGCCCCGGTCGCCCGCGTATTTGCCTCCCAGCCCCGCGTCCAGCGGGAGCACCTGAAGGTTCACGTTGCTCCTTCGGGCGCACTCTGCCAAGTGCAGGAGCTGTTCCCGCATGATCTCCTCGCCGCCGATCGGTCGCCTCAGGACCGACTCGTCGAGGATCAACTCGATCTCGCACACCTGCTTCCGGTCGAACAGCTTCTTCCGGGCCATCCGGCCCACGACCAGCTCCTCGACCCGCTCCGGAGTCGGCTCGGGGTGGCCACCCGCGATCAACGCCCGTGCATACGCATCCGTCTGGAACAGCCCGTGGACGACGTGGTTGGCGTACAACCACAACGCCACCGCCTTCTGCTCGATCGGTGCGTAATCACGGAACAGCTCCGGCAGCTTCTCCAGCCGTACGAGCTCCCGCATCTCCTCGAAGATGCCCGTGCCGCCGCCCAGACCCCGCTCCAGCTGGACGAGCATGTCGTCGCTCACCGGGTGGACGTGGCGTTCCATCGCGCTGATCGCCGCGCCCGTGAAGCCCGTCTGGCTTCCCAGATACTCCTGCGTCCACCCCTTCTTCTGTCGCAATCTCTTCGCCACCGCGGCCGCCATCCTGGCCGCAGGGCCGACCGTTTCCCTGTTCTCCGCTCGCGCCATTCGCGCTCCCCATTCGGACTCAACCGATCTCAACCGGTCTCAACTGCTCCCCGCCGAATTCGACTGCGCAGGCGGTGTGTTGGCGCAGGTCAAGGGGTTGCCGACGCGCCCGCCGCAGTCGTGGAAAACGCTAGCGCCGACGCGGGAGCATGGCCCTGTGAATGCAGAGAATCGGGAAGTAATTGCCGGTTGGATTCCTGTTTCCGGATTCCAACTCCGTAAGGCGGGCGTACAATTCGACGCCGTTCGAGTCGACGGTGACGAAGGGCGCCGGCTCGCCGACTGGATGGAGGCGCTGACGGGGGGCGACCCCGGGCCCGTCGTCATCGAGGCGAACGGCCGGCGGGGTGTCTACTTCCTCGTGCCGCCCGGCTCGACGGCCCGCCGGGCGTGGCCGCGCGGGGTGACGCGCTTCAACGCGGGGCCGGCCCATGTGAGCTACGTGCCGGTCCCGGCGCTGACGGGCGGGACCTGGCCGCTGTCGTGGCGGTTCCCGCCGACCTGCCCGGACCGCTTCGTCCACCCGCTGCTGCTGCGGAGCGTGGTCGCCGAGCTGTTCACGACCTCTTGACCACCCAGGTCAGGGCCAGCGCGGGGGCCAGGCAGGAGGCGAGGGCGAACGCCTGGTCGTGGCCCGCCACCTGGAAGTCCAGGGCCTTCGGCAGGAGCAGCAGCAGGCCGGTCAGGAGGATGCCGAGCGCCGGCAGGTGGACGCCCGCCTCGAAGCGGCGCAGCCGGTGCACGGCTTCCGCTTCGGCCATCGCCTTCAGGGTGAAGCCTGCGACCAGGATCAGGGGCCAGATCCAGAGCCCGAGGAAGGCGACGAGGAAGAGACGGACGGTGGAGCGCCGGCCGTTCTCGACGACGGGGGTCCCGGGATCGCGAGGCGCGAAGTACACGTCGACCTCGGTGCCGGGCTTCGGCGCCTTGAAGCGGGTGTACACACCCCGGACGGTGACGTCGCGGGGGCCCGCCTCGTACGGGATGCGCAGGGTGAGATCGGTGAGGTAGTACGGGTCGTTGTCCTCGCCGCCCCGGTGCGGCGCGGGCTCGCTCGCGAGGCGGACGACGGTGACGGCGTACTCGTCGTACCCGGCGCGCTCCAGTCGCTCGGTCTCGCGGCCGTAGGCGCCGCTGACGTCGAAGGCCGTCAGGAGGGCGGCGAAGGTGGCGAGCGGGACGCCGAAGCAGAGCACGTACCGCAGGACGGGGTTCGGCCGCCGGGTGTCGGTGCGGGGCTTGCTCAGCGGGTCGCGGGACCGGGCCTCGGCCCGGCAGGAGGCGGCCACCCACGTCGCCGCGAAGGCCACGGACAGGCCGGCGAGGGCGAGTTCGGGCACGAGCGGGGGGTACGGGGAGGTCCCCCAGAGGGCGGCGACGACGGCCGCCGCCCCGCTGAGGACCATGCCCCAGCCGGTGAACGTGACGGCCGTGCCGCGCGCTGGCGTGCTCATGGCGCGCAGCTTAGGCCGCCCCGTTCAGTCCCCCGGCGGGGGCGGTGTCCGGTAGCTCTCGCCCGCCGTCTCCAGGGCCGCCGACAGCCGCTCCAGGACGCGCACCGTCTCGTCGAAGGCCTCCTGGCCGCCCAGTTCCCGTGCGAGGAGGGCGGCGAGCTCCGCGTGGCCCGGGTCGATGCGGCGGACGGCCGCCCGTCCGGCCTCCGTGGGGGCGAGGAGCTTGGCGCGCCGGTGGGCCGGGTTCGGCTCGTAGGCGGCCAGCCCGTCCCGTACGAGGAGGTCGGCGACGCGCTGGACGCTCTGCCGGGTGATGCCCATGACGCGCGCGATCCCGGCGACGGGGAGGGGCCGGGGGAGTACGGCTCCGAGGACCTGCCACCAGGCGGCGGTGAGGCCCGCCGGTTCGGCCAGCTTCTCGGAGACGGCGAGGAACTGGCCGTTGAGACGGAAGACGCCGAGGGCCGTGCGGGAGAGTGCGTCCTGCTGCGCGCGGCTCACGCGTTCAGCTCGTGGAAGGCGGCCGGGTCCGAGAACTCGAAGAGGCGGTACCAGGCGTCCCGCTTTCCTTCGTAGGCGCCGAGCAGGGCGAAGATCTCGCGCGCGAACGCGACCGGGTCCGTCGGGCCCGCCGTGATCAGGTTTCCGGCCGTCAGCGCGTCCATGTCGGCGTAGTGCTCGCCGCCCTTGTATCCGGTGGCCGCGAGGTAGAAGGAGGCCGCGCTGGTGTGGGGGCGGTCGTCGAGCAGGCCCTCCTTGGCGAGCCCGGCCGTGGCGCCGCAGATCGCGGCGACCGGGACCCCGGCGTCGAGGAAGGCGCGGGCCTTCGCGGCGAACGGGGCGAGTTCGTCGCCCTCGTCGTACTTCTCGGCGCCCGGGAGGATCAGCAGGGCGCTGTCCTCGGGGTCGAGGTCGGAGAGGGCGAGGTCGGGGACGATCCGGATGCCGGCGATGGTCGTGACGGGCTCCCCGGCGACCGGTCCGACGGTGCGGATCGTGTAGCCGGCGCGGGCGAGCCAGGCCGTGGCGTGGCCGGTCTCCCAGTCGGCGAGGGTGTCGTAGACGGCGAGATGGACGGTCGTGGTGTCAGTCTCGGTTCCCATGACAGAAGACTGTCATTTAGACAGCATGCTGTCAATGCTCCGTGAGGGGGAGGGCGGGGAGAGCAACGTGTCGCGTCCGCCACGGTCTCGGTGGACAAGATGGCCATGGCCCGTCCCACCTGCGGTTCCTTACCCTCGACCCATGACCCCTCATGTCGAACCCGATCCCCAGGCCGGCGCGGCCGTCAAGGCCGCCGACCGCGCGCACGTCTTCCACTCCTGGTCCGCACAGGGACTGATCGACCCGCTCGCCGTCGCCGGCGCGGAGGGTTCGTACTTCTGGGACTACGACGGCAACCGCTACCTCGACTTCACCAGCGGTCTCGTCTACACGAACATCGGCTACCAGCACCCCAAGGTCGTCGCCGCGATCCAGGAGCAGGCCGGGAAGCTCGCGACCTTCGCGCCCGCCTTCGCCGTGGACGTCCGCTCCGAGGCCGCACGCCTCATCGCCGAGCGCACCCCGGGCGACCTGGACAAGATCTTCTTCACCAACGGCGGCGCCGAGGCCGTCGAGAACGCCGTCCGCATGGCCCGTCTGCACACGGGCCGCCACAAGGTGCTCTCGGCCTACCGCTCGTACCACGGCGCGACCTCCACCGCGATCAACCTGACCGGCGACCCGCGCCGCTGGGCCTCCGACACCGGCTCCGCGGGCGTCGTGCGCTTCTGGGCGCCGTTCCTGTACCGCTCGCCCTTCTACGCCACCACCGAGGCGGAGGAGTGCGCGCGGGCCCTCCAGCACCTGGAGGACACGATCGCCTTCGAGGGTCCGGCGACGATCGCCGCGATCATCCTGGAGACCGTCCCCGGCACCGCCGGCATCATGACCCCGCCGCCCGGCTACCTCGCCGGCGTCCGCGAGATCTGCGACAAGTACGGCATCGTCTTCGTCCTCGACGAGGTCATGGCCGGCTTCGGCCGCACCGGCAAGTGGTTCGCCGCCGAGCACTTCGACGTCGTGCCCGACCTGATGACCTTCGCCAAGGGCGTGAACTCGGGCTACGTGCCGCTCGGCGGCGTCGCCATCAACGCCGAGATCGCCGCCACCTTCGACAAGCGCCCCTACCCCGGCGGCCTGACCTACTCCGGTCACCCGCTGGCCTGCGCCGCCGCCGTCGCCACCATCGAGGTGATGGAGGACGAGAAGGTCGTCGAGAACGCCGCCCACATCGGCGAGAACGTCCTCGGCCCCGGCCTGCGCGAGCTCGCCGAGCGCCACCCGTCCGTCGGCGAGGTCCGCGGCATGGGCGTCTTCTGGGCGCTCGACCTGGTCAAGAACCGGGAGACCCGCGAGCCGCTCGTCCCGTACAACGCGGCCGGCGAGGCCAACGCCCCGATGGCCGCCTTCGGCGCCGCGGCGAAGAAGCAGGGCCTGTGGCCCTTCGTGAACATGAACCGCACCCACGCCGTTCCCGCCTGCAACGTCTCCGAGGCGGAGGTCAAGGAGGGCCTGGCGGCCCTGGACGCGGCCCTCTCGGTCGCCGACGAACACACCGCGTAACAGCGAAACGGGGAGGTCCTCTCCGTCTGGACTAGGGTGTCCGGAGCCGGACGGAGGGGGCCGACCCATGCCCGCGAGCGGAGCTGTCACTCGCAACACCTTGCGACAGCAGATCGCGGACGCGCTCCGTGACGAAGTGCTCGCGGGCCGTCTCCAGCCGGGCGAGGAATTCACGGTCAAACAGATCGCCGAGCAGTACGGCGTCTCCGCGACGCCCGTCCGCGAAGCCCTCGTCGACCTCTGCGCCCAGGGCCTCCTCGACTCCGACCAGCACCGCGGCTTCCGCGTCCACCAGTACTCGATCGCCGACTACCGGGGCATGGTCGAGGCCCGCATGCTCGTCGTCGACGGCATCTTCCGCCGCCACGCCCCCGCGACCGTGCCCCCGGAGCCCGACCACGGCCTCGGCGTCACCCTCGTCTCCATACGGCGCCGCGGCGAGGCCGCCGCCCGCGCCGCCCGCGCCGGGGACCTGGACATCCTCATCGGCTACGACATCCGCTACTGGCGCGAGCTGGGCCGGCTGGTCTCCGCCAACGACTACATCGCCGACTTCCTGCACCGGCTCCGCGTCCAGGCCTGGGTCTTCTCCGTGCCCTACCTGCGCTCCGAGCGGGACGTCCTCGGCTGGCTGTGGAGCGGACACGTCGACCTGGTCGACGCCATCACCCGGGGGGACGCGGAAGCCGCCGTCCAGGTCGTACGGGAGTACAACACGCACTCGCTGGAATGGGCCGAGCGCCTGGAGGCCCGGGCCCTGAGCTGAGCCGCAGCCGGGTTGAGGCGGGGGCTCCGGGGGCAGGTGGTCAACGGGTGGGCGTCGTCGGCCGAGCCGACTACCCTGGCCGTCCCTGCAACTGACGGAGAGCGAGCCTCCCTTGGCCTGTGACCTGTGGCTGGTCCCCCTCGTCGACGTGCTGTGCCACAGCCCCGACAACCCCTTCGCCGAAGAGATAGCCGCCTACGACGCCGTGCTGACCGCCTCGGGCCAGCCGACCGTGCCCGTCTACGCGTACATGCCGGGTCTCTCCGGCGACGTCGCCCCCGTCGCCGGCTTCGACTACGAGGCCCTGCACTTCCTGCGCCGCGCCTTCCTGCTCCAGATGTGCGGACTGCCGGTCGAGCCGGTGGGCGAGCTCGGCGGAGACTACGAACAGCTCCTGGAGATGTTCGAGGCGACCGCCCAGCAGTCCCACCTGGTCTGGCACTACGACCACGCCGGCGCGTACGTGCCGGTGGACTTCCCGGTGCCGCTCGCCAGCGACGAGCTCCTGGAGGGCGGCGGCCCGCTCGGCTCCTCGTACGGGCTGCTGCGGGAGCTGGAGTTCGTGGCGCCCTCCCTCGGCATCGACCCGGCGAACCCGCCGGCGGCCCCGCAGCCCCCGGACCGGCCCACCACCCTGGAGGAACCGGCCACGGCCGTGCCCTACGACGACCACCCCTTCGCCCGGGAGCGGCACGTGTGGCTCGGGCTGCACGCGGCGGCGACCCGGAGCCTGGCCCAGGGCTCGATGATCATCCTGAGCTGACTCCTCCGCGCCCCGGGGACCCGCCTAGCGGGCCTCCGGGGGCCGCTGGCGCGGCATGTTCGGCCGGGTGCCCGGCGGCAGCGGAAGACGGCCCGAGGGGTGGGAACTCTCCGGCCTCGCCGGGACCACCCCGACCGACTGGAGCGCCAGCGGCGCCGGACCCGAGCGGAACTCGACCATCCAGTCGGCGGTCTCCGCCCGCACCAGCTCCGTCACGTCCTCCGAGAAGCGGCGCAGCACCCCGAGACAGCGCTCCGCGGCCTCACTGGCGGTGCCCTCGGTGGGCCCCAGGACCTCCCGGACGCTCTCCGAGGCCCAGTCGAACTGGAGCGCCTGGAGACGGCGCTGCACGGCCTGCGCGGTCGCCACGTCCCTTATCCAGCCGGACGTCAGCCCGAAGTACCGGTCGCAGGCCAGACACGCGGCGCCGAGCAGCAGCGACAGATAGCCCCAGCCCGCGGCGCCCTCGGCGACCCCGGTCAGGTCGAGCAGCGGGAGCGCGGCGCCGGCGATCACCCCGGCGGCCGTGCCCATCCGCAGGAGCCGGGCGCAGCGGCGCTTCCAGACGCGGTCGGAGAGGTACCACTCGGCGGTGCGCAGGGCGTTCGACTCGACCCAGCGGTACAGCTCGTCGAGCCGTTCGGCCGGCTCGCCCCAGTCGCCCAGGGGGAACGGCGTACCGGTCAGATCGCGGGTGACGTCTCCCCCGGGGGGCCCCGGCGGCTGCATCTCCGGCTGCTGGCTCACCGGGGGACTCCTCTGTTCAGCTCAGCGCGCGTGTCCTTCTGTGACGTGCGGTGCACGTGGTGCCTGCCCTTCCTACCGCCGAATGGTGGGCGGCGGGCCCGGAATCCCGGGATTTCCGCCCGCAAGAGGGTCTTGATCAGGTAGAGGAGCCCGCAGTTTCTCACTCGAAAGAGTTGCGTCGGCACCCCGGTCGAGGAGCACGTAGGCTCGGCATACCGACGTTCGACAGCCCCGGACGCCGGACCAGGCGTTCCGACCAGCAGGAGTGAGTGACCGTGATCCCCGGTGGTGGCCAGCCCAACATGCAGCAGCTCCTCCAGCAGGCGCAGAAGATGCAGCAGGACCTCGCCCGCGCCCAGGCGGAACTCGCCGCGACCGAGGTGGACGGCCAGGCCGGCGGCGGCCTCGTCAAGGCCACCGTCACCGGCTCCGGCGAGCTGCGCGGCCTGGTCATCGACCCCAAGGCCGTCGACCCGGAGGACACCGAGACGCTGGCCGACCTGATCGTCGCCGCCGTCCAGGCCGCCAACGAGAACGCGCAGCAGCTCCAGCAGGCCAAGCTGGGCCCGCTGGCGCAGGGCATGGGCGGCATGCCGGGCCTGGGTTTCTGAACCCGGCCGAGAGCCTCTTCTAAGGCTCGCTTCCAGCCACTACCGTAAGAATCAAGCACTCCCGAGAAGGGCGCCGGCGTGTACGAAGGCGTGGTTCAGGACCTCATCGACGAACTGGGCAGGCTGCCTGGCGTCGGTCCCAAGAGCGCGCAGCGGATCGCCTTCCACGTCCTCCAGGCGGAGCCCACGGACGTCCGCCGCCTCGCGCACGCCCTCCTGGAGGTCAAGGAGAAGGTCAGGTTCTGCGCGGTCTGCGGGAACGTGGCGCAGCAGGAGCAGTGCAACATCTGCCGCGACCCCCGCCGCGACCTGACCGTCATCTGCGTGGTCGAGGAGCCCAAGGACGTCGTGGCGATCGAGCGGACCCGCGAGTTCCGCGGGCGGTACCACGTCCTCGGCGGCGCGATCAGCCCGATCGAGGGCGTCGGCCCCGACGACCTGCGCATCCGCGAGCTGCTCGCGCGGCTCGCGGACGGCACCGTCACCGAGCTGATCCTCGCGACCGACCCGAACCTGGAGGGCGAGGCCACCGCGACGTACCTGGCGCGGATGATCAAGCCCATGGGGCTCAAGGTGACACGGCTCGCGAGCGGGCTCCCGGTCGGCGGCGACCTCGAGTACGCCGACGAGGTGACCCTCGGCCGTGCCTTCGAGGGGCGGAGGCTGCTAGATGTATGACGACAGGGCCGGCGCGCTCTCAGGGAGGCTGCTCGATGTCTGACGCCACACTGCACTCTGTCACGCAGGACCCGGACGACTTCGCGGTCCAGATCGCCGACTCGATCGAGAGCTTCATCGTCGCGACGACCGAGGTCGCCAAGGGCGACGAGCCGGACAGCGCGGTGCCCTTCCTGCTCCTGGAGATCTCCCAGCTGCTCCTCGCGGGCGGCCGGCTGGGCGCGCACGAGGACATCGTCCCGGACGAGCGGTACGAGCCGGACACGGGCCCGGAGCCGGACGTCGACGAGCTGCGGGAGCGGTTCGCCGTGATGCTCGATCCGGTCGACGTCTTCTCCGAGGTCTTCGACCCGTACGAGCCGCGCAAGGCCCCGGTGCCGGCCCGGATCTCCGACAACCTCGCGGACATCGTCACCGACCTGCGGCACGGCCTCGCCCACTACCGCGCGGGCCGCACCAGCGAAGCGCTGTGGTGGTGGCAGTTCTCGTACTTCTCCAACTGGGGCCCGACCGCCTCGGCCACCCTCCGCGCCCTGCAGTCCCTCGTCGCCCACGTCCGCCTCGACCAGCCCCTCGCGGCCCTCGACGGCCTCGACACAGACGAGGACCTCACCGAGGACGACCTCGCCGAGGAGGCGGGCCGCGTGATGCTGGAGGAGATCGGCGCCCCCCTGGGCCTGCGCGGCGAGCGCGCCTGAGAGGCCCCGGGTGCGGGCTCCGGCGAGCGTGCCTGACGGCCCGGGTGCGGGTCCGGGCCCTCGTGGAACCGCCCCGTGATCACTCCGCGAGCAGCGCGTCTCACCATGCGATATCACCCTGGCGTTTCCGGGTCCCTCGTTAGACTGAGCCGATCGCAGCGCCGGCTGCGGCACAGACTGAGCGAGGAGCGCACGTGGGCCTTGTCGTGCAGAAGTACGGAGGCTCCTCCGTTGCCGATGCCGAAGGCATCAAGCGCGTCGCCAAGCGGATCGTGGACGCCAAGAAGAACGGCCACCAGGTGGTCGTCGTGGTTTCCGCGATGGGCGACACGACGGACGAGTTGATCGATCTCGCCGAGCAGGTATCCCCGATCCCTGCCGGGCGTGAGTTCGACATGCTGCTGAC
The DNA here is from genome assembly GCF_040303145.1 of Streptomyces sp. NPDC096079. NCBI lineage: Bacteria > Bacillati > Actinomycetota > Actinomycetes > Kitasatosporales > Streptomycetaceae > Streptomyces > Streptomyces sp. NPDC096079. The sequence goes on from NZ_JBEOST010000003.1 coordinate 474,619, forward strand.
CGCCGGAGAGCGGATCTCCATGGCCCTGCTGGCCATGGCGATCAAAAACCTGGGCCACGAGGCCCAGTCGTTCACGGGCAGCCAGGCCGGTGTCATCACCGACTCGGTTCACAACAAAGCGCGCATCATCGATGTCACGCCGGGCCGGATCCGCACCGCCCTCGACGAGGGCAACATCGCCATCGTCGCCGGCTTCCAGGGTGTGTCCCAGGACAAGAAGGACATCACCACGCTGGGCCGCGGCGGTTCCGACACCACCGCCGTGGCACTCGCCGCGGCGCTCGACGCCGAGGTCTGCGAGATCTACACCGACGTCGACGGTGTCTTCACGGCCGACCCGCGCGTCGTGAAGAAGGCGAAGAAGATCGACTGGATCTCCTTCGAGGACATGCTGGAGCTCGCCGCCTCCGGCTCCAAGGTGCTGCTGCACCGCTGCGTCGAGTACGCACGCCGTTACAACATCCCGATCCACGTCCGCTCGTCCTTCTCGGGTCTGCAGGGCACGTGGGTCAGCAACGAGCCGCAAGGGGACCGCAAGGTGGAGCAGGCCATCATCTCGGGCGTCGCCCACGACACCTCCGAGGCGAAGATCACCGTCGTCGGCGTGCCGGACAAGCCGGGCGAGGCCGCGGCCATCTTCCGTGCCGTCGCGGACGCCGAGATCAACATCGACATGATCGTGCAGAACGTGTCCGCCGCCGCCACCGGCCTCACGGACATCTCCTTCACCCTCCCCAAGGCCGAGGGCCGCAAGGCCATCGACGCCCTGGAGAAGGCGAAGACCGCGATCGGCTTCGACTCGCTCCGCTACGACGACCAGATCGGCAAGATCTCCCTGGTCGGCGCCGGCATGAAGACGAACCCGGGCGTCACCGCGGACTTCTTCCGCGCGCTCTCCGACGCGGGCGTGAACATCGAGCTGATCTCCACCTCCGAGATCCGCATCTCGGTCGTCACCCGCGCCGACGACGTCAACGAGGCCGTGCGCGCCGTCCACACCGCCTTCGGTCTGGACAGCGACTCGGACGAGGCCGTCGTCTACGGAGGCACCGGCCGATGACCCCGAAGCCGACGCTCGCGGTCGTGGGAGCGACCGGAGCGGTCGGCTCGGTGATGCTCCAGATGCTCACGCACCACGCGGACGTCTGGGGCGAGATACGCCTCGTCGCCTCCCCGCGTTCGGCCGGCCGCAAGGCCTCCGTGCGCGGGGAGGAGTGCGAGGTCCTCGCGCTGGGCGAGGAGGCCTTCGACGGCGTCGACCTGGCCCTCTTCCTGGTGCCCGAGGACGTTGCCGCCCGCTGGGCGCCCGTCGCCGTCTCCAAGGGCGCCGTCGTCGTGGACACCTCCGCCGCCTTCCGGGCCGACCCCGACGTGCCGCTCGTCGTCCCCGAGCTCAACGGGCACGCCGCCCGGGTCCGCCCCCGGGGCATCGTCGCCGGACCCGGCTCCACCACCCTCGCGCTGATCGTCGCCGTGGGCTCCCTGCACGCCGAGTTCGGGATCGCCGAGCTCGTCGTCACCGCCCAGCAGGCCGCCAGCGGCGCGGGCGCCGGACAGGCCGGCGTCGAAGCGCTCCGCGCCCAGCTCGGCCTGGTCGCCGCCGACGACGACCTGGGCACCCACCCCGGAGACGTACGACGGGCCGTCGGCGAGAACACCGGCCCCTTCCCCGGCCCCCTCGCCCTCAACGTGCTGCCCTGGTCCGGCACCCCCGGCGCCGACGGCGCCTCCTCCGAGGAGGAGCACGTCCGCGACGAGACCCGCCGCATCCTCGGCCTGCCGCGCCTCCGGATCGCCGCCACCTGCGTGCGCGTCCCCGTCGTGACCGGCCACTCCGTCTCCGTCCACGCGCGCTTCGAGCACCCCGTCCCCGTCGCGCGCGCCCACGAGGTCCTCGCCACCTCGCCCGGGGTCGTCCTCTACGACGACCCGGCCGCGGGCGACTTCCCCACCCCCGCCGACGTCGTCGGCACCGACCCCGCCTGGGTCGGCCGGGTCCGGCGCTCCCTCGACGACGAGCGGGCGCTCGACTTCTTCGTCTGCGCCGACAACCTCCGCAAGGGCGCGGCCCTGAACGCGCTTCAGATCGCGGAAGCGCTTGTCACTGATTTGTGGGATCTGTGAACGAGCTGTGAGCAAAAAGGCGTCAGATACCTCTTGAACTGCGGCGATGCCGTGGCTGACGATGCACTTCCCCCGTTCTGCAACCAGAGTTGGGCGGGGCGCGTCTCTGCGTGCACCCACGACCGTGTGGCGCGGGACACGCTGGAAACGGGGCATCGGGGGAGAACGGTTACGCATGAGGACGAACAGCTCACCGTCAAAAAGGGTGGCGTACGCGTACAACCCTGCCGGGGGGAAGCGTGTCCAACAGGCGTGGCAGAGGTACTCGACATCGCGACCATCGCCCCGCTGCGCGGCGGGGGCACGGCGGTGCTCCCCGTGCGGAGCGGCGCCGGCATCGCCGTGCGCGGCTCAGCGGTCCGTCCGCCCCGGCGCACGCGCGGGCTCGGCGGCATGCCGGTGATCGCTCCCGTGCCCACCGGATCCCGTGCCGGCGGGGTGGACGGCATCCCGTCGCCCCGCAAGAGCGCCGAGGCCGTCCCGGCCGCCGGCACCACCGTCGACCACCTGACCGAGACCTACCGCGCCCACTACCGGTCGCTGCTCGGTCTCGCGGCGCTGCTCCTCGACGACACGGCCTCCTGCGAGGACGTCGTCCAGGAGGCCTTCATCCGCGTCCACTCGGCCCGCAAGCGGGTCCGTGAGCCGGAGAAGACCCTCGCCTATCTGCGCCAGACCGTCGTGAACCTCTCCCGGTCCGCGCTGCGCCGCCGCATCCTCGGCCTCAAGCTGCTGTCCAAGCCGATGCCGGACATGGCCAGCGCGGAGGAGGGGGCGTACGAGCAGCTGGAGCGCGAGGACCTCATCAAGGCGATGCGCGGCCTCCAGCGGCGCCAGCGCGAGGTGCTCGCCCTGCGGTACTTCTCCGACATGACCGAGGTTCAGGTCGCCGAGACGCTGGGGATATCCCTGGGCTCGGTGAAGGCGTACGGATCGCGGGGCATCGCGGCGCTGCGCGTCGCGATGGGAGCGACGACATGAGCGAGGCACCCGGCGGGGACGGCGTGGCCCACGAGAACCGTGACGGCGACGACGTCCCCGAGAGCCATGCCGCCCGGACGACGAGCGGGAACGGCGCGGTCTCGGAAGAGCCCGACGCCCTGGATGTACGTGACGAGCTGAGTGGACAGCGCATGGTGAAGATCGAGCCCGGGCACGACGAGGGCGACGACGAGCTGGCGCTGCGGCGGCTGTTCCAGGGAGCCGTGGGCGGCCTGGAGCCCTCGCTGGGCTCCCTGGAGCACCTGCGCCGCGCCGTGCCCGCCCGCCGCGCCCGCAAGCGCCAGGCCATCGTCGGCGCCGCGGCCGCCGCGGTCCTCATCGGCACGGCCGTACCCGCGTTCGTCCACGTCGCCGCTTCGGGCGGCCTCTCAGCCGCCAACCCGGTGAACGCCGGCCACGGCGAGCAGTCCCAGGGCGGCACCGGCACCGAGACCGGCGTCGAGGGCGGCCAGAACACCAAGGCGCCCGCGAGCAGCGTCTCGCCCGCCCCCGACGAGACCGACGGCACCTCGGGCAAGCCGCCGCGCCCCGGAACCGGAGCCACCGGCAACGGCCCGCGGGCCACGCTCGGCGGCGACTCCGGCTCCGCCCCGCGCTGCACCTCGGACCAGCTCGGCGTCGGCTCGGCCGGAGCCGGCGGCCCCGAGGGCGACGGCCGGGTGTTCGGCACGTTCCGGATCTCCAACGTCTCCGGCCAGGCATGCCTGGTCGACGGCGCCGGTCTCGTCGGCATCGAGGCCCGCGGCGCGGCGGACCCCGGGCTGATCGCGGTCGCCCGGCACACCTCGGGAGACGGCGGCGGCGGACTGCCCGACCCCTCGCAGGAGTCCTCCGCGCTCGTCCTGAAGCCGGGCGGCAGCTACGAGGTCAAGTTCGTCTGGGTGCCCAGCGAGACCTGCCCGACGACCACCACCCCGACCCCCACGCAGACGCCCCCGACCGAACCGCCCGTCACGACGCCCCCGCCGACGACGCCCCCGCCGACCCCGACGGACGACCCGACGAGCGGCGCCGGCGGCGCCGACGGATCGGGCTCGGAGGCGGGCGCGGGCGCCGGTGCCGGCGCGGCGCCCCAGTTGCTCCGTGCGGAGGGCGGCACGGAGGACGGCAGCGTCGTGGTCAGCCACACCGCGGAGCCGGGCGGCCCCGTGGCCTCGGCCGTCATCCCGAACGCCTGCGCCGGCACCGTCTACCGCACGGGCCTCCTGTCCTCCTGAGGCCCGACCCGGTGACGCGAGGCCCGGGCCTGGGCTGAGGCGCAGGCCCGGCCGGGGCTGGGCCGGGGCTGGGAAGGGTCTGGGCAGGGTCTGGGCTGAGGCCCGGCCGGGGCTGGGCCGGGTCTGGGCTGAGGCCCGGCCTGGGCTGAGGCCCGGCCTGGGCTGGCAGCGGACGGCCGGGCCTACCGGCCCAGCGCCCCTCGCGCGAGGTCCACAGGCCCAGCCCGCGTCGCGCGAGGCCCACAGGCCCAGCCCGCGTCGCGTGAGGCCTACAGGCCCAGCGCCGCGTCGCGTGAGGCCTCCGCCTCGCGGCGGAGGAGGCGGTACCACATGAAGACGACGAAGCCCGCGAAGACGAACCACTCCGCCGTGTACCCGAGGTTCTGGAAGGCCTTCGCGTCCAGGCTCGTGCCCGCCGCGGCCACCGCCGGGACCGGCGTGAGCCCGGTGGGGGAGTCCGCGAGGGTGATCCAGGCGTCGTAGACGTCGTCCGTGACCACGTTCACCAGGGACGCCGCGCTGATCATGCCGAGCTGCCCCTCCGGCAGCCCGCCCGCCGCGTGGACGCCCTTCGTGCCCGGGTTCTCCGAGGCCTGGAGCGCACCCACCACCGTGACCTCGCCGGACGGCGGGGCGGGGGCCTTCGCGCCCGTGGGGAGCCAGCCCCGGACCACCGGCAGCGAACGGCCCCCGTCGGTCTTCAGCAGCGTCAGGACGTACGCGCCGGTCCGGCCGCCCAGATCGCGGTCCGGCACGAGGAACTGCTCCCCGAACCGGCCGCTGGCCCGCGCCGAGCGGCCCGAGGTCTCCGTGTCCACCGGCAGCAGATCGTCCAGCGGCTCGGCCTTCAGCGAGCTCGCGGCGGGCCGCTGCTCGGCCTCCCGATGGGTGTCGACACGGTCCTCGAACTTGCCCAGCTGCCAAGTCCCCATGAACAGGCAGAACGGGATCGCGAGGAGGACGAAGACGTTGATCCCCCACCAGCGGGGCGTTCTCAGGAACCGGTACACGCTCCCACGGTACGCAAGCCCGCTCAGCGCCCCGACGGCCGGGTCCCCAGGTGTCTCGCGGCGAAGTCCAGGTCCAGGGCGACCTGCTTGATCCTCTCCTCCACCACCAGGGAGCCGTGGCCCGCGTCGTACCGGTACACCTCGTGGACCGCGCCCCGCGCGGCGAGCCGGTCGACGTAGTTGTCGATCTGGCGGATCGGGCACCGCGGGTCGTTGACGCCCGCCGACACGTGCACCGGGGCCTTCACCGCGTCCACGTACGTCAGCGGCGACGAGGCCGCGTACCGCTCGGGCACCTCCTCGGGCGAGCCGCCCAGGAGCGTCCGGTCCAGCGCCTTCAGGGCCTCCATCTCGTCCTCGTACGCCGTGACGTAGTCCGCGACGGGCACGGCCGCGAGACCGACCGCCCAGTCGTCCGGCTGGGTGCCGAGACCGAGCAGTGTCAGATAGCCGCCCCAGGAGCCGCCGGCGAGCACGAGCCGCTCCGCGTCGGCGAGCCCGCTCGCCACCGCCCAGGCGCGGACCGCCGCGATGTCCTCCAGCTCGATCAGCCCGACCCGGTGCTTGAGCGCGTCCGTCCACTCCCGGCCGTACCCCGTGGAGCCCCGGTAGTTGACCCGCACCACCGCGTACCCGTGGTCCACCCAGGCCGCCGGGCCCGAGGCGAAGGCGTCGCTGTCGTGCCAGGCGGGACCGCCGTGCACCTCGAAGACCGTCGGGAAGGGCCCCTCGCCCTGTGCCGGTCGCTGCACCAGCGCGTGGACCCTGCCGCCGGGCCCGTCCACCCACACGTCCTCCACGGGCACCGACGGGGGCGCCTTGGGGCCGGGCGGGTCCAGGACGACCCCGCCGGCCGTGGAGCGCACCAGCGGCGGCTCGGCGGCCGAGGACCACAGGTACTCCACGGAGCCGTCGGGCCGGGCCGTCGCGCTCGACACCGAACCGGCCGGGGTCTCCACCCGGACCAGCGCCCCGGTCGCGATCTCGTACCGCCACAGCTCGCTGCGGGCCTCGAAGCCGTGCACGATCAGCAGCCCCGAGCCGTCCGGGTACCACTCCGCCGACACGTCGCCCGGCAGGTCGAGCCGGAGGTCGGTCTCGGTGCCCGTCGCCACGTCCCACAGCATCGGCTCCCAGCGGCCGCGCCGCTGGTGCCCGACGAGCAGCCGGGTGTCCCCGGCCAGCGGGGCGAAGCCGAGGACGGTCAGGCCCAGCTCCTCCGTGCCCCCCTTGGTGTCGTCGAGCTCGGCCACCACGCCCGCGTCGGAGGCGCGCAGCACCCGCAGCGAGGAGTGCATCGCGTCGCCGTGCTCGGTGTGCTCGATCGCGATCAGCGAGCCGTCGTACGAGAGGTCGCCGACGCCGGCCGACTCCCGGTGCCGGTAGATCTCGACCGGGGCGGCGGCCCCGGGCCGTACGAGATGGACCGTCGAGCCGTCCTCGTCGGTGGAGCGGCCCACCACGAGCGTGCCCTCCCGGCCGATGGCGAGTCCCGCCGGGTAGGAGGCGGCGAGGCCGGGCACCGCCGGCTCGTCCGGCCCGCCCGCGAACGGCTGGCGCATCCACACCCCGAACTCGTCCCCGTCGGTGTCCGCGAACCACCAGATCGAGGCGCCGTCCGGCGACAGCGTGCCGTCCGTCGTCCCGTTCGGCCGGTCCGTCACCTGCCGCTGCCCGCCGCTCGCCCGGTCCCAGGCGTACAGCTCGTACGTCCCGGTCGCGTTGGACACGAACAGTGAGCGGTCCGGGGCCTCCTCGGCCCACTCGGGCAGGGAGACCCGCGGCGCGCGGAAGCGCTGCTCCCAGAGGGGGGTGTCGCTGTGCTTGCTCTCGGTAGTCATGGCATCCATCATGCTCCGCGCGACGGACAATCGGGTCGCGTCGTCCGCAGCCTGTGGATAACCTCGCCGGCATGTACTCTCCGACGCCCGAGGACTGGCGCGAGGCCAATCGCGCACGCTGGGACGAGCGCGTCCCGATCCATGCGGCCAGCGACTTCTACGACCTCGACGCCTTCCGCGAGGGGCGGGACGCGCTGCGGGACTTCGAGCTCGCGGAGGTCGGTGACGTCACCGGACGCTCCCTGCTCCACCTCCAGTGCCACATCGGCCTGGACACCCTGTCCTGGGCCCGGCACGGCGCCTCCCACGTCGTCGGCCTCGACTTCTCCGAGCCGGCCGTCGAGACCGCCCGCTCGCTCGCCGCGGACCTGGGCCTCCCGCAGGAGCGGGCCGCCTTCGTCGCCGCCGACGTGTACGACGCCGCCGAGGCCGTCCCGGACCGGTCGTACGACATCGTGTACACCGGCAGCGGGGCGCTGTGCTGGCTGCCCGACATCGAGCGCTGGGCGGAGACCGCGGCCTCGCTCGTCGCCCCGGGCGGCTTCCTCTACGTGGCGGAGTTCCACCCGCTGACCGACTCCCTCGACGACGAGACCGGCAGCCGGGTCGTGCACGACTACTTCGTCCGCGAGCCGTGGGTGGACACCAGCCCCGGGACCTACGCCGACCTCGACGCGGTCACCGTGAACAACCGCAGCGTGGAGTGGGTGCACCCGGTCGGCGAGGTCGTCACGGCGCTCGCGCGGGCGGGCCTGCGGATCGACTTCCTGCACGAGCACGAGGCGTCGCTCTTCCCCCGCTACGGGGCCCTGCAGCGCCACGAGGACGGCTACTACCGCTTCCCCGCGGACCGCCCCCGGATCCCCCTGATGTACTCGGTCAAGGCGTCGCGCCCGGCCTGATCCTGATCACGGCCCGCCCGCCGCCGAGGTCGACCGTCGAGTGGCGCGGCGGGGCGCCGTCCTCCTCGTCGTCGCGCAGCACCAGGGCGCTCTGCCGCTCCTTGAGCTCGTTCTGCTTGCCCTGCGAGAAGGTGGCGTGCAGCTGCTCGAAGCCCGTCGAGGAGACCTGGCCGGTCCGCTTGCCGCGCCCCGTCATGCGGAGGATCTGGTCGGCGAAGGCGACCGCGGTCAGCAGGATGACCAGACCGGGCAGCGTCACGAACACGGCGAACTCCATGCGGCCATCAGAACACGTCCCGCCCGCCGTGTCAGGAGCCCGTCACGGGCCGGACGTGATGGGTGCGCCGCCCGTCCGCGCGCCTGTCACGGGCCGGACGTGATGGGTGCGCCGCCCGTCCGCGCCGATGACCTGCGCGCCGATCTTGTGCGTGCGCAGGGACACCGCCGTGCCCGTGATCCGCAGCGCGGGCGCGGCCCGTACGAGACCCGCCGTCACGTCGTGGAGCTCTTCGACCGTGCGGAGCCACATGGCGAGGGCCAGGTTGTGCGGACCGGTGACCGAGGTGACCACCCGGGTCTGGCGCAGCCGGGCCAGCGAGGCCACGGACTCGGCGACGTCCAGGGGCGGCACGAGCGCCGTGACCAGCGCCCACACGGGCCGCCCGGAGAAGCGCGGGGCCGGCAGGCAGTGGTGGTGCAGGACGCCGGCCGCCCCGAGGGCTTCGAGCCGCCGCCGTACGGTCGATTCGCTCGTGCCGCACTGGCGCGCCAGTTCGGCGGCGCTGCGCCGTGCGTCGCCCGCCAGCTCGGCGACGATCCGCTCGTCGAGCTCCGTGACGGGCGGGTACGCGCGCGCGGGGATCCTGCCCCGGCGGTCGCCGCCGGTGACCTCGTGGAGGTGCTGGGCCTGCACCGGGGTGAGCTGTTCGATGCGCGAGCGGTAGGGGCGGTTGTGGAGTTGGGTGACGACCTGGGTGCGGGCCCTGAGCACCCCGGGGAGGAGCCGCACCCGGCCCGCGAGGTAGCCGTCGAGGGCGTACAGGTCGGGGCAGTTGACGAGCAGCATCAGATCGGCGTCGCCGGTGACCTGATGGACGCCGAGGGTGTACGGATCCTCGGCGAGCTCGATCGCGGTCGCCTCGGTGTCGCCCGCGACGCACTCCAGCTCCACCCACGCGTAGAGGGTGCCTTCCGTGCCCCGCCGCGCCGTGAGCAGCGAACTCCACGCGTATCCCCCCGCGCTGAGGGTCTCCCAGCGCCGGGCCAGGGTGTCCGGGCTCACGGACAGCACCGCGGACAGCTGGGTCCAGCTGGCGCGCGGTGCGATCTGCAGTGCGTGGATCAGCGCCAGATCCGCCTCCCCCAGGACGGATTCCCTGGTATGCATGTGCCTCCTTGGTCGATCCCGGGGAAACCCTGGGTGTGGGCACGGGAAGGCCCCAGGATGTGACCGGGGCAAATGCATTCAAGCCGCGACGCTGGCCGATTTCCATTAAATCCGTCCTAAGTCACATGAAGAAGGGGCGGAGACGTGACACGGGGGCTGGAAGCACATGTGGGCAGGAGAACCACCGGAGACCGCACTCCTGTGGGGCGAACCCGTCGGTCTCGACCAGGTCGCCGTCGCCGAGCGCGGGTACGAGAGCTGCGGACCGGCCGAACGGCTCCTCTGGGAACGCCTGTCCGTCTTCGAGGGCGCCTTCGGCCGCGAGGCCGTCCGCGAGGTCTGTGCCTCGGGCACGCTGCCCGCAGGGCGGATACAGGCCGTCCTGGACCGGCTCGCGCCCCTCGCCCTCCTCCCCGTCGACGACCTCTTCGACGGCGAGGACGGCCTGCCCCGCTACTGGATGCCGCACCCGATGCGCGCCGTCGGCGCCCGCCGGCTCACCGCGCGCGGTGACCGCTGGGCCGTCCTCCTGCACCACCGCAGGTGGTGCGTGAAGGTGGCCCGGCGCGCCGCCGACTGGTGGCAGCGGGGCCGGCAGATCGACGCCCGGGACCTCGCGCTGCGCGAACTGCCCGACCTGGCGGCCGCCATGGACCCGACGACCGCGCCGCTCTCGCCGAGCGCCGAGGCCGAGACGTCCGTCGAGATCGCGGTCTCCCTGTGGTTCCTGTGGGTGGCCTGCGGGCGGATCGCCGAGGGCCGCACCCGGCTGCGCCACGCCCTCAGCCTGCACCCGGGACCGCCGCCCGCCCGCGCCCTGTGGCTCGCCGCCTTCCTGGAGCTGGAGTCGGGCCGCCCCGAGGACGCCGATCCGCTCCTCGCCCAGGCCTGGGCCGCGGCCGTACGGGACGGCGACGAGCGATGTCTGTCGCTCCTGGCCCATCTGCGCGGAGCGACCGCGCTCTACCAGGGACGCACGCGCGCGGCGGCGGCCGAGTTCCGGGAGGCCCTCGCCCTGATGGAGGAGCACCCGGAGTTCGGCCCGACCCGGCGGGCCTGCTGGGTCGGGCTCGCGCTCTCCCTCTGCCGCTCCGACCCGGAGGGCGCGCAGGAGGCGCTCGACCAGGGCGACCTGGACCGCGAGAGCCGTCGGGCCTGGGTGGGCCGTGACGTGTTCGCGGAGGCCTGGGCCTATCACGTACGGGCCGAACTCGGCGCCTGGGACGGGGACCGGGAGCGGGCTTCGGAGTACGCCCGGCGGGCGCTGCGCGAGCATCTGCGGCTCGGTTCCGCGGTGGGCGCGGCCTGCGCGGCGGAACTCCTGGCACAGATGCGGGCGATGGAGGGGCAGCACGACGCGGCGGCCCATCTCCTGGGGGCCGTGGACCTGTTGCGGAACTCGGTCTTCGACTCCTCGTACCGTCCGGCGGAGTACTGCGTGGTCACGCGCATCCGGGGCGAGGAGGCCCTCGGGGCGCTGCTCTTCGACCCGGAGCTGCGGAGCGCGTACGAAGAGGGCGCGCGGCGGGGGCTGTTCGCGCTGTCGGGCGAGGTCTAGGTCCGGCACCGGGTTGTCCACAGGGCGCGGAGTTCACCCGCCCCGCCGTCGGTCCCGGTGCCTACGATGTCGGCATGTTCGCCTTCGTCGTGGCCGCCGTCTGCCTCCTGCTCGCCATGGTCGGCGTCCTGCGCGACCGGCGTCGCTTCGGCAACGCCGTGTACCTGGGCCTCGCCGTCACCTTCCTCGGCATCGGCCTGCTCTCCGGGATCGACGACGCCCCTCCCGGGCTCGCCGAGACCGTGATGGTCGTCCTGGTGCTCGTGCTGGGCCTGGGCCCCGCCGTCCTCGCCGGGCTGCTGTGCGCCAACGGCGTGAAGATGCTCCGCAGAGAGGGCAGGAGCCCGGCCAACCTGCTCGCGCTCCTCGCCGGACTCGCCATCTTCGGGGTCATGGCCCTGACGGGGGTGACCGCGGCCACCGGCTCCCCGGTCCTGGGCCTGATCACGGGGACCAGCCTCCTGCTCCTCGGCTACGTCTCGTTCCTGTTCGTGTGCTTCGTCGGCTACGCCTACCTGTACGGCCGGTTGAGGCTCCGCCGCGACGCCGACTACGTGGTGGTCCTCGGCTCCGGACTGATCGGGGGTCGCCGGGTGCCGCCGCTCCTCGCGAGCCGCCTGGACCGGGGCCGGGAGGTGTTCGAGATGCTCGCCGCCCGCGGCGGGGACGCGCCCGTCCTCATCACCTCCGGCGGACAGGGCCCCGACGAGGAGCTGCCCGAGTCCCACGCGATGGCCGACTACCTGATCGACGGCGGCTTCCCGGCCGGGGCGGTGCTGCGCGAGGACCGCTCGCGCACCACCGAGGAGAACATGCTCTTCAGCAAGGAGCTGATGGAGCGGGACCGGCCGGGCTCCTCCTGCGTGATCGTCACCAACAACTTCCACGCCTTCCGGGCCGCCCTGATGGCGCGGAGAGCGGGGATCGACGGACAGGTGGTCGGCTCGCCGACCGCCGCCTACTTCTGGCCCTCGGCGACGATCCGCGAGTTCGTCGCGGTCTTCCTCCAGTACAAGGTGGTCAACCTCGGGATCTGTCTGACGCTGATCCTGCTGGGCGTCCTGGCGTGGCTCATCCGGTGACTCCTCCGCCGGTCAGGGGGTGACGATGGGGAACTGGGCGTCGGGCTTCGTCACGTACGAGAAGAGCCGGGCGAGCAGGCCCGGATCGCCCTCCACCCCGACCCCGAGCTCCTGAAGGCCCTTTCCGTCGAGCAGCCCCAGCAGTTGGGCCTTCCCGAGCGTGAGGACGAGGCCGGCGGGCGTCCGGGGCTCGGCGACCACGCGGTGGGTCAGGGCGCCGTGCTGCAGGGTGAGGCGGTGCCGCTCGCCCGCGTCCGTCGGGCCGTCCAGCAGGACCAGGTCGATGGTCAGGTCCTCGTCCCAGGCGCGCGGCCCGTCGACGGCGATCGCGATCGAGTCGATCAGCATGGGGACGGTCAGGGCCATCGCCATCTCGGGGTTCGTCGTGTCGACCATGTCGCCCGTGACGCCCTGCCGCAGCTCCTGGGCGCCGCGCAGGTAGAAGTTCCGCCAGGTGGCGTTCTCGGCGCCGTACCCGAGCTTCTCGTACACCCCGGCGAGGGCCCCCTTCGCCTCCTCGTTCCCGGGGTCGGCGAACACCACGTGGCCGAGCAGGGTCGCGGCGAACCGGAGGTCGCCGCCCTCGGCGTACGCGCGGGCCTTGGCGAGCGCCTCTGCGGGGCCGCCCGCCACGTCCACGTAGCGCCGCGCGAGCTCCACCGGCGGGTGCTCCCACAGGTGCGCCGGGTTGCCGTCGTACCAGCCGAGGTACCGCTGGTAGACCGCCTTGGCGTTGTGGCTCAGCGAGCCGTAGTAGCCGCGGGCGTGCCAGGCCTTCGCCAGGGCCGGCGGCAGCTCGATCCGCTCGGCGATCTCGGCGCCCGTCCATCCCTCGTTGAGCAGGCGGAGGGTCTGGTCGTGCATGTACGCGTACAGGTCGCGCTGCTCGGCCAGGAACCGCACCACGTTGTCGTGTCCCCAGGTCGGCCAGTGGTGCGACGCGAAGCCCACGTCGTACTGGCCGTGGAAGTACTCGATCGCCTCGTCCAGGTAGCGGGCCCAGATCCGGGAGTCCCGGACGACCGCCCCGCGCAGGGTGAGCACGTTGTGCATGTTGTGCGTGGCGTTCTCCGCCAGGCACAGGGCCCGGTGGTCGGGGAAGAGGAAGTTCATCTCGGACGGGGCCTCGGTGCCCGGCGTCAGCTGGAAGACGATCCGCACGCCGTCGACCGTCTCCCGCTGCCCGGTCTCCGTGATGTCCACGGTCGGCGGGATCAGACTGATGGTGCCGGTGGAGGCGCCCTGGCCGAGGCCCACGCCGATCTGGCCGTCCGGCGCCTTCGGGAGCCCGACGCCGTACATGTAGCTCGCCCGGCGGGTCATCGCCGCGCCCGCGTACACGTTCTCGCTGACCGCGTGCTCCAGGAAGCCGGCGGGGGCCAGGATCGGGACGCCGTCCTCGCTGCCGTGCGGGAGGACACCGCGGACCCCGCCGAAGTGGTCACCGTGCGAGTGGGTGTAGATCACTCCTGTCACGGGCCGCTCGCCCCGGTGCTCCCGGTAGAGCGCGAGGGCGGCGGCCGCCGTCTCCACGGAGATCAGCGGGTCGATGACGATCACCCCGCGCTCGCCCTCGACGAGTGTCATGTTGGAGAGGTCCAGGCCGCGGACCTGGTAGACGCCCCCCGTGACCTCGTACAGGCCCTGGCGCGCCGCGAGCTGCCCCTGCCGCCACAGACTGGGATGAGCGGTGTCCGGGCAGTCGCCCTTGAGGAAGGCGTAGGCGTCGTTGTCCCAGATCACCCGGCCGTCTCCGGCCTTCACGACCCCGGGGACGAGGGTGCCGACGAAGCCCCGGTCGGCGCTGTCGAAGTCGGTGGTGTCCCCGAAGGAGGGCAGGGCGTCGCTCATGGGCCAGATGCTCCGTTCCGGGCGGGCGCTGATCTGCGTACCGGTCCATCTGAACACCGGGCCACTACGACCGCACTTCGGAGCGGCGGGACCGGCGGACCGTGCCTACGCTGGAGGTACGCGCCCCGTTCCGGCGGCGCGTGCCCCATTCCGGCGGTTCGGAGGTGGCCCATGAGGGCACGCCACCACTTCCACATCGACTACCTCGGGCACTCGGTCTCCGCGACCGTGCAGACCGGGCACACGCCCGTCGTCGAGGTGCTCGTCGACGGCAAGGAGACCGGCCACGCGACGACCCGCTCCGACCGGCCGGTCACCGTCGTCATCGAGCTGCCGACCGACCCGCCGACACCGGTGACCGTCCGCGCGACCCCGGGCCCCGGCGTACCGCGCTGCCTGCTGCTCGCGGAGACGGACGGGGAGGCGCACGTGATGGCGCCGAGACCGTACTGAGCGGCCGGGGGCGGGGACAGCCGGGCCGTCCCGGTGATCAGGAAGACGTGGCTATGACAGCCGGGCCGTCCGGTGATCAGGAAGACGTGGCTATGACAGCCGGGCCGTCCGGTGATCAGGAAGACGTGGCTATGACAGCCGGGCCGTCCGGTGATCAGGTAGACCTGGCTATGACAGCCAGGCCATCCCGATGATCAGGAAGACCACGAAGGCGATGGCCCCGGCGACCGCTGCCGTCTTGCGGGGACGGCGCCGGGACAGCTCCGCGAGCCCGCCGCTGCTCGCCGGGCCGGGGCGGCGCCGGGCGGCGGACGCGCTCCGGGTCACGGGCGGCCGGTTCACCGGCGGCGGGGTCGGCGCGGGCGTGTGCGCCGGCGCCGGCATGGGCAGCGGCGCGGGCCCGCCGGACCTCGGGGCCGCGGCGGCCCGGCCGGGGGTGTGCGGGGGCTGATGGGGCGCCTGGGCCGGACCCGGGATCACGGCACCGGGGTAGGAGCGCCAGGCGCCGGACGAGAACCAGTCCGCGATCGCCTGGGCCGAGGGCCGCTGCTCCGGCTGCTTCGCGAGCAGGCTCAGCAGATACGTCTCGAAGGCGGGCGGCAGCCCGGCCCCGAGCCGGCTCGGCGGCACCGGAGCGGTGTCGATGTGCTGGTAGAGCAGGGCCGTCGCGGTGTCGGCGCGGAACGGGGGTCTTCCCGTGAGCAGTTGGTACAGCACACAGCCCAGCGAGTACACGTCGGAGGCCGGGGACGCGGGCTGCCCGAGGGCCCGCTCGGGCGCGAGGTAGAGCCCCGTGCCCACGATCTGACCCGTCGTCGTGAGTGCGGCCGAGGGGTCGTCGACGAACCGGGCGATGCCGAAGTCGGCCAGCTTGACGGTGCCTTCGGCGTCGACGAGGAGGTTGCCCGGCTTGATGTCGCGGTGCACGACACCCTGCCGGTGCGCGGCCGCGAGCCCGGCGGCGGCGTGCGCGGCGACGACCGCGACCCGCTCGGCCGGCATGATCAGCGGATCGGTCGGGCTGCCCTGAAGGCTGTCGCCCTCCACCAACTCCATGACCAGGAACAGCTTTCCGTCCCATGTACCGAAGTCGAAGACGCCCACCACGTGCGGGTGACTCAGCCGTGCGGCGGTCTGCGCCTCCAGGCGGAAGCGGTCACCGGCGGACGGGTCGGTCGCCTGGGCCAGCATCAGCTTCACGGCCACGGACCGGCCGAGGACCTCGTCGGTGGCCTGCCACACCTCGCCCATGCCGCCCCGGCCGATACACACATGAAGCCGATATCGGTCCGCGACCAGCACCTGGAGACCACCCTTTCGACGATCGATCAACCTGACGGAAGAGAACCAGCGTAGAGCCGCCCGCTCCCGCCTCTCGCCGCGCTCCCCCCTCCACGCCCACAGCCGGTGCACGACACCCGTGGTCCGGGTGAACGGAAGGTGTCGTCGGCCGGTTAGCATCGCGGCCCGGAGCGAGTTCCGGCGGACATGGACGGAGTGGGGCGTGGCGCGACCGCGTGTAGGTGTGGCCGTACTGACGATGGGCACGCGCCCGGCCGAGCTGCGGGCGCTGCTCGACGCCGTGGCGGGGCAGGACGAGCCCGCCGCCCGGATCGTCGTCGTCGGCAACGGCACCGGGTCGCTCCCGGCCCTGCCCGAGGGCGTCACCGGCATCGAACTCCCGGAGAACCGGGGTGTCTCGGGCGGGCGCAACGTCGCGATCGAGACGCTCCGCGCGTTCGGCGACGTCGACATCGTCGTGGACCTCGACGACGACGGGCTCCTCGTCGACGAGGACGTCTTCCGCCGCCTCGCGGACCTGTACGAGGCGGACCCGCGACTCGGCATCGTCTCGTTCCGCATCGCCGACGAGACCGGCGAGACCCAGCGCCGGCATGTCCCCCGGCTCGGGGCGAAGGACCCGCTGCGCGGCGGCGAGGTCACCACCTTCCTCGGCGGCGGCCACGGCCTCTCGATGGCGATGCTCGACCGGATCGGCGGCTGGCCGGAGGACTTCTTCTTCACCCACGAGGAGACCGACCTCGCCTGGCGTGCCCTCGACGCGGGCTGGAAGGTCCTGTACGCCCCCGAGCTCCTCCTCCAGCACCCGAAGACCAGCCCGGCCCGGCACGCCGTCTACTACCGGATGACAGCCCGCAACCGCGTCTGGCTGGCCAAGCGCAACCTGCCGGTCCTGCTCGTCCCCGTCTACCTGGGCGTGTGGACGCTGCTGACCCTGGCCCGCACCCGCTCCCTGCCGGGCCTCAAGGCCTGGTTCGGCGGTTTCGCCGAGGGCGTCCGCCGCTCCTGCGGCCCCCGCAGCCCGATGCGCTGGACCACGGTCCTCCACATGACCCGCCTGGGCCGCCCCCCGGTGATCTGACCGGGCCGGTCAGTACAGCGCGTCGCCCATGGGGGAGTCCTCGCCCGTGACGTACGCGCGGATCGAGGCCAGGTACTCGACGCGCCCGACGCGCCCGTCGCCGTCGCTGTCCAGCGCGTCGAAGGCGGTCCCGGCGTTGTCGGCCGGGTTGCCGAGGGCCTGGCGAAGCATCGTGAACTGGGCGCGGTCCAGTGCGCCGTCCCGGTCGGCGTCGGCGAGGTCGAACAGCGCGCCCAGGGCGTACTGGCAGATGGTGTCGAACTTCTCCGCGTCCACCCAGGCGATGTACTCCTCGTACGTCATCACGCCGTCGCCGTTGGCGTCCATCGCGGCCCAGGCCCTTTCACCGGTGGCGCGTGCGGCGACGACCAGGGGGTCGTCGTCGCTGCGCCCGGTCGCCCGCTGGGCGCGGTCGATCCGGACGAAGTAGTCGTGCTTCGACGCCACTCCGTCCCCGTCGGTGTCGAGCATCGCGTAGATGCGGGCCTTCGGGGTCGCGCGTTCGGCAGGGGACACATGTGCCGTGGTCTGGGGGATCGCCATTCCGGAGCTTCCTTCACGTGGAGCCGCGTGCGGGTACGTACCGGATGATCGACAGGAACGCCCTCCGTGGGCGGGAGACCCGCCAGCCGACGGCCAAGGATCACCCCCAGGAGTCAGGGGAGCGGGCGGGCGGGGCTCAGGACGTCCCCGGAAACCACTCAGGGGCCCGACCCGCTTGCGCGGATCAGGCCCCTGAACTGGTCTTACGGCTGTCGGGGTGGCGGGATTTGAACCCACGACCTCTTCGTCCCGAACGAAGCGCGCTGCCAAGCTGCGCTACACCCCGATGTCGCTGCTTTGTTCTTCACGTCGCGGCGACATCGATTACTTTAGCCCACGCGCGCGCTCAGACGAAATCCGGTATTCGGGGGACCTCGGCGCAGGTCGGATGCGGTCCAGGCCGACGGCCGCGGCGGGCGGCATCACGGCCGAGGCCGGCACGGCCGCGGTGTGGGGCGGGAGCGTGCCCCCACCGCGGGTGGTCAGGCGCGCGCCGTCAGGGTGAGCAGGGTGACCTCGGGCGGGCAGGCGAAGCGGACGGGGGTGAAGCGGTTGGTGCCGCAGCCCGCCGAGACGTGGAGGTACGAGGTCCGGTCGGCGACGGTGTGCGTGGAGAGGCCCTTCACCCGGTCCGTGTCCAGGTCGCAGTTGGTGACCAGCGCCCCGTAGAAGGGGATGCACAGCTGGCCGCCGTGGGTGTGCCCGGCGAGGACCAGCTCGTACCCGTCGGCCGTGAACGCGTCGAGCGCCCGCAGGTACGGGGCGTGCACGACGCCCACCGTGAAGTCGGCCGACTCGTCGGGGCCGCCGGCCACCCGCTCGTACCGGTCGCGCTTGATGTGCGGGTCGTCGAGGCCGGTGAAGGCGAGCTCGGCCTGCGGCAGCTTCAGCCGGCCGCGGGTGTTGGTCAGGTTGACCCAGCCGGCCGCGTCGAAGGCGTCCCGCAGGTCCTCCCACGGGTTGTGCACGGCGCCGACGACCGGCGGGTTGCCGTTGAGGCCGTGCTTCCCCTGCACCTTCTCCAGGAGGTAGCGGGCCGGGTTGCGCAGCATGGGGCCGTAGTAGTCGTTGGAGCCGAAGACGTACACGCCGGGGAACTCCATGAGCGGCCCGAGCGCGTCGAGCACCTCCGGCACGGCCTCCGTGTCGGAGAGGTTGTCGCCGGTGTTGACGACGAAGTCGGGGCGGAGCCCGGCGAGGGACTGCAGCCAGGCCCGCTTCTTGCGCTGTCCGGTCACCATGTGGATGTCGGAGACCTGGAGGACCCGCAGGTCGCGCATGCCGCGCGGGAGGACCGGGACCGTCACCCGGCGGAGCCGGAAGGAGCGGGCTTCGAAGCCCGCCGCGTAGACGACTCCGGCCGCTGCCGTCGCCGTGAGGCCTGCCGTGATCTTCAGGGGGATCCCGTACCGTGCGCGCATCGCACCATCGTCGCAGACCCGCCGACCCGAAATGCGCGGGCGGTGGGGGCGGCGCACCTGCCACACTTGACCCCATGACCACGCTCAAGGCGAAGCTCCAGGACGACCTCAACGCCGCGATCCGGGAGCGCGACGAACTGCGCTCCTCGACCCTGCGGCTCACCATCACCGCGATCACGAAGGAGGAGGTCGCGGGCACCAGCAAGCGCGAACTCTCCGACGACGAGGTGCTGAAGGTGATCGCGAAGGAGGCGAAGAAGCGCCGCGAGGCCGCGGACGCCTTCGCCAAGGGCGGTCGCCCCGAGTCGGCCGAGCGCGAGCAGGCCGAGGGCGTCCTCCTCGACGCGTACCTGCCGAAGCAGCTCAGCGACGAGGAGCTCGACGGGATCGTCGCGGCGGCCGTCGAGGAGGCGAAGGCGGGCGGTGCCGAGGGGCCGCGTGCCATGGGCGCCGTCATGAAGATCGTGAACCCGAAGGTGGCGGGCCAGGCCGAGGGCGGCCGCGTCGCCGCCGCGGTGAAGAAGCTCCTCGCGGGCTGATCCGGCTCGCGGACCGATCGACCTCGCGGACGGATCGACCTCGCGGACCTGATCGACCTCGCGGACCTGATCGACCTCGCGGGCTGATCCGGCCGGCGGACCGATCCGCGGAGCACGTACGAGGAGGGGCGCCCCACCGGCCGGTGGGGCGCCCCTCCTCGTATCAGTGGCGCGTCAGCGGTTTCCGCCGCGGCCGTTGCCGCGTCCGTCCCCGCCGCCGATCAGATCCGGCGGGAGCGTGATCCCGCCGATCGGGTCGGTCGGCTTGTCGCCGGGCTTGTTGTTGCCGGGCTTCCGGGGCTTGTTCGGGCCCTCGTCGCCCTCCTTCTCCGGGTCCTTGGGCTGCTGGGCCCGAGGCACGGCGACGGGCACGAAGCCCGGGGTCTGGCCCGCGTCCAGGGCGCCCGTCATCGCGATCTTCCAGATGGGGCCGGGGAGGCAGCCACCGCAGACCTTTTCGTAGTACTCGCCGCCGATGGTGATGTCGTACATCGACTTCTTCTCGCCGACGTCGTCGCCGACCCAGACGGCGGTGGACAGGTTCGGGGTGTAGCCGACGAACCAGGCGTCCTTGCGGTCGTTGGTCGTACCGGTCTTGCCCGCGTTGTCGCGGTCGCTGAGACCGGCCTTCGTACCGGTGCCGTCCTCGACGACGCCCTTCAGCATCTGGTTGACGGTGTCGGCGGTCCGGTCGCTCATGGCCCGGGTGCACTTGGTCTGCGGCACGTTCAGCTTGTCGCCGTTGGCGGCCTTGATCGACTCGATGGCGACCGGGGTGCAGTAGATGCCGCGGTTGGCGAAGGTCGCGTAGACGGACGCCATGTCGAGCGGGGTGCTCTCGATGCTGCCGAGGGTGACGGACGGGCTCTGCTTGATGGGCTTGCCCAGCTCGCGCTCGTAGCCGACGTTCTTCGCCATGGTCAGCGTCTCGCAGAGACCGGCCATCTGCTCCAGGCGGGCGAAGTAGGTGTTGATGGACTTGCCGAGGGCGCTGGTCATGTCATAGACGCCCTTCTCGGACTTGGTCTCGTTGTTCACCTCCCAGTTCGCGTAACCGGAGGGCTTGCCGTCGCAGCGCGTGTACTCGTTCTCGCCGATGTTGATCTGCGCCGGGTCGTTGAAGCTCTGGGCCGGGCTGATGCCCTTCTCGAGCGCCGCCGCCGCCGTGATCGGCTTGAACGTCGAACCGACCTGGAAGCCGTACGTCGTGCCGCCCATCTTGCTGCCGACGGCGAGGTTCAGGGTCGTCTGGTGCTGCTTCTGGTCGAGGCCGTACGGGCGGGACTGACCCATCGCCAGGATGCGGCCGGTCTTGGGCTGGACCTGGACCACCGAGGCGGCGACCGGGTCGTCCTTGTTGATCTTCGCTACGGCGGCCTCGTTGGCGGCGGCCTGGGCGCGCGGGTCGAGCGTGGTCCTGATGGTGAGACCACCCAGGTTCCACAGCTTCTGCCGCTCCTCGGCCGTCTTGCCGAAGGTCGCGTCGTTGAGGATCGTCTTGCGGACGTAGTCGCAGAAGAAGCCGGCGCCGTCGACGGCGGTGATGCAGCCGTTCTTCGGCGTCTTGACCTTCAGCTTCAGGGGGGTGGCCTTCGCCTTGTCCGCCTCGGCCTGGCTGATGTCCTTCACGTCGGCCATCCGCTGGAGGACCACGTTGCGGCGCTTCGTGGCTTCCTGGATGTCGTTGATCGGGTCGTAGCGGCTCGGCGACTGGACGAGTCCGGCCATCATCGCCGCCTCGCCCAGGTCGAGGTCGGCGGCGTGCTTGGAGAAGTACCGCTGGGAGGCGGCCTCGATGCCATAGGCCTGCTGGCCGAAGAACGTGATGTTGAGGTAGTTCTCCAGGATCTTCTTCTTGCCCAGCTCCTCCTCGACCTGGATCGCGAACTTCAGCTCGCGGACCTTGCGGCCGATGGTCTGCTGGGTGGCCTGCGCGACCTTCTCGGGGTCGTCACCGGCCTCCTCGACGAAGACGTTCTTCACGTACTGCTGGGTCAGCGTGGACGCGCCCTGCGCGACCCCGCCCGACTGCGCGTTGCGGTTGATGGCGCGCAGCACGCCCTTGAGGTCGATCGCCCCGTGCTCGTAGAAACGACCGTCCTCGATCGCGACGATCGCCTTCTGCATGTACGGGGAGATCTTGTCGATCGGTACGACCTGCCGGTCCCGCGAGTACACCGTGGCGATCAGACCGCCCTCGGCGTCCAGGATCGTGGTGCGCTGACTCAGCGGTGGGGTCTTCAGGTTGGAGGGGATCTCGTCGAACCCCTCCACCGTGCCCTTCGCGGCCAGTCCGAGTGCCCCGGCCGCGGGCAGGGCGATGCCCGCCAGCACGGCTCCGGCGAGCACACTGACACCGAGGAACTTGGCGGCCTGCTGGGTCCCGGTCAGACCACCGCCCGAGCGCTTCTTTGCCATGAGGGGCAGCCTAATCCGTAGAGCTGTGCGATCAGGGTGAGCAGGGGCTTCCCGGAGCGTTCGCGTACCAGACCGTGACATCCGGGCGGTGGGCCCCGGGCGTCGACGGCCTACGTTCGCATTCGCCGGACACACGTGTATGCCTTGGCCTAAGCTGCTCCCAACTGTCACAGCAGTGTGGTCGTGCATCAAGACCCGTGCGTGACATCGGTATGAATTCCCGTGACCCCGAAACACGGGAAGCTCGTGTCCGATTCCGGCTCATGCGTCACGCGGTGTCCGAAGCGACCCCGCCGAGGAAGGGCATATCCGTCCGGTATGTCCCGTATCACACGCATGTCCTTCGATCACTCCCCTGGGTGATCTGACGCGCACGCATAGTCCGTTCGGGCCATTCAAGATTGGGCCCGAAGGGGGTGTTGCGCTGTGCCCACCTTCCGTAACGTCCCAACTGGCAGCGGTGAATATGCCGCTGCCGCCGTGGGGGAGCCTCGATTCGGGAGAGGACGGCGCCGGTATGGGCTGGGTAGCTGACTGGAGTGCGCAGGCGGCCTGCCGCACTACCGATCCGGATGAACTTTTCGTGCAGGGAGCGGCACAGAACAGGGCAAAGGCGGTGTGCACCGGATGCCCGGTGCGGACCGAGTGTCTCGCCGACGCCCTCGACAACCGCGTGGAATTCGGTGTGTGGGGCGGCATGACGGAGCGCGAGCGCCGTGCCCTGCTGCGCCGCAGGCCGACCGTCACCTCGTGGCGCCGGCTCCTGGAGACCGCGCGCACCGAGTACGAGCGCGGCGCGGGCCTGCTGCCCGTCGCGATCGACGACGACGCCACGTACGAGGCGTACGCCGCGGTCGGCTAGCCCCGACCCGTACGAGAAGACGCGGGTACGAGTACGGATACGGGTACTCGTACGCGAGACGGCTCAGGCCGAGGGCGTCCGCCCCGCCGTGAGCCGGTCACCGATGGCCCGCAGCCCGGCGAGGTCGTGCACATCGCCGGGCAGGGCGGCCACTTCGGTCACCGCCACCTCGGGGTGGAGCGCGGTGAAGCGGTCGCGCGTGCGCTGCTCACGCGCGAGCACCCGCATGCGCTCGGCATGCAGGCGCAGAAGTCCCGCGGTGAGATGACGCACGTCGACGTCCGATGCGTCTGTGGGTTGTGCCGGTGTTTCCTGTGCCGGGTCGGCTGTGGGGGCAGCCTCGGATACGGACAGTGCGGCGGCGGTGGCGAGATCGTTCGGCTCGTGCTCGGGATCGGGCTCGGGCTGGCGCTCGGTTCCGGTGGCCGGGGAGCCACCGTGTCCAGCCTTCCCGTCGCCCTGATCCACAATGCGCCCCTCGTCAAGATTTTCCGCGGCGGCCCGCGCCCGCTCGGCCGAAAGACGCGCGGCGCCGCTGCCGTGGACTCGGTTGAGGACGAGCCCGGCCAGCGGCATGTCCTCGGCGGCCAGCCGCTCCACGAAGTACGCGGCCTCGCGCAGCGCGTCCCGCTCCGGTGTGGCGACCACGAGGAAGGCCGTGCCCGGGGCCTGGAGCAGCTTGTACGTGGCGTCCGCGCGGGTCCGGAAACCGCCGAACATCGTGTCCATCGCGGCCACGAACGTCTGCACGTCCTTGAGGAACTGACCCCCGAGCAGCTTTCCCAGGGTCCCCGTCATCATCGACATGCCGACGTTGAGGAACTTCATCCCGGCCCGGCCGCCCACCTTCGCCGGGGCCATCAGCAGCTTGATGAACTTCCCGTCGAGGAAGGACCCGAGCCGCTTCGGCGCGTCCAGGAAGTCGAGCGCGGACCGGGACGGCGGGGTGTCGACGACGATCAGGTCCCACTCGTCGCGGGCCCGGAGCTGGCCCAGCTTCTCCATCGCCATGTACTCCTGCGTACCGGCGAAGCCGGCGGACAGGGACTGGTAGAAGGGGTTCTCCAGGATCGCCCGCGCCCGCTCGGGGTCCGCGTGCGCCTCGACGATCTCGTCGAAGGTCCGCTTCATGTCGAGCATCATGGCGTGCAGTTCTCCGCCGTCGGAGCCCTTGATGCCGTCGACCTTGCGGGGCGTGTTGTCGAGGGAGTCGATGCCCATGGACTGGGCGAGCCGGCGCGCCGGGTCGATGGTGAGGACGACGACCCGCCGGCCGCGCTCCGCCGCCCGCACGCCGAGGGCCGCCGCCGTGGTCGTCTTCCCGACCCCGCCGGCGCCGCAGCAGACGATGATGCGGGTGCCCCGGTCGTCGAGCAGCGGATCCAGGTCGAGCCGGGGCGCGCGATCGATCCCGGACCCGTCGTCGTGCTCGGTCCCCGAGTCCCGCCCGTGGCCGTCGTCGTGCCCGGTCGCCCCGTCTCGCCCGTGGCCGTGGTCGTGCCCGGTCCCCGAGTCCCGCCCGTGGCCGTCGTCGTGCCCGGTCGCCCCGTCTCGCCCGTGGCCGTCGTCCCGCCTCGTCCCCGCGTCCCGCCCGGAGCCCTCGTCGCCCCCTGTACCCGTGTCGTCGGTCGCCCCCGCGGCCGTCGTCTCGGCGCCCGCCTTCTCCGTCACGCGCCCACCCCTTGCTTCCGCAGTTCCTTCGCCAGCCGGTAGAGCCCGGCGATGTCCGCTCCGTCCCCGAGGAAGGGGAGTTCGTACGAGGGGACGCCGACGCCGTCCAGGGCCGAGCGCTGCGTCCGCTCCAGCTCCACCCGTCGCGCGTGCTCGGCCGCCTGGTCCAGGAGCGGCTCGACCAGGCGCGCGCCGCCCGTGACGCCGGCGGCGGCCAGCGTCCGCGCGATCGCGTCCCGGTGGTCGCCGGAGGCCGCCCGTACCGCCGCCTCGTCCAGGACGTGCGGGCGGACCATGTTCACCACGACCCTGCCCACCGGCAGCTCGGCGGCCCGCAGCTCCGCGATGCCGTCAGCGGTCTCCTGGACCGGCATCTCCTCCAGGAGGGTCACCAGGTGCACGGCGGTCTCGGGGGACTTGAGGACCCGCATGACGGCCTGCGCCTGATTGTGTATCGGGCCGATCCTGGCCAGGCCCGCGACCTCGTCGTTCACGTTGAGGAAGCGGGTGATCCGGCCGGTGGGCGGCGCGTCCATGACCACGTGGTCGTAGACCGGGCGGCCGTCCTTCTCGCGCCGCCGGACCGCCTCGCAGGCCTTCCCGGTCAGCAGCACGTCCCGGACGCCCGGCGCTATCGTCGTCGCGAAGTCGATCGCGCCGAGCTTCTTCAGGGCCCGTCCGGCACCGCCCAGCTTGTAGAACATCTGGAGGTAGTCGAGGAGCGCGCGCTCGGCGTCGATCGCCAGCGCGTACACCTCGCCGCCGCCCGGCGCGACGGCGATCTTGCGCTCCTCGTACGGAAGGGCTTCCGTCTCGAAGAGCTGTGCGATGCCCTGCCTGCCTTCGACCTCGACGAGGAGGGTGCGCTTCCCCTCCGTCGCGAGGGCGAGGGCGAGGGCGGCGGCGACCGTCGTCTTACCGGTACCGCCCTTGCCGCTGACGACCTGGAGCCTGCTCACGATCTCGAGCCTAACCACTGGCGGCCGCGCGCAATCAGCAGGCCGCCCCGGAGAAGCCACCTAGGGGGAGCCTCGGGGGAGCCGGGGCGGGAGCCGGGACGGCAGCGGATACAGTCGGCCCCATGACCAAGTGGGAGTACGTCACGGTGCCGCTTCTGGTGCACGCGACCAAGCAGATTCTGGACACCTGGGGCGAGGACGGCTGGGAGCTCGTCCAGGTCGTGCCCGGGCCGAACAACCCCGAGCAGCTCGTGGCCTACCTGAAGCGGGCCAAGTCGTGAGCGGGGCCGTCGAGGCGCGGATCGCCGAGCTCGGCCTGACCCTGCCCGAGGTCGTGCCCCCGATCGCCTCCTACCAGCCGGCCGTGCAGTCCGGCGTGTACGTCTACACCTCGGGCCAGCTCCCGATGGTGGCGGGCAAGCTCCAGCTGACCGGCAAGGTCGGTGCCGAGGTCACGGCCGAGGAGGCCAAGGCGCTCGCCGCCACCTGCGCGCTCAACGCGCTCGCGGCCGTGAAGTCGGTCGCCGGTGACCTCGACCGCATCAAGCGCGTCGTGAAGGTCGTGGGCTTCGTCGCCTCCGCCGCCGACTTCACCGGTCAGCCCGCCGTCATCAACGGCGCCAGCGAGCTGCTCGGCGACATCCTCGGCGAGAAGGGCGTGCACGCGCGCAGCGCCGTCGGCGTCGCCGTGCTGCCGCTCGACGCGCCGGTCGAGGTCGAGGTCCAGGTCGAGCTCGTCGAGGCCTGATCGCCCGTACGCACGCGTGGAGCCGGTTTTCTCCCTCGGGAGGAAACCGGCTCTCGTGCATTCCGATGCTTGCGCATAGCATCCGGCCATGTCGAATGGTCAGCCGAAGCAGCCGAAGCAGTCGAACGGTCAGTGGTATCCGGCGGAGTGGCCCGACCGCATCCGCGCCCTCGCCGCCGGCGAGCTCACCCCGGTGGCGCCCCGGCGCGCCGCCACCGTCCTGCTGCTGCGGGACGGGGCCGCCGGGCCCGACGTCCACATGCTGCGCCGCCGCACCTCGATGGCCTTCGCGGGCGGCGCGTACGCCTACCCCGGCGGCGGCGTCGACCCGCGCGACGAGCAGCCGGTGCGCTGGGCGGGTCCGTCCCTGGAGACGTGGGCGGCCCGGCTCGGCCTCGACGACGCGGCGCAGGCCCAGGCCGTGGTCTGCGCCGCCGTGCGCGAGACGTTCGAGGAGGCGGGCGTGCTGCTCGCCGGGGAGACCGAGGACGGCGTCGTCGGCGACACGACCGGCGAGGACTGGGAGCGGGACCGGGCGGCGCTGGTCGCCCGGGAGCTGTCCTTCGCGGACTTCCTGGACCGGCGCGGGCTCGTCCTGCGCTCGGACCTGCTGGGCGCCTGGGCCCGCTGGATCACCCCGGAGTTCGAACAGCGGCGGTTCGACACCTGGTTCTTCGTGGCGGCGCTGCCGCCCGGCCAGCGCACCCGGGACGTCTCGGGGGAGGCCGACCGCACGGTCTGGATCCGCCCGGCGGAGGCCGCCGCGGGCTACGACCGGGGCGAGCTGACGATGATGCCGCCGACGATCTCGACCCTGCGCGCCCTGGAGCCGTACGGGACGGCCGCCGAGGCGCTCGCGGCGGCCGGGGAGCAGGACATGGCCCCCGTCCTCGCGCAGGCCCGTCTGGAGGGCGACGAGCTGGTCCTGAGCTGGCCGGGGCACGAGGAGTTCACCAAGGTCATCCCCACGGGGGGTGCGCGATGAGCGACGCCGCCGCCCTGCCGGGGCAGCCGCGCGGACTGGTGGTCTCCGGGCCCGCGACGGACCGCGCCGTGAACGTCCTGGCGCCGAACCCGTCCGCGATGACCCTCGACGGCACCAACACCTGGCTGCTCTCCGAGCCGGGCTCCGGACTGGCCGTGGTCGTCGACCCGGGGCCGCTCGACGACGGTCATCTCCGGCAGGTGATCGACACCGCCGAGAAGCTCGGCAAGCGGGTCGCGCTGACCCTGCTGACCCATGGCCACCCGGACCACGCGGAGGGCGCCGGCCGCTTCGCCGAGCTCACCGGGACGGCCGTGCGGGCCCTGGATCCGGCGCTGCGCCTCGGCGACGAGGGGCTCGGCGCGGGGGACGTGGTGACGGTCGGCGGCCTGGAGCTGCGGGTCGTCCCGACGCCCGGGCACACCTCGGACTCGCTCTCCTTCCATCTGCCGGCCGACCGGGCGGTGCTGACGGGCGACACGATCCTGGGGCGCGGGACGACGATGGTCGCGCACCCGGACGGGCGGCTCGGGGACTATCTGGACTCGTTGCGGCGGCTGCGGTCGCTGACCGTCGACGACGGGGTGCACACGGTCCTGCCGGGGCACGGGCCGGTCCTGGAGGACGCGCAGGGCGCGGTGGAGTTCTACCTGGCTCACCGGGCGAACCGGCTCGCACAGGTCGAGACGGCGGTCGAGGAGGGGCACCGGACGGCGGCGGAGGTCGTCGCCCGTGTGTACGCGGACGTGGACCGCTCGCTGTGGCCGGCGGCCGAGCTGTCCGTGCGGGCGCAGCTGGAGTACCTGAGGGAGCGGGGTCTGGTGTAGGACCGCGCGCCGACAGCTCCGAGGGGGCTCGGAGCTGTCGTCACGATCCTGTCCCGAGGCGCCCCCCGGCCTTTTGACGCCCCTGACCCGTGTTTTACGCTCCGCTTACTTCTGGCCGTAGCTTTCGGGGGGAACGCCCGTGTTCGTCATCGCCATCCTGCTGGTCATAGCCGCAGTGGTGCTCTTTTTCGTCGGCCGCGCCAACGACTCCACCGGGCTGAAGTTCGGCGCCCTCGGTGCCGTCCTGGCCGGCCTCTTCTCGCTGATCGTGAGCATGACGTACGTGATCAGCGCGTACGAGGTGGGCGTGCCGGTCGCCTTCGGCAAGGTGGGCTCGCCCATGACCTCGGGCATGCACGTCAAGTCGCCGTTCACGGACGTCACGACCTTCTCCACCCGCCCGGTCGACCTCAACCTCTCCGACAAGGACGTGGTCGAGGTCCGCTCCTCGCAGGGCGGCGTCATGTACGCCGAGGTCACGGTGAAGTGGTCGGTCGACCAGGCCAAGTCCGTCGAGCTGTACAAGCTCGCGGGCAGCGAGGACGCCATCCAGCAGCGGCTCGTCTACCCGGACAGCCGCGAGATCGTCCGCAACGTCTTCGCGCACTACACGAGCGAGCAGGGCTACGCCTCCGAGCGCGAGAAGATCAACGCCGAGATCGGCCGCCTGATCACGGAGCGTCTCGCGCCGCGCGGCATCGACGTGACCACGGTCAACCTGCGCAACGTGAAGCCGTCGGACTCCCTCCAGGCCCAGATCGACCGCAAGATCCAGCAGCAGCAGGCCACCGAGCGGGCCACGGAGGCCTCCCGTACCGCCAAGGCCGAGGCCGACCGCCGTCGCATCGAGGCGGAGGGCATCGCCCGCGCCAACAAGATCCTCAACGACTCGCTGACGGACAAGGTCCTGATGAACCAGTGCATCGAGGCGTACAAGGAGGCCGCGACGAAGAACCCGGTCTACGCGGTGCCCTGCGGGAACGCCGGCTCCGCCCCGGTGATCGTGGACGGTTCCAAGCGCTGACCGCCCCGCGGGGCCGTCCGGAGAGCCGCGCCCGGCGCGCGGGGTGCCGGACGGCCCCGGGGACGCGGAAGGCCGCCCCGGTCCTCGGACCGGGGCGGCCTTCTTCGCGTGTACGGAGGTGCTCAGCGCGAGCGCTTCGCGAGGCGCTCCACGTCCAGCAGGATCACGGCACGGGCCTCCAGGCGCAGCCAGCCGCGCTGGGCGAAGTCGGCGAGCGCCTTGTTGACCGTCTCGCGGGAGGCGCCGACCAGCTGGGCCAGCTCCTCCTGGGTGAGGTCGTGGACGACGTGGATGCCCTCCTCCGACTGCACGCCGAAGCGGCGCGACAGGTCGAGGAGCGCACGGGCGACACGGCCCGGCACGTCGGAGAAGACCAGGTCGGACATCTGGTCGTTGGTCTTGCGCAGCCGGCGTGCGACGGCGCGCAGCAGCGCGGTGGCCACCTCGGGGCGGGCGTTCAGCCAGGGCTGGAGGTCGCCGTGGCCCAGGCCGAGGAGCTTGACCTCGGTCAGCGCGGTGGCGGTGGCGGTGCGCGGGCCCGGGTCGAAGAGGGACAGCTCGCCGATGAGCTCGCCGGGGCCGAGGACGGCCAGCATGTTCTCGCGGCCGTCGGGGGAGGTGCGGTGCAGCTTCACCTTGCCCTCGGTCACCACGTACAGGCGGTCGCCGGGGTCGCCCTCGTGGAAGAGCGCGTCGCCACGGGCGAGCGTCGCCTCACTCATCGAGGCGCGCAGCTCGGCAGCCTGCTCGTCATCGAGCGCCGCGAAGAGCGGGGCGCGCCGCAGAACGTCGTCCACGAGTTCTCTCCTACTGTCGACCTGCTCAAAGGACCTGGGTCCCATGATGCCGGACGCACAAAACAGTGCGATCAATCACAACAAGTTTGACGTACCGAGCCGCCCATCCGTACGTCAGGGGCCCGATTGGGCTCTGATCGGCCACGCCCGGGGCGGATGTCGGTGTCGGCGCCTAGGCTGGCCGGGTGTCCAACTCGCCGGTGAGAGCGCAGGCCAAGGGGGCTGAAAGAGTGTCGGGCGAAGGTGATTCCGCTGTGGGCGAACACGGCGTGTCGAAACGGGCGAAAGCCGCGAATCGGAAGGCTGCGAAGCCGGAGACGCGGCTCGCGATGGTCCGCCGGGCGCGCCGGATCAACCGCGAACTGGCCGAGGTCTATCCGTACGCCCACCCGGAGCTCGACTTCCGCAACCCCTTCGAGCTGCTCGTCGCCACGGTCCTCTCGGCGCAGACCACCGACCTGCGGGTGAACCAGACGACCCCCGCCCTCTTCGCGAAGTACCCCACGCCCGAGGACCTCGCCGCGGCCGTCCCCGAGGAGGTCGAGGAGCTGATCCGGCCCACCGGCTTCTTCCGCGCAAAGACCAAGTCGATCATGGGGCTCGCCGCCGCCCTCAGGGACGACTTCGACGGACAGGTCCCCGGCCGCCTGGAGGACCTCGTCAAGCTGCCCGGCGTCGGCCGCAAGACCGCCTTCGTCGTCCTCGGCAACGCCTTCGGAGTCCCCGGTATCACCGTCGACACCCACTTCATGCGCCTCGCCCGGCGCTGGCGGTGGACCGAGTCCGACGACCCGGTGAAGATCGAGGCCGAGGTCGCCACGATCTTCCCGAAGAGCGAGTGGACGATGCTCTCGCACCGGGTGATCTTCCACGGCCGCCGGATCTGCCACGCCCGCAAGCCGGCCTGCGGCGCCTGCCCCATCACCCACCTCTGCCCGGCGTACGGCGAGGGCGAGACCGACCCCGAGAAGGCGAGGAAGCTGCTCAAGTACGAGATGGGAGGCTTCCCCGGCCAGCGGCTCAACCCGCCCGCCGGCTACCCGGGCCGCCCGGCGCCCCCGCTGGGCGGCGACGCCTGAACCGGCTCCCGGGGCGACCTCAGGCGCCCGAACCGGCTCCGGGGCGTTCCCGGACGCCCGAACCGGCTCCCGAGGCGCCCGAACCGGCTTCCCGGACGCCCGAACCGGCTCCCGGGGCGACCCCACCGGGAACGAACCCGTCCATCGATCGCGTTGAGAACCACGGGGGTGCCCATGACGCGCACTGACGAAGAGATCCACGGGCCCGGCGCGGCCGACCTGCTCAGCCGCGACGGGCTGCCCGACTGGCTCGAGCCCGTCGACCGGGCCGCCCGCACGATCCGGCCCGAGCAGCTGAGCCGCTTCCTGCCGCCCGAGACCGGCGCGGGCCGCCAGTCCGCCGTCCTCGTCCTCTTCGGCGAGGGCGAGCGCGGACCCGAGCTGCTCCTCATGGAGCGGTCCGGCAGCCTCCGCTCGCACGCGGGACAGCCCTCCTTCCCCGGCGGCGCCCTCGACCCCGAGGACGGCGACCCGGCGGACGGCGGACTCCTGCGCGCCGCCCTGCGCGAGGCCGAGGAGGAGACCGGCCTCGACCCCCGGGGCGTCCAGCTCTTCGGCGTCCTGCCCCGGCTCTACATCCCGGTCAGCCGCTTCGTCGTCACCCCCGTCCTCGGCTGGTGGCGCGACCCCAGCCCGGTCGGCGTCGTCGACCCCGGCGAGACCGCCCGCGTCTTCACCGTGCCCGTGGCGGATCTCACGGACCCCGGGAACCGCGCGACGACCGTGCACCCGAGCGGCCACCAGGGCCCCGCGTTCCTCGTCGAATCCGCCCTGGTCTGGGGTTTTACGGCCGGGGTCATCGACCGGCTGTTCCACTACGCCGGCTGGGAGCGCGCCTGGGACCGGTCCAAGCAGGTCCCACTCGACTGGCGCTCATGACAGGCTGACCCCCGGGCGCGCCGGCCGTGGGGCCGGCCGGCCCCGGGTGACCGGAAACGAATCTGCGAGGCTATTGACGGTGAACGTGCTGGACATCCTGTTGCTGCTCGCCGCCGTGTGGTTCGCGATCATCGGTTACCGCCAGGGATTCGTGGTCGGAATCCTCTCCGTGATCGGCTTCCTGGGCGGCGGTCTCGTCGCCGTCCTGCTGCTCCCGATCCTCTGGGACCAGCTCACCGACAACAGCGAGGTCTCGACCACGGCCACCGTCGTCTTCGTGATGGTGGTCATCGTCTGCGCCTCCGTCGGCCAGGCGTTCACCACCCACCTGGGCAACAAGCTGCGCCGTCACATCACCTGGTCACCGGCCCGCGCCCTGGACGCCACCGGCGGCGCTCTCGTCAACGTCGTCGCGATGCTGCTCGTGGCATGGCTGATCGGCTCCGCCCTCGCCCGCACCTCGCTGCCCACCCTGGGCAAGGAGGTCCGGAACTCCAAGGTGCTGCTCGGGGTCGAGCAGGTGATGCCGACTCAGGCCTCCGGCTGGTTCGACGACTTCAGCTCCACCCTGGCCCGCAGCGGCTTCCCCCAGGTCTTCAGCCCCTTCGCGAACGAGCCGATCACCCCCGTCCTGCCGCCCGACCCGGCGCTCGCCGACAGCCCCGTGGCCGCCCGCGCGCAGCGCTCCATCGTGAAGGTCGTCGGCACCGCGCAGAGCTGCGGCAAGGTCCTCGAAGGCACCGGCTTCGTCTTCGCCGACCGCCGCATCATGACCAACGCCCACGTCGTCGGCGGCGTGGACGAACCGACCGTCCAGATAGGCGGCGAGGGCAAGCTCTACGACGCCAAGGTCGTCCTCTACGACTGGCGGCGTGACATCGCCGTCCTCGACGTGCCGGACCTCAAGGCCACGCCGCTGGACTTCACCGACGAGGGCGCCCGCAGCGGCGACGACGCGATCGTCGCCGGATTCCCCGAGAACGGCTCGTACGACGTCCGCTCCGCCCGCGTGCGCGGACGCATCAGTGCCAAGGGTCCCGACATCTACCACCGCGACGAGGTCCGCAGGGACGTCTACTCGCTCTACGCGACGGTCCGCCAGGGCAACTCCGGAGGTCCGCTCCTCACCGAGGACGGCGAGGTGTACGGAGTGATCTTCGCCCGCTCCCTCGACGACGCGAACACCGGATACGCCCTGACGGCCGACGAGATCCGCGAGGACATCGAGCGCGGCAGGACCGCCGACCAGCAGGTCGACACCCAGGGCTGCGCCCTCTGATCCCCCGCCCCGCGGGGCGGCTAGTGCTGTGACCGGAAAGGTTCACCGGGTCGCGACGCCCGGCACGGCACCTCGCCGCGTTGTCGGCCCTCGCGAGTACGTCCAGTACGAGCCGAGGCCCTCCGCCTTGCGATGCACCGCACCGGACGCCGCGACCCGGCAAACCTTTCCGGCCACAGCACTAGGCGGTGTCTCTGGGGTGCCGGAGCCGGGCCGAGACCCAGCGGGCCCGGCGGCGCAGGATGCGCGAGATCCCCACCCCTTGCGCCGCGTGGCCCTGGTCCGGCGGGCCACCCCTCTCGCGGGAGCCCGGCCCCGTGGCCGAGCGGCGTGCTGTCGTGTCACCGTAGTCGTGCGTCCAGCCCATACCTCGACGTCTGCCCGGGGGCCAAGGTCGGTAACCTCACCCGGGCCCGCCAATTGGAGTATGCGCGAGGCACATGGCCGTTCGAGGGACACCCGTACGCCTTGTCCGGGCTCCCGTCCCGTGACGGGGACTCAGCGGTCGGGCTCGGGGTCCTTCAACCAGCTGACGAGCTCCGTGGTGAAGGCCACCGGGTCCTCCTCGTGCGGGAAGTGCCCGAGACCGTCGAAGAGCCGCCAGCGGTACGGCGCCTCCACGTACTCGCCGGACCCCGCTGCGCTGCGGGTCCGCATCACCGGGTCGAGGGAGCCGTGCAGATGCAGCGTCGGCACCCGG
Source organism: Streptomyces sp. NPDC096079 (assembly GCF_040303145.1). Taxonomy (NCBI): domain Bacteria; kingdom Bacillati; phylum Actinomycetota; class Actinomycetes; order Kitasatosporales; family Streptomycetaceae; genus Streptomyces; species Streptomyces sp. NPDC096079. Next base: position 508,160 of record NZ_JBEOST010000003.1, read on the forward strand.
ACCGGCCGCTTCATCCGCCGGTTGAACTGGATGCCGTCAGGGCGGGCCAGCGACCGCACCATCCAGCGGTACGGCTCGATCGAGCAGTGCGCCGTCGACGGCACGCACATCGCCCGCCGGTACACCTCGACGGCCGCCTCGTCGACGGGCTTCGGCCCGGACCAGTCCCGGATCAGCTCGCCCACCAGCGCCCCGTCGTCCGCGACGAGCTGACGCTCCGGCACCCACGGCCGCTGGAAGCCCCACACGTGCGAGCCGGCCCGCGACTGCGCGAAGTCGGAGAGCATCGCCGAGCGCCAGCGGCGCGGGTGCGGCATCGACGAGACCACCAGCCGGCGCACCAGCTTGGGCCGCATCACGGCGGCCGTCCAGGCGAGGTAGCCGCCCAGGTCGTGCCCGACGAGCGCCGCGTCCGGCTCGCCCAGCGACCGGACGACGCCCGTGATGTCGAGGGCCAGGTTGGCGGGGTCGTAACCCCGTGGCGTGCGGTCGCTGCCGCCCACCCCGCGCAGGTCCATCGCGACCGCCCGGAACCCGGCCTCGGCCAGGGCCGGCAGCTGGTGGCGCCAGGTCCACCAGAACTGCGGGAAGCCGTGCAGGAGCAGCACCAGCGGGCCGTCACCCATCTCGGCGATGTGGAAGCGGGCGCCGTTGGCGGCCACGTCACGGTGGGTCCACGGCCCGTCGAGCCGTACGGGCCCGCCGTTGCCGTTGCTGCTCTCGGGGAGGGTCATACGGACGAGCGTGCCACAGCGGAGGCCTTCTCAAGGGCCGGGCGCTGCTCGGGACGGGGGTGCGGCTTCGCGTTCTGCATGATCGCCGCCGTCTGCTTGGCGGAGGCGATGGACTTCTCCGGCGGCTTGACCTTCTTGAACTTGGCGTACGCGATCAGGCCGAGGAGCCCCGCGACCAGCACGTTGAAGGCGAAGGACAGCAGGAAGCACCAGACGAGGTTCCAGCCCCCGTTGCCGTTGTGCCCACCGGTCCAGGTGTTGATGGCGTACGCGAGTGCGAAGCTCAGCATCGGCAGCGAGAACAGCAGCACGACGGCGGCGGCGATGCCCGCCACGCTTCCGATCGCGCCGCGCTTGACGTCCTGTCGGATCTCGGCCTTGGCCAGGGCGATCTCATCGTGCACCAGCGCGGACATCTCGGCGGTCGCCGAGGCGACCAGCTGGCCGAGGCTGCGCTCGGTGCCGTCGAACGGGTCGCTCATCGCTGCTCCCTCTCCTTGTGTCTACGGTCCGAATCAGATCATGCCGGACGGTCGGCCCCATCGCGCGATGCCCCCGCCACTTGGGCGCGCTCGCGGTGTTCCGCGGCCTTCCGCTCGTAGATCTCGGCCATCCGCAGGTGGTACTCCGGGTTGTCCTGTTCGTAGATGTCGGGGATGCCGTCCTCGTCGTCGTCGCGCTCCTCGTCGGAGACGAGGGCCTGGTACTTCCGGACCCGCAGCTTCAGCAGGACGGAGGCGAGGACGGCCGCGACGAGCGAGCCGACCAGGACGGCGGCCTTCACCTCGTCGGTGAGGTCGGCGTCGCCGGCGAAGGCGAGTTCGCCGATGAGGAGCGAGACGGTGAAGCCGATCCCGGCGAGGGTCGCGACCGCGAACACGTCCGGCCAGGCCAGGTCCGGGTTGAGTTCGGCCCGAGTGAAGCGGGCGGCGAGCCAGGTGCCGCCGAAGATGCCGATCGCCTTGCCGACGACGAGACCGAGGACCACGCCGAGGGTGACCGGCTGGGTGAACACGTCGTGGATCGCCCCGCCGGAGACGCTGACGCCGGCGGAGAAGAGCGCGAAGAGCGGCACGGCGAGCCCCGCCGAGAGCGGCCGGACCAGGTGCTCGATGTGCTCGCCGGGGGACTGCTCCTCGCCCTCCCGGGTGGTGCAGCGGAGCATCAGGCCCATGGCGACGCCGGCGATGGTGGCGTGGACGCCGCTGTTGTACATCAGGCCCCAGATGACCAGGGCCAGCGGCACGTACACGTACCAGCCGCGGACGTTCTTGCGGAGCAGTACCCAGAAGACGGCGAGCCCGGCGACGGCGCCGCCGAGCGCGGCGAAGTTCAGGTCGCTGGTGAAGAAGATCGCGATGATCAGGATCGCGAACAGGTCGTCGACGACGGCGAGCGTGAGCAGGAAGGCGCGGAGCGCGGACGGCAGCGAGGTCCCGATGACGGCGAGGACGGCGAGCGCGAACGCGATGTCGGTCGCGGTGGGCACGGCCCAGCCGTCCAGGGAGCCGTTGCCGACCGTGTTCACCAGGGTGTAGACGAGGGCGGGGGCCGCCATGCCGCAGAGCGCGGCGACGACGGGGAGCGCGGCGGCCCTGGGGTCGCGCAGCTCGCCCGCGACGAGCTCGCGCTTGAGCTCGATGCCGGCGACGAAGAAGAAGATCGCGAGCAGGCCGTCGGCGGCCCAGTGCTGGATCGACAGGTCGAGACCGAGGGCGGCGGGGCCCAGGTGGAAGTCGCTCACGGCCTCGTAGCTGCCGCCGAAGGTGTTGGCCCAGATGAGGGCGGCGACGGCGGCGAGGAGCAGCAGGACTCCGCCGACGGTCTCGGCGCGCAGCGCGTCGGCGATGTACCGCCGCTCGGGCAGCGAGAGGCGGCCGAGGAACTTGCGGTCGGTGGGTACGGACACGGGGGAGACCTCCGTCGGGCAGGCAGGGCGAAGCACATGCCGACCAGACTTCCCGGCTCACCTAGGTCTTTCTGTCGCGTTCCTGACGCGGTCCTTACTTTACCTAACGAGCGCGAGTGGTGTCCGGCGAGATTCACTTTAGGGAGATCTGGGGCTTTCGTCCCTTCGGGGCGGGCATGAGAACGCCCGCCCCGGTGGCTCGGGGCGGGCGTTCACGGTGCGTACGGGCCGGTCAGTCCTCGCTGGACGTGGCCGGCAGCTGGGTCTGGATGAGCGACATGACCGAGGAGTCGGTCAGGGTGGTGACGTCACCCAGCTCACGGTTCTCCGCGACGTCGCGCAGCAGACGGCGCATGATCTTGCCCGAACGGGTCTTCGGCAGCTCCGCCACCGGCAGGATCCGCTTCGGCTTGGCGATCGGGCCCAGGGTCGCGCCCACGTGGTTGCGCAGCTCGGCGACCAGGTTCTCGTCCTGGCTGGCCGTGCCGCGCAGGATGACGAACGCGACGATCGCCTGGCCGGTCGTCTCGTCGGCGGCGCCGACGACGGCCGCCTCGGCGACCGACGGGTGCGAGACGAGGGCCGACTCGACCTCGGTCGTCGAGATGTTGTGGCCCGAGACGAGCATGACGTCGTCGACCCGGCCGAGCAGCCAGATGTCGCCGTCGTCGTCCCTCTTGGCGCCGTCACCGGCGAAGTACTTGCCCTCGAAGCGGGACCAGTACGTGTCGATGTAGCGCTGGTCGTCGCCCCAGATGGTGCGGAGCATCGACGGCCACGGCTCGGTGAGGACCAGGTATCCGCCGCCGCCGTTCGGGACCTCGTTCGCCTCGTCGTCCACGACGGTGGCGGAGATGCCCGGCAGCGGGCGCTGGGCGGAGCCCGGCTTGGTCTCGGTGACGCCCGGCAGCGGCGAGATCATCATCGCGCCGGTCTCGGTCTGCCACCAGGTGTCCACGATCGGGGTCCTGTTCGCGCCGATGTGCTCGCGGTACCAGACCCAGGCCTCGGGGTTGATCGGCTCGCCGACCGAGCCCAGCACGCGCAGGCTGGACAGGTCGAACTTCGCGGGGATGTCGTCCCCCCACTTCATGAACGTGCGGATCGCGGTGGGCGCCGTGTAGAGGATCGTGACGCCGTACTTCTGCACGATCTCCCAGAACCGGCCCTGGTGCGGGGTGTCCGGCGTGCCCTCGTACATGACCTGCGTCGCGCCGTTGGCCAGCGGGCCGTAGACGATGTACGAGTGCCCGGTGACCCAGCCGATGTCGGCGGTGCACCAGTAGACGTCGGTCTCCGGCTTCAGGTCGAAGACGGCGTGATGGGTGTAGGCGGCCTGCGTGAGGTAGCCGCCGGAGGTGTGCAGGATGCCCTTCGGCTTCCCCGTGGTGCCCGAGGTGTAGAGGATGAAGAGCGGGTGCTCCGCCGGGAACGCCTCCGGGGTGTGCTCGGCGGACTGACGGGCGACGATGTCGTCCCACCAGACGTCCCGGCCCTCGGTGAAGGCGGTGTCCTGGCCCGTACGGCGGACCACGAGGACGTGCTCGACCTGCGGGCACTTGGCGACGGCCTCGTCGATGGCCGGCTTGAGGGCGCTCGGCTTGCCGCGGCGGTAGCCGCCGTCGGCGGTGACGACCAGCTTGGCGTCGGCGTCCTGGATGCGGGAGGCGACGGCGTCGGCGGAGAAGCCGCCGAAGACCACCGAGTGGGCGGCGCCGACCCGGGCGCAGGCCAGCATCGTGATGGCCGCCTCGGGGATCATCGGCAGGTAGACGGCCACCCGGTCGCCCTTGCGGACGCCCAGCTCGGTCAGGGCGTTGGCGGCCTTGGAGACCTCGTCCTTGAGCTCGGCGTAGGTGATCGCGCGGCTGTCGCCGGGCTCGCCCTCGAAGTGGATGGCGACCCGGTCGCCGTGCCCGGCCTCGACGTGCCGGTCGACGCAGTTGTACGCCACGTTCAGCTCGCCGTCGGCGAACCACTTGGCGAACGGGGGGTTCGACCAGTCGAGGGTCTCGGTCGGCTCGGTGGCCCAGCTGAGGCGCCTCGCCTGCTCGGCCCAGAAGCCCAGCCTGTCCGCCTTGGCCTGCTCGTACGCCTCCGCCGTCACATTGGCGTCCGCGGCCAGCTCGGTGGGCGGCGCGAACCGCCGCTCTTCCTTGAGCAGGTTGGCCAAGGATTCGTTGCTCACGACATCTCCCTTTCCCAGGGCGTCCTCTGTGCGTATGTGTCCCGCGTCATAGCTCATCAGTCAGAGGCCCGGGTGACAAGAGCCTCCAGGGAATTGGTTTAGACCTGTGAGTGGCTTGACGTGCGGTGGCCCCTCCGTCCCGAGCGGTGGGAGAAGGGGCCACACAGTCTCACGGCGGGGAGCGCCGGAAGGTTCAGGACGCGCGCGCCGGTTCCAGATGGTCCGTCGGCATGACCTGGGTGAAGACGTCGTCGTAGCTGTGCACCTCGTCCGTCCCGGAGAGGAGGTACGCCTGCGCCTCGCCCACGTGGAAGTACACGCCGTGCAGCGTCAGCGTGCCCTCGGCCAGCCGGCGCGCCACCGGCTCGTACGCCCGCAGGTGCTCCAGCTGCTGCACGACATTGGTCAGGCAGAGCTGCTCGACCGCGTCGGCCGGCAGGCGGCCGGAGATCCGGGCCCAGGCGTGGCGTCGGCTCGCCATCCGCTCCAGGCTCGGCAGACCGTGCCGCAGCCAGCGGCGCAGCGGGGTCGCCGGGTCGTCCGGGCCGCCGTTGAGGAGGGCCTGCATCGCCCCGCAGCCCGAGTGGCCGCACACGGTGATCGACTCGACCCGCAGCACCTCCACGGCGTACTCGATCGCCGCCGCCACCGAGTCGTCCCCGCTCTCCTCGCCGGGGAGCGGGACGAGATTGCCGACGTTGCGCACGGTGAAGAGGTCACCCGGGCCGCTTGAGGTGATCATGCTGGTGACGAGCCGGGAGTCGGCGCAGGTCAGGAAGAGCTGCGAGGGGCGCTGCCCCTCCCGGGCGAGCCGCGCCAGCTCGTCCCGCACGAGCGGGGCGGTGTTCCGCTGGAACTTGCCGATGCCGCTGGCGAGGTGCAGCCCCGGTGTCCTCGCCGCCCTGGTGGGCGCGGTCCCGTCGGCGGTCCCGGTGGCCTCCGCCTCGGCGGTCCCGGTGGGTGTGGTGGTCCCGGGGGCCCCGGGCGTTCCGGTGGGCGTCTCTCCGCACTGGTGGTTGTGCCAGGGCGTCCAGGGGCGGCAGCAGGGGTGCGCGGTGGAGGCGGCGACGGGCGTGGGCTCGGCGATCCGGGCGCCGGAGGGGCCCGTCGTCTCGACCGTCCCGCCGTGGGCGAGGTGTCCGGCGGTCCAGTCGCTCAGCGTCTCGAAGGCGGCGTGGTCCATGAAGGACCCGTCCAGCTCGACCACCACGTCGGATCCTCTCGGCAGCTGGTGAAGGGCCCGGCTGAGCCGGGGCACGGCGAGGAAGGTCAGCTGACCCCGGACGTGCAGCAGATGGCGCCCGTCCCGCTCCTCACGGGTGATGCGGGTGCGGGCCAGGCGGTGCAGGGCGACCGCGATGGCCACGGCGATGCCGAGGGCGACGCCCTCCAGGATGCCCACGAGGACGACGCCGGACAGCGTCACCGCGTAGACGACGACCTCGCGATGACGCGTGACCGTACGGATGTGGGTGATGCTCACCATCTGGATGCCGACCACCATGACCAGCGCGGCGAGCGCGGGCAGCGGGATCAGGTCGAGCACCGGCACGAGCAGCAGGGCCGCCAGCACGATCCACAGGCCGTGCAGCATCGTCGAGGCCCGACTCACGGCGCCCGCCGAGACGTTGGCGACGCTGCGGACCGCGACCCCGGCCACCGGGAGGCCGCCGAGCGCTCCGGAGAGGATGTTGGCCGCTCCCTGTCCGGCGAGCTCGCGGTCGAGGTCGGAGCGGGGGACGCCCCGGCCGCGGTCCGCGCGGGCGGCGACCAGCTTGTCGACCGCGACGGCCGAGAGCAGCGACTGCACGCTGGTGACCAGGGTGATCGTGAGCACGCCGGCCGCGATGCCGAGGACCGGGCCCTCGGGCAGACCGGGCAGCGCGTGGCTGCTCCAGGACGGCAGGTCCACCCGCGGCACGGCGAGTCCGGCGAGCGCGGCCACCGCCGTCGCTCCCGCGACCGCGACGAGCGCCGCCGGGACCTTGCGCGCGAGCCGGCCCGCCCGGCCGGGCAGCCGGGGCCAGCACAGCAGCGCCGCGACGGTGAGGGCGCTGATGGCGAGCGCGGCCGGCTGGGCGTGCGCCAACTGGGCGGGGAGGCCGAGCGCGTTGTCCACGGCGGAGCTCTGGGGAGTGGCGCCGAGGACGATGTGCAGCTGGGCGAGGGCGATGGTGACGCCGATGCCGGCCAGCATGCCGTGCACGATCGCGGGCGAGACGGCGAGCGCCGACCGGGCCACGCGCAGTGCGGACAGGGCCACTTGGGTGAGGCCGGCGAGGACGGTGATGGCGCAGGTGGTGCGCCAGCCGTACCGCTGGATGAGCTCGGCGGTCACGACGGTGAGTCCGGCGGCGGGGCCGCTCACCTGGAGCGGGGAACCGCCGAACCGGCCGGCGACGAGGCCGCCGACGGCGGCGGCCACCAGGCCGGCCTGGAGCGGGGCTCCGGTGGCGAGCGCGATGCCGAGCGAGAGCGGCAGCGCGATCAGGAAGACGGCGACGGACGCGGAGACGTCGGCGCCGGCGACGCGGAAGCGGCGGGGCCCCTCCGGCGGGCTGTGGGGCCGCTGGATCCGGGGCCGGTTGGTCGTGCGGGCAGGGGTGCAGAGGGTCATGTTCCCGTCTCCTCCGGGGCAGCGCGGTCGCGGCTCGTGCGGGGTGCAGCGGCGGGATTCCGGCGAGTGGTTCCCCGACAGGGGCATCAACGCTCGGTAAATGGATCGTAATGGAGAGTAAAGACTGCGGCATTATTTTCGGGGCAAACAGGGCAATGATTCACCGGTTCCGGTGACAGAACGTGCACATGCCGCTTGTCGTTGACGCTCCTCGGCCCTCCTGGTGCGACGTTGACGCCGCTTGTACGGAAATCGCTTGTAGGGAAATCCGAGGATCCGAGGAGAGGTGCGCGGATGTCAGCCGCCCGCAGAACGACCACCGTCCGGAAGAAGGCGCTCGCCGTCGGCGCCGTCACCCTCGCCCTCGCCACCGGCCTCGCCGGCTGCTCGGGCTCCGACGACGCCGCCACCAAGGGCTCACCGGGCGGCGCCGGCGCCAAGAAGGGCCCGGCCGCCGCACCGCAGAGCGCGCCCCGGCTCATCGGCGACGGATCGACCGCGTTCACCGGCACCCAGCCCCACCAGCCCGTCTGGCACAAGCTCAAGCCGGGCGAGACGCCGCCGCAGTTCGTGGTCTTCTCCTGGGACGGCGCGGGCGAGGACAGCCAGAAGCTGTTCTCCCACTTCCGCTCCGTGGGCAAGAAGTACGACGCCACGATGACGTACTTCCTCAGCGGCGTGTACCTGCTGCCGGAGGACAAGCGCGAGCTCTACGACCCGCCGCAGCACAACGCCGGCAGCTCCGACATCGGCTTCAACGACGTCGAGGGCATCCGCGCCACCGTCCGTGAACTGCGCGGCGCGTGGCAGGAGGGCAACGAGATCGGCACCCACTTCAACGGCCACTTCTGCGGGAAGGAGGGCGGTGTCGGCAACTGGTCGGTCGAGGAGTGGAAGAGCGAGATCGACCAGGCCAAGTCCTTCGTCAAGAACTGGAAGACGAACGCCGGACTGCGCGCCGAGCAGCCGCTGCCCTTCGACTACGACAAGGAGCTCGTCGGCGCCCGCACCCCCTGCCTCGAGGGCCGGACGAACTTCGTCCAGGCGGCGTCGCAGATGGGCTTCCGCTACGACACCAGCGGCGTCAACGACCAGATCTGGCCCAAGAAGGACCTGGGCCTCTGGGACCTGTCGATGCAGCTCGTGCCCGTCCCCGGCCGCGCGTTCCAGACGCTCTCCATGGACTACAACTTCCTGGTGAACCAGTCCGGGACGACCCAGGGCGACCCCTCCCAGCACCGCTACTGGGGCGATCAGATGCGCGACGGCCTGGTGCAGGCCTTCGAGCGTTCCTACCGGGGCAACCGCGCGCCGCTGATCATCGGCAACCACTTCGAGTCCTGGAACGGCGGCACGTACATGCGGGCCGTCGAGGAGACCATCGCCACCGTCTGCGTGCAGAAGGACGTCAAGTGCGTCTCCTTCCGCCAGCTCGCCGACTGGCTCGACGCCCAGGACCCCGACGTCATCGCCAAGATGCGCACCCTGAAGGTCGGCGAGGCGCCGCAGGGCGGCTGGCAGGCCTTCCTGGCGGCCCAGCCCCCGGCCGCCCCGGCGGGCGCCCCGGCCGCCAAGGCGGCGGCGCGGCACTGAGCCCGCCGCCCGCCGGCTTCCGGTCGCCGCCCGCCGGCTCTCGGTCGCCGGTCGGTCACCGGCCGCGGTCATCGGCCATCGGTCGCCGCTGTCGGGCACCGGTTGCCGCCGGCCCCACCCCCCGCCCCTGCCGGCCGGCGGCTTCCGGTCGGTCGCCGGGCGGGCCGGTCAGCCGAACTGCGGCACCGCGAGTGCCTCGTCGAGGACGAACCCGGGGTCGACCTGCGCCGCCAGGTCCTCCCCGGTCTTCGCATTGCCCCAGCTCTCCGCGTTGCGCAGGTGGAAGTGGACCATCTGGCGCGTGTAGCGCTCCCAGTCGCGGTGGGCGTACGAGTCGTCCGCCGCGTCCTGGAGGGCCTGGAGCGCCATGCGGTTCTCCGCCTCAAGCAGTTCGAACCGCGGCGGGCGGCCCTTCTCCATCGCGCGGACCCAGTCCGAGTGGCCCACCGTCACGAGCAGGTCCTCGCCGACCTCCTCGCGCAGGAAGTCCAGGTCGTCCTGGCCCTGCACCTTGTTGCCGACGACCTTGAGCGCCACGCCGAAGTCCCGCGCGTACTCCTTGTACTGGCGGTAGACCGAGACGCCCTTCCGGGTCGGCTCGGCGACCAGGAAGGTCATGTCGAAGCGGGTGAAGAGCCCCGACGCGAACGAGTCCGAGCCCGCCGTCATGTCGACGACCACGTACTCGTCCACCCCGTCGACCAGGTGGTTGAGGCAGAGCTCCACCGCCCCGACCTTCGAGTGGTAGCAGGACACCCCGAGGTCCGACTCCGTGAACGGGCCGGTCGCCATCAGCCGGATCTCGCCGTCGTCCAGCCGGACCGGGCGCGCGCACGCCTCGTACACCGGGTTGTCCTCGCGGACCCGCAGCAGCCGCGAACCCCCTCCCGGCGGCGTCGTCTTGATCATCGTGTCGGCGGAGGCGATCCGGGGGTTGGTGCCCCGCAGGTACTCCTTGATGAGCGGCAGGTGCGCACCCATCGCGGGCAGCGCGGCGGCCTCCGCCTCGGGCAGGCCGAGCGCGGCCCCCAGGTGCTGGTTGATGTCGGCGTCGACGGCGACGACCGGCGCTTCGTTGGCGGCGAGGTGGCGGATGAAGAGCGAGGACAGCGTGGTCTTGCCGCTGCCGCCCTTCCCCACGAAAGCGATCTTCATGTTCACCTAGGGTAGCCGCACGATCGCGGCCCGTGGTCAAGTCGCGTGAAGAAGACCACTCCATCGTGGGGCGGGCCTCCGGGGCGCGTAGCCTCCCTACTTATGAGTACGCACGCCTCTGACCCCTTGGCCGCCCTCGGCTCCCTGCCGGGCGTCGCCGAAGCGGTGGACTCCGTACGCAAGGCCGTCGACCGGGTCTACGGCCACCGCGTGATGCGCCGCCGCAGCAACGAGATCTCCTCCGAGGCGGCCCTGCGCGGCGCCCGCGGCTCCGCCGCCCTGTCCGGGGCCGACTGGGCCCTGGAAGAGGTCCGCCGGCGCACCGACTTCAGCGCCGACGCCGAGGCCCGCACGGTCGGTGCCGCACTGCGCCTGGGCGCCGAGGCCGGGCAGCTGCTCTCCATCTGGCGCCAGTCGCCCCTGCGCGTCCTGGCCCGACTCCACCTCGTCGCCGCGGGCGACGCGGGCATCCCGGGCGGCACCGGCCCCGGTGACTCCGTCGGCCGCCCCCGCCTGGACGGCGAGACGGTCGACGAACCGCTCGTCGACGCCCCGCTGCCGACCCCCGCCGAGGTCGCCGGCCGGCTCGACGGCCTCGCCGAGCTGATCGTCGCGGGCAGCGAGGCCCCGGCGCTCGTGACGGCCGCCGTGGTCCACGGCGAGCTGCTCGCGCTGCGCCCCTTCACCTCGTACAACGGCCTGGTCGCCCGCGCGGCCGAGCGGATCGCGCTGATCGGCAGCGGTCTCGACCCGAAGGCCATCTGCCCGGCCGAGGTCGGCCACGCGGAGCAGGGGCGGGCCGCCTACCTCGCCGCGTTCGAGGGGTACCTGTCGGGGACCCCGGACGGTGTGGGGGCCTGGATCGCCCACTGCGGACGCTCGGTCGAGCTGGGCGTCCGCGAGTCGACGGCCGTCTGCGAGGCCCTCCAGCGCGGCGCCGCCTGAGCCCTGCGGCTCGACGCGGGGGGTTCCGAAAGGGGCCGGCGTGTACGGGGCTCCGGGGGACCTGTGCGGCGCTCCGGGCGAGGCGGCCTGTGCGGCGCTCCGGGTGAGGGGCGGCCTGTTCGGGGCTTCCGGGTGAGGGGCGGCCTGTTCGGGGCTTCCGGGCGGGGGTGGCCTGTTCGGCGTTGCGAGGGGCTGACCTGTGCGGCGCTCTGAGGGGACGGCCTGCGTGCGGCCCGGGCCGACTGCTTGCGGCTCCGGCGGCCTGTACGGGTTTCCGAGGGCGGTTAGCGCCGGAGGCTCCGAGGCGGGGCCGCGTGCGGGAAGGGCCCGACATGGGTTGCGGCGGCACCAGTCCTGGTACCGCCGCTGGCACTTCCACCCAGTTACCAAGCGTCCTCGATATGTGCCCATCAGGCCGGGAACTTTGCCCGTGGCCTGGTGCGGCTGGCCCGTAATCGACGGGTCGACGTCGCGTGGGTGCCCGGTTTCGGTGCTAGGTCCGTGGGGCCTTCATGCTCAACAGGTGATCCTCTCGGATGTCCTCGGTCTCGCGGGCCTGATTCCTTTCTACTCCTGTCCGGGGGGAAGCGAAAGTGCTGGCTCCACTTCTCTGCCGATTGCTCAAATTCGGGCAAAGTCACCGGCGAGCCGCTGGGCGAGGGTGGCCTGTCGGCGCCTGGCCGCGTACCAGACGAGTCCGGCCCCCACGGCTGCCGCTCCCACCGCCGCCGCGGCGACGAGCGTGGGGCGGGGCGGCATCCGGAACTCGGGCAGCCGCTGCTTGAGGCGCACCGGCTTCTCGAAGGCGAGCACCGGCCACTTCCGTGCCGCTGCCTCCCGGCGCAGGGTCCGGTCGGGATTGACCGCGTACGGGTGGCCGACGGCCTCCAGCATGGGGATGTCGGTCGCCGAATCGCTGTACGCGTAGCAGCGTGCGAGGTCGTAGCCCTCCGACTCCGCGAGCTCCCGGACCGCCTCGGCCTTCGTCGGACCGTAGGCGTAGTACTCCACCTCCCCGGTGAAGCACCCGTCCTCGCCGACCACCATCCGGGTGGCGACGACCCGGTCGGCGCCGAGCATCTCGCCGATCGGCTCGACGACCTCGGCACCGGAGGTCGAGACGATCACGACGTCGCGGCCGGCGGCGTGGTGCTCCTCGATGAGGGAGGCCGCTTCGTCGTAGATGATCGGGTCGATCAGATCGTGAAGGGTCTCGGCGACGAGCTCCTTCACCTGGGCGACGTTCCAGCCTTTGCAGAGCGCGGAAAGATATTCACGCATCCGCTCCATCTGGTCGTGATCGGCTCCGCCCGCCAGGAAGACGAACTGGATGTAGGCCGTCCGCAGGGCGGCGCGGCGGCTGATCAGTCCGCCCCGGTAGAAGGACTTGCTGAAGGTCAGCGTCGATGACTTCGCAATGACCGTCTTGTCCAGGTCAAAGAAGGCGGCTGTGCGCGGCAAGGAGTGGTTTTCCACAAGCCCGAGCATAGGTGCCCGCCATTCGGCGTACGCTGGGGCGCGTGGGTTTGCCTGAGAAGGCTCTCGGGTACACCATGGAAGTCACGGATCGTTCGCGACCGTGCTAACCCGGTCCGGCTCCTCCCCCCCCGAGTCGGCCGGAGAGACGACCCCCGCTCTCCCCCCCGGCGGGGGTCGTCGCATGTCCGGAGCCGTTTCGGCGCTGCCTGCCATCGTGTGCTCCCTTCCTTCCGTTCATCGCTCACGAGTCGCCCGAGGCCCCGCCCGACCCCTGGTTCATCACTCACAGTAATCATGGGGCTGCGTTCCGGGTAGTCCCCGCGGGAGTGGCGAAGTTATTCACAGCCCCTCGCTTATCCACAGTTTTTCGGTGAGATCGGCACGATTTCCGGGACGGCCCCACGGTGATTCCTGTCGCGAAGTTCGCGGACGGCAGGAATCACGAGAGGGGAGTGCGTCGTGGAGACATCCAGGACTTCCGGGACCAGGGGTACGACACGCGGTTCGACATCGTGGGGGCGGGGCCCGCGGGGGCCGGAGGCGCCCGGATCGGGCTCGCCGGCAGTGGACCCGGCGGGTGCGGACGCGACGGATAGGGGAGCGCCGGGGAGGGGAGCGCCGGGGAAGGGCGCGCCCGGGGCGGAGGGGCCGCGCCGGGCCGGCCCGCTGATCGTCACCGAGGACCTGGGGCTCCTCGATGACCTGCTGCGACTGTGCGCCGCCGCCGGGGTCGAGCCCGACGTGCACCACCGGGTGCCCGAGCGGAGGGCGAGCTGGACCGACCCGCCGCTCGTCCTGGTCGGCGACGACGTCGCCGCCCGCTGCCGGGGAGCGGTGCGCCGACCCGGGACCCTGCTGATCGGTCGGGACCAGGGCGATCCGGGGCTGTGGCGGCTGGCCGTCGAGATCGGCGCGGAGAGCGTGCTCAGCCTCCCGGGAGCCGAGAGCCTCCTCGTCGACCGCCTCGCCGACGCGGCCGAGGGGGCGGACCGGCCGGCGCTGACCGTCGGCGTCGTCGGCGGCCGGGGCGGTGCCGGGGCCTCCACCCTGGCCTGCGGTCTCGCGCTGGCGGCCGCGAGGGCCGGACACCGCACGCTGCTCGTCGACGGCGATCCGCTGGGGGGAGGGCTCGACGTGCTGCTCGGCGGAGAGCGTGAGGAGGGCAGGCGATGGCCCGACTTCGCCGGGTCGAAGGGGCGCCTGGCCGGCGGCGCCCTGGAGGAGTCCCTGCCGTCCGTGCGCGGAGTCCGGGTGCTCAGCTGGGGCAGGGAGCCGGCGGTGCCGGTGCCACCGGAGGCCGTGCGGTCCGTGCTCGCCGCCGCGCGACGGCGGGGCGGGGTCGTCGTGGTCGACCTTCCGCGCGGGACCGACCCGCCGGCCGGCGAGGCGCTGGCGCAGCTGGACCTCGGACTTCTCGTCGTACCGGGGGAGTTGAGGGCCGTCGCGGCCGCGCACCGGATGGTCTCGACGATCGGACCGGCCGTGCGCGACCTGCGGGCCGTCGTCCGGGGGCCGTACGCGGTCGGGATCGACGAGCGGTGGGTCGCCGACGCGCTCCGGTTGCCGCTCACCGGTGAACTCCCCTACGACCCGGGGATCGTGGCCGATCAGGACGCGGGAATGCCGCCGGGCGCCGAGCCCCGTGGGCCCCTCGGCCGGTTCTGCGCCGCGTTCTGGGAGCACGCCCTCGTGCCCGGAGGCACGGCGTGACCGGGGCAGGGGCGGCGACCTGGGGCGCGCGGGACGGTGCGGGGCTCCTCGACGCCGTGCGCCAGCGGCTCGCGGCGAGTGGTGCCGAGCCGACCCCGGCGCGCGTGGCGGCGGCGCTCCGGGCGCAGGGGAGGCTGCTCGGGGACGCGGAAGTGCTCGGTGCGGCGGAGGCGTTGAGGTGCGAGCTGATCGGCACCGGGCCGCTGGAGCCGCTGCTCGCCGATCCGGCGGTCACCGATGTCCTGGTCTCCGCGCCCGACCGGGTGTGGGTGGACCGGGGCGCCGGGCTCGAACGGGCCCCGGTGTCCTTCCCCGACGCCGCCGCCGTCCGTCGCCTCGCGCAGCGGCTCGCGGCCGTGGCCGGCCGGAGGCTCGACGACGCCCGGCCCTGGGTGGACGCGCGGCTCCCCGACGGCACCCGGATGCACGCGGTCCTGCCGCCGGTCGCGGTCGGCTCGACCTGCCTGTCCCTGCGGGTCGTCCGCCCGCGTGCCTTCTCCCTGGAGGAGCTGGCCGCGGCGGGCACCGTGCCCCCGGGTGGCGCGCCGGTGCTGCGGGCCCTGATCGAAGCCCGCGTGTCCTACCTGGTCAGCGGCGGCACCGGGACGGGCAAGACCACCCTCCTCGCGTCGCTCCTCGGACTCGTGGGGGAGCGGGAGCGGATCGTGCTCGCCGAGGACTCGGCCGAGCTGAGGCCGGACCATCCGCACGTGGTGCGCCTGGAGGCACGGCCGGCCAACCAGGAGGGCGCCGGGCTCGTCACCCTCCGGGACCTCGTCCGCCAGGCGCTGCGGATGCGCCCCGACCGACTGGTCGTCGGCGAGGTCAGGGGCGGCGAGGCGGTCGACCTGCTCGCCGCTCTCAACACAGGCCACGAAGGCGGCTGCGGAACGGTCCACGCCAACACGGCGGCGGACGTCCCGGCGCGGCTCGAAGCCCTGGGGACGGCGGCCGGTCTCGACCGGGCCGCCCTGCACAGCCAGCTGGGCGCCGGCCTGTCGGTGGTGCTGCACGTCGTACGGGACCGGGACGGCCGACGGCGCATCGCCGAGGTGCACGTCCTGGAGCGGGACCGGGACGGTCTGGTGCGGACGGTCCCCGCGCTGCGGTGGAGCCCGTCCGGGTTCGAGCGGGAGCGGGGCTGGGAGCGGCTCGGCTCGCTGATCGGAGGGGGAGCGCGATGACGGCGGAACTTCCTTCGGTGGGGAGCGTGATGACGGCGGAACTTCTGCCGGTGCGGAGCGCCGCACAGGGGTTGGCGCTGCTCTGCGCGGTCCTCGCCCTGGCGTGGGTGGTCGAGCGGCGACGGGGCGCGGGGCGCGCCAAGGCGGTGCTGGCCGGTGGACCCGCAGACGGGCGGGGTGGCTGGGTGTGGCCGGAGGCCGCCGCGCGGTGGTGGGCCGTGCTGAGAGGCCGTCGCGCGTGGCTGTGCCTGCCGGCGGCGGGAGTGCTCGCCCTCCTGGGCGCGTCGCCGCTGCCTCTGGTCGCCGGGGCGCTCGCGGTGCCCCTGGTGGCCCGGCGGCTGCGGGCAGTCGAGAGCGGCAGGGAACGGGAGGCGCGGGCCGAGCGGGTGGTGGCCCTGTGCGGGGCGGTCGTCGGGGAGTTGAGGGCCGGATGGCAGCCCGGGCAGGCGCTGTCCTTCGCCGCCCGGGAGACGGGCGCGCTGGGGGTCGCGGAGGCACCGGTGCTGGCGGCGGCCCGGTTCGGCGGCGACGTGCCCGAGGCGCTGCGCCGGGCGGCCCGGCAGGACGGCGCCGACGGGCTCGCGGGCATGGCGGCCTGCTGGCAGGTGGCCGTGGACGGGGGCGCGGGCCTGGCCGCCGGGCTGGAACGGCTGGAGGCCGCTCTGCGGGACCACCGCGAGCAGCGCGACCGCCTGCGGGCCGAACTGGCCGGCGCCTGGGCCACGGTGACGGTCCTCGCGCTCCTTCCGGTGGCGGGGCTCGCCCTCGGTGCCGCGCTGGGCGCCGAGCCGCTGCGGGTGCTGCTGCACACACCGGCCGGGCTGGGCTGTCTGGCCGTGGGCGGCGCACTGGAGGCGGCCGGACTGTGGTGGGCCGCGCGGATCGTACGGGGAGGGGAGCGGGCGTGATCGCGGAATGGATCCCGCAGACGTCGCACGGCGTTCGGGTGGCGGTCCTCCTGCTCCTGGCCCCTGCCCTGGGCGCGCTGGGCGTGACGGAGGTGCTGGGCGGACTGCGGGCGCGTCGGACCCGGCGCAGAGCGGGGGCCCTCCTCCCGGCAGGACCGGAGCCGAGTCCCCGGAAGGCCTTGGACCGGCTGCCGGCGTGGGTGGGGCTCTGGCTGCCGCCGCTCGTCGGGGCCGGGTGCGGCTGGGTGCTGTTCGGCGAGGTCGGGGCGCTGTGCGCCGGGGCCCTGGTGGTCGCCGGGCGGAAGCGGTGGGCGGGGAGGCGGGCCTCACCGGCGGCGGGTGACGAGGAGGCGGCTCGTCATCTTCCGCTGGCCGCAGATCTGTTGGCGGCCTGCGCCGCCTCCGGTGCCGGCCCCGGCGAGGCCGCGGACGCGGTGGGGAGGTCGCTGGGCGGTCCGCTCGGCGAGCGTCTGACCCGTACGGCCGCCGAGCTGCGGCTCGGCGGTGAACCGGCCGAGGTGTGGGGGAGGTTCGGCGCGATACCGGGCGCCGAAGGGCTGGCCCGCTGTATGGAGCGGGCCGGTTCCTCGGGGGCGCCGGCGGCGGATGCCGTCGCCCGGCACGCGG
This sequence comes from Streptomyces sp. NPDC096079, assembly GCF_040303145.1. NCBI lineage: Bacteria > Bacillati > Actinomycetota > Actinomycetes > Kitasatosporales > Streptomycetaceae > Streptomyces > Streptomyces sp. NPDC096079. The sequence continues at coordinate 525,209 of NZ_JBEOST010000003.1, forward strand.
CCGCCCTGCGCGCCGGCCGCGCCCGCGCGGCGGCGGCCGGGGCGCGTCGGGCGCAGGTGCTGATCAGCGCGCCCGTGGGGCTCTGTTTCCTGCCTGCCTTCCTGGCGGTGGGGGTGGCCCCCGTGGTGATCGGCCTCGCGACGGGGCTGCTGGACGGATGACCGAGACAAGCGACGAGACGACACGACCACGCCGGACACGGCACGACGAGGCACGACGAGAGGCGACGACATGACGAAGTACGGCGCGATGGCGACGAACGGCGAGGTACGGCAGGCCCGGGCCCGGCAAGGCGCGGCGGGACCGGGCGCGGCGGGACCGGACGAGGAGGTCGGCGTGGGGCTTGGGGCGCGGCTGGCGGGCTGGTGGCGGGCACGGCGGGCGGCGGCGAGCTGCGACGAGGGCATGACCACGTCCGAGTACGCGGTCGGGACGATCGCCGCGGCGGCGTTCGCTGCCGTGCTCTACAAGATCGTGACCAGCGGGGCCGTCTCGGGAGCGCTGGAGTCGGTGATCGGGAAGGCCCTCGATGCGCCGTTCTGACCGGGGCTTCGTGACCGTGGAGGCGGCGCTGGTCCTGCCCGTCCTGGCGCTGTTCACGGTGACGCTGCTCTGGGCGCTGGCCGCGGCCGCCGCGCAGATCCGGTGCGTGGACGCGGCGCGGGCGGGGGCGCGGGCGGCGGCCCGCTCGGAACCGGTGGCCTCGGCCGAGGCGGCTGCCCGGGCCGCCGCCCCCGAGGGAGCCCGGGTGTCGGTGGCGCGGGAGGGCGAGCTGTGGCGGGTGACGGTGGAGGCGGCCGCCCCGGGCCCCGGAGGCATGGGCGTCACCCTGAGAGCCGGTGCGGCGGCCCTCGCGGAGGACACGGCGGCCGGGGGCGCGCCATGACCGGGCGATGGTCCGGGTGGGGGAGCGCCGTGGCGGGGCGCTGGTCCGGGCGAGGAAGCGCCGTGGCAGGAAGCCGGTTCGGCCGGGGGAGCGCCGTGGCGGGGTGGCGGTTCCGGCAGGGCGGTGATCGGGGGGTCGCGACCGTGTGGGGGGCGTTCGCGGCGTGTGTGCTGTGCGTGGTGTTCGGGGTGGTGCTTGCGCTCGGGCAGGCGGTGGCGGCTCGGCACCGGGCGGGCGGGGCCGCCGACCTGGCCGCCCTCGCCGCCGCCGACCGGGCGCTGTGGGGCGAGACCGAGGCGTGCGCCGCCGCCTCGCGGGTGGCCGCCGCGCAGGGCGCCGAGCTGGTGCGGTGCGCGGTCCGGGACGGGGTCTCGGAGGTGACCGCCCGGGTCGTTCGCGGTCCCTACCGGCCGGAGGTCAGGTCCCGGGCGGGCCCTCCGGGGACTCCGCCGTCTCAGGGGGCGTCCGGGGCGGCTCCGGGTTCGCAAGGGGCGTCCGGGGCGGCTCCGCCGCGGGGGCCGGGGCCGGGGCCGGGGGCGCTGCCGGGGCCGGGGGCGCAGGGGTCCGGGGCGGCTCCGGGGCCGCTCGGAGGAGTTCCGTGAGGAGGCGGACGGCGCCGCGCTTGTGGAGCGGGTCGTTGCCGTTGCCGCACTTCGGGGACTGGATGCAGGAGGGGCAGCCCGCCTCGCACTCGCAGGAGGCGATGGCCTCCCGGGTGGCCGTCAGCCAGGCGCGGGCGGTGTGGAAGGCGCGCTCGGCGAAGCCCGCGCCGCCCGGGTGTCCGTCGTACACGAAGACGGTGGGCAGCAGGGTGTCGGGATGGAGCGGCACGGAGACGCCGCCGATGTCCCAGCGGTCGCACGTGGCGAAGAGCGGCAGCATGCCGATGGAGGCGTGCTCGGCGGCGTGCAGGGCGCCGCCGAGGATCTCCGGGGTGATCCGGGCGGCGTCGAGCTGGTCCTCGGTGACCGTCCACCACACGGCCCGGGTGCGCAGGGTGCGGGGCGGCAGGTCGAGCTTGGTCTCGCCGAGCACCTCGCCGGTGATCAGACGGCGGCGGAGGAAGGAGACGACCTGGTTGGTGACCTCGACGGAGCCGTAGCAGAGGCGGCCGGCTCCCCAGGGGATCTCGGTGTCGGTTTCGAGGACGGAGATGGAGGTGGTGTCGCGGGCGGTGGTGGAGTACGGCGGGACGGCCTCCTCCACGAGGGCCACGGAGTCCTTGAGGTCGAGCTCCCGCACCAGATAGGTCCGGCCCTGGTGGAGGTGGACGGCGCCCTCGTGGACGGCGGTGTGGGAGGCGGCCTCGTCGACCGTGCCGAGGAGGCGGCCGGTGCCGGCCTCCACGATCCGGACGGGGCTGCCGCCGCCGCCCCGGATGTCGGTGAGGTCGGCGGCGCGCTCGCGTCTGGTCCAGTACCAGCCGGTGGAGCGGCGGCGCAGCAGTCCGGCCCCTTCCAGCTGGGGCAGCAGGTCGGGCACGGCCGGGCCGAAGAGGGCCAGGTCCGGTTCGGTGAGGGGGAGCTCCGCGGCGGCGGCGCACAGATGGGGGGCGAGGACGTAGGGGTTGTCGGGGTCGAGGACGGTCGTCTCGACGGGCTGCTCGAAGATCGCCTCCGGGTGGTGGACGAGGAAGGTGTCCAGCGGGTCGTCCCGGGCGACCAGGATCGCCAGGGCGCCCTCGCCCGAGCGGCCGGCGCGGCCCGCCTGCTGCCACAGGGAGGCCCGGGTGCCCGGGTAGCCGGCGATCACGACGGCGTCCAGGCCGGAGACGTCCACGCCCAGCTCCAGGGCGGTCGTGGCGGCCAGGCCGAGGAGCTCGCCCGAGTGCAGGGCCCGCTCCAGGGCGCGCCGCTCCTCGGGCAGGTAGCCGCCGCGGTAGGCGGCGACGCGCCGGGCGAGCGCGCGGTCGGTCTCGGCGAGGCGTTCCTGGGCGATCACCGAGATCAGTTCGGCGCCGCGCCGGGACCGGACGAAGGCGACCGAGCGGACGCCCTGCCGGGTCAGGTCGGTCAGCAGGTCGGCGGTCTCGGCCGTGGCGGTGCGGCGCACGGGCGCGCCGCGCTCGCCGTGCAGCTCGGTGAGCGGCGGCTCCCAGAGGGCGAAGACCAGCTCGCCGCGCGGGGAGGCGTCGTCGGAGACCTCGGTGACCGGCAGGCCGGTGAGGCGGCGGGCGGCGAGGGCGGGCTCGGCGGAGGTGGCCGAGGCGAGGAGGAAGACCGGTTCGGAGCCGTACCGGGCGCAGATCCGGCGGAGGCGGCGCAGTACCTGGGCGACGTGGGAGCCGAAGACGCCCCGGTAGGTGTGGCACTCGTCGATCACTACGTAGCGCAGGGAGCGCAGGAAGGAGGACCACCTGGGGTGGGAGGGGAGTATGCCCCGGTGCAGCATGTCGGGGTTGGTGAGCACGTAGTTCGCGTACTGGCGGACCCATTCGCGCTCCTCGACCGGCGTGTCGCCGTCGTAGACGGCGGGGCGGATCCGGTTGCCGAGCGGGGCGGCCAGCTCCCGTACGGCGCGTCGCTGGTCGGCGGCGAGGGCCTTGGTGGGCGCCAGGTAGAGCGCGGTGGCGCCGCGGCCGTTCGGGGCCTCCGAGCCGTCCAGGAGGGTGCTGAGGACCGGGGCGAGGTAGGCGAGCGACTTGCCCGAGGCGGTGCCGGTGGCGATCACCACGGATTCGCCGTCCAGGGCGTGCTCGGCGGCCTCCGCCTGGTGCGCCCAGGGGTGCTCGATCCCGGCCGTTTCGATCGCCGCGATCACCTCCGGGCGGATGCGGTGCGGCCAGACGGCATGGCGACCCTCCCGGGCGGGCATGTGCTCCGTATGAGTGATGCGCGCGGCCCGGCTCTCGCCCGAGGAGAGCCGGTCGAGGACCATGCCGGGAGAGGGGCGGTTGCCCGTGTCCCCGGCGGGACGACGGGGGCGCTGATTCTTGGCCATCGGCACCGAGTGTGTCACTGCCATGACGGACAATGCTTCCAAGGCGTCGTGCATGGCTGCTGGTAAGTGATTGAATGCCATCGCGGCTGGCGTTTCGTTCCTCGGCTCCGCCCCGGAGACCCGAGGGGACGATCGCCCGATAGCAAGGTGCTGGAGGATCCGTGGACCTGTCCCTGTCGACTCGCAATGTGTCCGGCGCTGGCGGTGACCGTACGGTCGTCGAGGTCGGTGGCGAGATTGATGTGTATACCGCGCCCAAGCTGCGCGAGCAGTTGGTCGAGTTGGTGAACGACGGCAGCTACCACCTGGTCGTCGACATGGAGGGCGTGGACTTCCTCGACTCCACCGGCCTCGGTGTGCTCGTCGGCGGCCTGAAGCGCGTTCGTGCCCACGAGGGCTCGCTGCGCCTGGTGTGCAACCAGGAGCGCATTCTCAAGATTTTCCGGATCACGGGTCTCACCAAGGTGTTCCCGATCCACACCTCGGTCGACGAGGCCGTCAACGCCGTCGACTGAGCCCAGGGGGTTCGCATGGCCACCGTTGAACTCCGCTTCAGTGCTCAACCGGAGCACGTCCGTACGGCCCGTCTGGTGGCGGCCGCGGTCGCGCGCCGGGCGGGTGTGGACGAGGCGGTCCTCGACGAAGTGCGTCTCGCTGTCGGTGAGGCCTGTTCCCGTGCGGTCGGGCTGCACCGCAGCAACGACGTCACGACCCCCATCCGGGTCGTCCTGACCGAGGAGGAGAAGACGTTCTCCATCGAGGTCGGCGACGAGGTGCCGGGTGCGGGGGTGGCGGCGGCCGACGCGGCCGGTGTCCCCGGCGCGCGGGCCTCGGCCCCGGCCGAGGACTTCGACGACGCCGACGGCGAGGACGAGATGGGCCTCGCGGTGATTCGCGGGCTCGTCGACGACGTCGAGGTGAGCGCCGGCGAGGACGGCGGCACCATCCGGATGAGCTGGCCGGTTACCTCGGCGGACGTCCTGTCCTGACCCGTACGCGTGCACGCCGTGCACGCACATGTGCGAAGCGAAGGGGCCCTGCGACGCAGGGCCCCTTCGCTTTTCCCGGTGTCGGCGTCCCCGGATTGGTGCATCCGCGCGGGGCCTCTCCGGGGTCCCCGTCTGTACCGGTTCGTCTCCCTATGATCCGTCCCCATGTACCCCACATCTCTCGCCGCGGCGGTGCTCACGAGCGGGAACAGGACGATCGTGGTCGTCGTCGCGGCCATCGCCCTCGCCGCGCTGGTCGTCGCCCGGCTCTTCGTCCGCCAGGTGCTCGCGGCCGGTGAGGGCACCGAGAGGATGAAGGAGATCGCCGCCGCCGTGCAGGAGGGCGCCAACGCCTACCTCGCGCGGCAGCTGCGCACCCTCGCCGTCTTCGCGGCCGCCGTGTTCTTCCTGCTGATGCTGCTGCCCGCGGACAACTGGTCGCAGCGTGCCGGGCGTTCCCTGTTCTTCCTGGTCGGGGCGCTCTTCTCGGCGGTCACCGGCTACATCGGCATGCGGCTCGCCGTACGGGCCAACGTGCGGGTCGCGGCCGCGGCCAGGGAGGCCACCCCGGCGCCGGGGGAGCCCGAGAAGGACCTGAACGAGGTCGCCCACCGGGCCATGCGGATCGCTTTCCGCACCGGCGGGGTCGTCGGCATGTGCACGGTCGGTCTCGGGTTGCTCGGGGCCGCCTGCGTCGTGCTCGTCTACGCCGCCGACGCGCCCAAGGTGCTGGAGGGATTCGGACTCGGCGCCGCGCTCATCGCGATGTTCATGAGGGTGGGCGGTGGGATCTTCACCAAGGCCGCCGACGTCGGCGCCGACCTCGTCGGCAAGGTCGAGCAGGGCATCCCCGAGGACGACCCGCGCAACGCCGCCACCATCGCCGACAACGTCGGGGACAACGTCGGCGACTGCGCCGGCATGGCGGCCGACCTCTTCGAGTCGTACGCCGTGACCCTGGTGGCGGCGCTCATCCTGGGCAAGGCGGCCTTCGGCGACCACGGGCTCGCGTTCCCCCTGATGGTCCCGGCGATCGGCGTGATGACCGCCGTGATCGGCATCCTCACCGTCGCCCCGCGCCGCGCCGACCGCGGCGGGATGAGCGCCATCAACCGCGGGTTCCTGGTCTCGGCGGTGATCTCGCTGGCGCTCGTCGCGGTCGCCGCCTTCGCCTATCTGCCGTCCACGTACGCCGAGCTCGAAGGCGTCACCGAGCCGGGCATCCGCGAGCACGGCGGCGATCCGCGGGTCCTCGCGCTTGTCGCGGTCGCCCTCGGCATCGTCCTCGCCGCGCTCATCCAGCAGCTGACCGGCTACTTCACGGAGACGAGCCGGCGGCCGGTCAGGGACATCGGCAAGTCCTCCCTCACCGGCCCCGCGACCGTCGTCCTCGCGGGCGTGGCGCTCGGCATGGAGTCCGCCGTCTACACGGCCCTGCTGATCGGGCTGACCGTCTACGGGGCGTTCCTGCTCGGCGGCGCCTCGATCATGCTGGCGCTGTTCGCGGTGGCCCTGGCCGGGACGGGGCTGCTGACCACCGTCGGCGTCATCGTCGCGATGGACACCTTCGGTCCGGTCGCCGACAACGCGCAGGGCATCGCGGAGATGTCCGGGGACGTCACGGGGGCGGGCGCGCGGGTCCTCACCGACCTCGACGCCGTCGGCAACACCACGAAGGCCATCACCAAGGGCATCGCGATCGCCACCGCCGTCCTCGCGGCCTCGGCGCTGTTCGGCTCGTACCGGGACGCGATCGCGACCTCCGTCGCCGACGTCGGGGAGTTCGGGGTGAAGGCGGGCGAGCTGACGCTCTCCATGGACATCTCGCAGCCCAACAACCTGTTCGGGCTGATCCTCGGCGCCGCGGTCGTCTTCCTCTTCTCCGGGCTCGCGATCAACGCCGTGTCCCGCTCGGCCGGATCGGTGGTCTACGAGGTGCGGCGGCAGTTCCGCGAGCACCCCGGGATCATGGGGTTCACCGAGAAGCCGGAGTACGGGCGGGTCGTCGACATCTGCACCAAGGACGCGCTGCGGGAACTCACCACGCCCGGGCTGCTCGCCGTGATGGCCCCGATCGCGGTCGGCTTCGCGCTCGGTGTGGGCCCGCTCGGCGCGTACCTCGCCGGCGCGATCGGCACGGGCGCGCTGATGGCGGTCTTCCTCGCCAACTCCGGTGGCGCCTGGGACAACGCGAAGAAGCTGGTCGAGGACGGGAACCACGGCGGCAAGGGCAGCGAGGCGCACGAGGCGACCGTCATCGGGGACACGGTCGGCGACCCGTTCAAGGACACGGCGGGCCCGGCGATCAACCCGCTCCTGAAGGTGATGAACCTGGTCGCGCTGCTCATCGCGCCGGCGGTCGTACGGTTCAGCTACGGCGACGACGAGAGTCCCGGTCTGCGGGCGGCGGTCGCGGCGGTCGCGCTGCTCGTGGTGGTCGGTGCGGTCAGGGCGTCCAAGAGGCGTTCGGTGGCGGTGTCCTGACGTGATGTCCGTGTCTGATCCGACGTGGTGTCCGTCTCATTCCCGGGTGTTTCCGTGTCGTTCGGGTCGCACATAGCTTGGTTCAAAAGGTTGCAATGTGGGACGAATTCATCGCACGAAAGGTGGAAGTAGCCCGTTCGGCGTGTATGTTCCGGGGCCGAGAGCCTTGGAAGGGACCGATCCGTTGAACAAGAAGCTTGCGGCCGCACTGTCCGGCGGCGCGGTACTGGTGCTCGCGCTGTCCGGTTGCAGCGACGACGAGGGCGACAAGGTGGGTGACTGGGCCAAGACGTTCTGCGACCAGGCCAAGCCCCAGATCCAGAAGCGGGCCGACGCCCACCAGATCATCATCTCGACCGCCGCCGACAGCAAGCCGGCCGAGATCCAGGCCGCCGACTCGAAGGCGTTCCAGGACATCGCGAACGCCGACCGCGCGCTCGCCAAGGCCGTCGAGGCCGCGGGCGCCCCGCCCGTCGAGAACGGCGAGAAGGTCCAGCAGGACGCGATCAAGGAGCTCAACGCCACCGCCGTGGCCTACGAGGGGCTCAAGAGGCAGGTCGACGCGCTGGACCCGACGAACCAGCAGAAGTTCGCGGACGGTCTCCAGGGCGTCGCCGACGGTCTGACCAAGATCGAGAAGATGGACCAGAACGCCCTGTCCAAGCTGGAGGAGGGCGAGCTGGGCCAGGCGATGGCCAAGCAGCCCGGCTGCCAGAAGCCCACGGCCTCGGTCCCGCCGAAGACCACCGCCTCCCCGCAGCCCGGAACCACCTCGGACGCGGACTCGGACGCGGATTCCGGTTCCTCGAAGCCGAGCAAGAAGCCGTCCGCCACGGCGACCAAGAAGTCCGCGTCCCCCAAGACCGGGGAGTAGACCCGAGAGACCGGGGAGTAGACCCGAGAGACCGGGGAGCAGACCGGAGAGACCGGGGAGTAGCCCCGAGAGACCGGGGAATGGACCCGAGGCCGATCGGCCCGGCGGTGGCGGTGATCCGCCGCATCCGCCGGGTCGGCGGCCCGGATGTCGGTGGCGGCCGTCACAATGGAGCGGTGAGTACGACCAGCCTGCCCCCCCGCCTCCCGGTGCCCGCGCACGCCGCCCGTCTGCGCGAGGCGCTGCTCGCCGCCGACTTCACCGCCGACGGCCTGCTCGACCTGCTCGGCGCCCCGGCCTACGCGGCGCTCGCCCGCAGCGAGACCGTGCCCGCCCTGCGCGCCACCCGCGGCGACTCCCCGCTGGAGACCCTCGTCCGGCTCTTCCTGCTCCAGGAGCCCGTCACGGCCGACCGGGCCGCCGCCGCGCTGCCGCTCGACGAGGCCCTCGCCGACGGCTGGGCGGTCCGCGAGGACGGCACCGTCCTCGCCACGGTCGACGTCCGGCCGTACGGCGGACCGGACGGCGAGGACTGGTTCATCGTCTCGGACCTGGGCTGCGCCGTCGGCGGCGCGGGCGGCATCGGGAAGAAGGACGAAGGGGTCGTCCTGGGCGTCGGCGGCGCCTCCACCACCCTCGCCGGCATCACGATCCGTACGCCGGTCTCCTCGGCGCTCGACCTGGGCACCGGTTCCGGCATCCAGGCGCTGCACGCCGCCCAGCACTCCACCCTGGTCACCGCCACCGACCTCAACCCGCGCGCCCTGGACTTCACCCGGCTCACCCTCGCCCTCTCCGGGGCCCGCGAGGCCGAGCTGCTGACCGGCTCGCTGTTCGAGCCCGTCGACGGCGACACGTACGACCTGATCGTCTCCAACCCGCCGTTCGTGATCTCTCCCGGCGCCGGACTCACTTACCGGGACGGCGGGATGAGCGGCGACGACCTGTGCCGCACGCTCGTGCAGCAGGCCGGGGAGCGGCTCAACGACGGCGGGTACGCGCAGTTCCTCGCCAACTGGCGGCACGTCGAGGGCGAGGAGTGGCAGGAGCGGCTGCGGTCCTGGGTGCCGCGCGGCTGCGACGCCTGGATCGTGCAGCGGGAGGTCCAGGACATCACGCAGTACACGGAGCTGTGGCTGCGCGACAGCGGCGACCACCGCGGCGACCCGGACGCCTACCGGGCGGCGTACGACCGCTGGCTCGACGAGTTCGAGGCCGGCAAGACCCGCGCGGTGGGCTTCGGCTGGATCACGATCCGGCGGAACGACGCGGTGGCCTCGGGGGCGGTCGAGCCCTCGATCGTCGTCGAGGAGTGGCCGCACCCCGTCGAGCAGCCGCTCGGCCCCACCGTCCGCGCCCACTTCGAGCGCCAGGACTACCTGCGCGGCCACGACGACGCCGCGCTCCTCGCCGACCGGTTCACCCTCGCGCCCGAGGTGGTGCAGGAGCAGGTCGGGCTGCCCGGCGCCGAGGACCCGGAGCACGTGGTGCTCCGGCAGAACCGGGGGATGCGCCGCGCCACCAGGGTCGACCACGTCGGCGCGGGGTTCGCCGGGGTGTGCGACGGGACGCTCAGCGCGGGCCGCATCCTCGACGCGATCGGGCAGCTGATGGGTGAGGACCCGGTCGTCCTGCGGGACCGCACCCCGCAGGCGATCCGGCTGCTCGTCGAGGAGGGCTTCCTGCTGCCCGTCACCGAGTCCGCGACGGACGAGGCCGCGGGCGGGCCGTCCGCGGCCGGCGGGAGCGGTGCTTGATACGGATCGAGCTGGACGAGGCCTCGCTCGGGGCGACCCGGATCGCGATCAGTCCGCTGCGCGACGCGTTCTGCGCGATGCACCTCGCGCTGCCGCACCGCCACCCCTCCTGGCCCTACCAGGAGTGGGTGGGGCAGGCGCGCGAGGTGTGGCGCGAGGACGACCGGCTCCGCCCGCTGTGGGACCTGTTCGCCGAGGGGCGGTGCGACGTCTCCGACTTCCTGCTGCCCCGGCCGTTCGGCACGGTCCACGTCCACGAGGAGCTGGCCGCGCTGCGGGCCACCGACCCGGAGTTCGTCCGCGCCCAGGTGGCCGAGTGCTATCCCGGCATGACCGGTGCGCCGTTCGTCCAGCCCTATCTGAAGGACCCGGAGGCCGCCTGCGCGGCGCTCGCCGACGCGTACGCCGCCTATTGGGAGGGCGCGATCGAGCCGTACTGGCCGACGATGCGCCGGCTCGTCGAGGACGAAGTGCTCGTCCGGGCCAGGACGTTCGCTACGGAGGGCGTCGACGCGCTGTTCGCGGGCCTGGAGACGCGGGCCCGGTGGCAGCCGCCCGTGCTCGAACTGACCAAGCACATCGACGCGGAGTACGCGCCGGGCGAGCGGCGCCTCGTCCTCGTGCCGCTGGTCTTCGCGGAGGGCTGCCGGCTCTACTCGACCGACGACCCCGAGGTCTTCGCGGTCAGCTTCCAGGCCCGGGGAGCCGCCGCCCTGCGCGAACCGGCCGAGCCCGTCGCCGACGACCGGCTCGGGCTGATGCTCGGCCGGGGCCGGGCGGCGGTCCTGCGCGAGCTGGGCGGGCCGCTGACCACGGCGGGCCTCGCCGACCGGCTGGGCCTCGCGCCCAGTACGGTCTCCGAGCACCTGTCGGTCCTCGCGGAGGCGGGTGTCGTGACCCGGCACCGGGTGGGGCGTTCGGTGTACTACCAGCTGACGGACACGGGCCGTTCGCTGCTCGCGCTGCTCGTCGGGGAGGACGTGCTCACGGCGGTGGCCTGAGGCCCGCGGCCGAGGACGATTCGGGGCCTCCCGAATCGATGGCCCGGGCCGCCCCGCGGCTCCTACCGTCCGGCGCATGCTCGCAATCGAGGCGGACGCGCTGCGCCGCACCTACACCAGCAGGACCGGGTGGCCGAGGTCCCGGCGGACCGAGACCGAGGCCGTGCGCGGGGTCACCTTCGAGGTGGCGCCGGGGGAGCTGTTCGGCCTGCTCGGGCCCAACGGCGCCGGGAAGACCACCACCATCAAGATGCTCAACACCCTGCTCCTGCCGACCTCCGGCGCGGCGCGGGTGTGCGGTCACGACGTGGCCCGCGACCCCGTCGCCGTGCGCCGCAGGATCGGGTACGTGTTCGGTGGCGACCGGGGCCTGTACGACCGGCTCTCCGCCCTCGACAACCTCCGCTACTTCGCCGAGCTGTACGGCGTCCCCGCCCGCGAGCAGAAGCGGCGCATCGCCGAACTCCTCGACCTCGTCGGCCTGGTGGGGCGGGAGAGGGAGCGCGTCGAGGGGTACTCGCGCGGCATGCGGCAGCGCCTCCACATCGCCCGCGGGCTGCTGCACCGCCCCGACGTCCTCTTCCTCGACGAACCGTCCATCGGCGTCGACCCCGTCGCCGCCCGCGATCTGCGCCGCACGGTCGCCGACCTGGCCGCCGCCGGCACCACCGTCCTCCTCACCACCCACTACATGGCCGAGGCCGACGAGCTCTGCGACCGGATCGCCGTCATCGCGGGCGGCCGGATCCGCGCCCTCGGCACCCCCGAGAGCCTCAAGTCGCGGGTCGGGGACCGGGACGTCCTCGACATCGAGGCGTACGGGGCGGGCGAGGAGGTCCTCGACCGGGTGCGGCGGGTCCCCGGGGTGCGGGGGGTGTCCGCCGAGGACCGGGGCGCGGTGCAGTCCCTGAGCGTGCAGACGGACCGGGGCGCGGAGCTGCACGCGCCGGTCCTGGCCGCGCTCGACGGCGTGCGGATCGGACGGGTCGTCAGCCGTGAACCCTCGCTGGAGGACGCCTACATCGCGATCGTGGAGGAGGCGACGGACGGCCGGCCGACGGCGTCCGCCGAACCGGACGGGGTGCCCGCGTGATCCGCGTCCTGCGCCTGATCGGGGTCGGGGTCCGCACCCACGTCTCGTACATGTCGCGCTCCCCGATCGAGATCACCTTCGCCGTCCTCGTCCCGCTCGTCTACGCGACCCTCGCCGTCTACCTGTTCCGGGCCGCCGGTGACCCGGACCGGCTGCTCACCGCCTCCGTCGGGGCCGGACTCATGGGCATCTGGGGCTCGGTGCTCTTCGGTTCGGGCGGAGCGGTGCAGAACCAGCGCTGGCTCGGCACCCTGGAGACCCTGGTCGCCGCGCCGACCCCGCTCGCGCTCGTGCTGCTCCCGATCACCCTCGCGACGGCCGTCATCGGCACGTACGCGATGGGCGCGACCGTCCTGTGGGGCGTACTGCTCTTCGACGTGCCGCTCGACTTCGCACACCCGCTGCTCTTCCTCGTCGCCGTCCCGGTGTGCGTCCTCGCGCTCGGCATGATGGGGCTCCTCCTTGCCGCGACGTTCGTCCTGCTGCGCAACGCCAACGCCCTGGCCAACCCGCTCGACACGCCCGTCTGGCTGCTGTCCGGGCTGCTCGTGCCCGTCTCCGTGCTGCCCGCCTGGACCCACCCGGTCTCCTGGGCGCTGCCCACGACCTGGGGCGCGCGGGCCGTGCACGCGGCGACCTCCGGCGGGGACGTCGTCCCCCCACTGCTCGCCGCCGTCGCGCTCGGCGCCGCGTACGCCCTCGCCGCCGTCCTCGTCCTCGGCCGGGTGGAGCGCCGGGCCCGCGCCGCCGCCACCCTCGCCCTCGCCTGAAAGGCTCCGTCGGATGTTCCGCTTCCGGTGCCGACTCCTCGGCTTCCGCTTCCAGGCCTCCGCCCGGCTGCTCGTGGTCGGCGGCGCCCTCTCGTACCGCGCCCTCTTCAACTGGACCAGCCCGCCGATGTTCATCGGAACACTGCTGGTCGGACCGCTTCTCCAGGTCTTCTTCTTCGTCTTCCTCAGCCGGGAACTGGGCATCGCCGACGATCGTTTCCCTCTCGTGGGCAACGCCGTCCTCGCAGCTTCCGCCTCCTGCGTGTACGGCGGCACGATGGCCGTCGCCAACGAGCGCCGGTACGGCACCCTCGGGGCCGTCCTGCTCTCGCCCCGGCGGCGGGTCCCGCTCTGGCTCGGGCGAGCCCTCCCGTACGTCCTCAACGGGCTGTTCGTCAGCGCCTTCGTGCTCACCGCCGCCGCGCTCGTCCTCGGGCTGCCCGTGCCCGCCGGGGCGCTGCCCGGCCTCGGACTGGTGCTGCTCGTCGCGGCGGGTGCCTGTGCGGCGTTCGGGCTCGCGCTCGGGGCCCTCGGGCTGCGCTTCCGGGACGTGTTCCTCGTGTCGAACGTGGCGAGTTCCGGGCTGCTGCTCCTGACCGGCGCCGCCGTGCCCCGGGAGACGCTGCCCGCGGGGATGCGGGCCGTCGGCGAGCTGCTGCCGCTCACGCACGCGACGGACGCGGCGCGTCGGCTGACCGCCGGCGGGGGCCTGGACCTGGGGCTGCTCGGCGCCGAACTGGCGGCCGGCGTGGGCTGGGGGCTGCTCGCCGTCGTCCTCCTCGCCGTCTTCGAGCGGGGGAGCAGGCGGCGCGCCACGCTCGACACCCTGTGACCGGCGCGTCCGCATGTGACGGAAGAGAAGGGAGGGGATGAGGAGTGGGTCACTACCGGCCATCTTCGTGAAACCGCCCGATGTGGTCCGCTCCGTTCACCCGGAGTTCGTGCCCACGATGCCCGGGGGTGTCAGCCTCGGCCGCGAGGGGCGAACACCGCACGGGGACGGAACGGGGTACGGGCATGGAGAGCGGGCCGGCGATCTTCGCGGGAGCGGCGTTCACGCTGTTCGGAGGCGCGCTGCTGCTGTGGACCGCCGTGCGGACACTGCACCGTGAGCCCGTGGCGCACGGGGTCGCCCCCCGCACCGCGGTGGCGCTGACGAGCCTCTCAGGCGCCGCCTTCCTGGCCCTCGGCCTCTGGTGCTTCGCCCGGCTCTGATCCCTCCGGCCCACCCCGCGCTCCCCGCCCGCGACCCCGTCGGTGACGGCACCCGGGGGGACGCCCGCCCCGCCGGACCGGGAGTCCGGGCGGCAGGAATGCCAGGACTCGGGTTACCGTTCGAGTGGCCGTTGCGGGCTTTCGCCGTTTGACACGGGGGCGGGTTGTACCGTCACACTCCGCAGCGACGGGAGCGTCACCGTCCGTGCCGCTGTCGTACGTGCCAGTGCCGTACGTGCCAGAGAGTGTCGATCCGGAGAGAAGAGCGAAGTTGTCCCCGACCAGCGAGACCGCACACGGCGGCCGCCGACTCGTCATCGTCGAGTCGCCTGCCAAGGCGAAGACGATCAAGGGCTACCTCGGCCCCGGCTACGTCGTCGAGGCGAGCGTCGGGCACATCCGTGACCTCCCCTCCGGCGCCGCCGAGGTGCCGGAGAAGTACACCGGCGAGGTGCGCCGCCTCGGGGTCGACGTCGAGCACGACTTCCAGCCGATCTACGTCGTCAACGCCGACAAGAAGGCGCAGGTCAGGAAGCTCAAGGAGCTCCTCGCCGAGTCCGACGAACTCTTCCTCGCCACCGATGAGGACCGCGAGGGCGAGGCCATCGCGTGGCACCTCCAGGAAGTCCTGAAGCCCAAGGTCCCGGTCCACCGGATGGTCTTCCACGAGATCACCAAGGACGCGATCCGCGAGGCCGTCGCCAACCCGCGCGAGCTGAACCAGCGCATGGTCGACGCCCAGGAGACCCGCCGCATCCTCGACCGGCTCTACGGCTACGAGGTCTCGCCGGTCCTGTGGAAGAAGGTCATGCCGCGCCTCTCGGCCGGCCGTGTCCAGTCCGTCGCCACCCGCCTCGTCGTCGAGCGGGAGCGCGAGCGCATCGCCTTCCGCTCCGCCGAGTACTGGGACCTCACCGGCACCTTCGGCACCGGCCGCTCCGGTGACGCCTCCGACCCGTCCTCGCTGGTCGCGCGCCTCGCCACGGTCGACGGCAAGCGCGTCGCGCAGGGCCGTGACTTCGGCGCCGACGGCCGGCTGAAGACCGAGAGCGTGCTCCACCTGAACGAGGAGAACGCGCGGGCGCTCGCCGCCGCGCTCGCCGAGACGTCGTTCTCGGTGCGCTCGGTCGAGTCGAAGCCGTACCGCCGCTCGCCGTACGCCCCCTTCCGGACCACCACCCTCCAGCAGGAGGCGAGCCGCAAGCTGGGCTTCGGTGCGAAGGCGACCATGCAGGTGGCGCAGAAGCTGTACGAGAACGGCTTCATCACCTACATGCGTACGGACTCCACGACCCTCTCCGACACCGCCGTCACGGCGGCCCGGGCGCAGGTCACGCAGCTGTACGGCGCCGACTACCTGCCGGAGAAGCCGCGCGTCTACGCGGGCAAGGTCAAGAACGCGCAGGAGGCGCACGAGGCGATCCGGCCTTCGGGTGATCGTTTCCGCACTCCGGCGGAGACCGG
Organism: Streptomyces sp. NPDC096079; assembly: GCF_040303145.1. Taxonomy (NCBI): domain Bacteria; kingdom Bacillati; phylum Actinomycetota; class Actinomycetes; order Kitasatosporales; family Streptomycetaceae; genus Streptomyces; species Streptomyces sp. NPDC096079. Next base: position 540,682 of record NZ_JBEOST010000003.1, read on the forward strand.
CCTCACCGGCGACCAGTTCAAGCTGTACGAGCTGATCTGGAAGCGGACCGTCGCCTCCCAGATGAAGGACGCGACGGGCAACTCGGTCACCGTGAAGATCGGCGGCACGGCCGCCGACGGCCGTGACGCCGAGTTCAGCGCCTCCGGCAAGACGATCACCTTCCACGGCTTCATGAAGGCGTACGTGGAGGGGGCCGACGACCCGAACGCGGAGCTCGACGACCGCGAGCGGCGCCTCCCGCAGGTCGCCCAGGGCGACCCGCTGAGCGCCGAGGAGATCACGGCGGACGGCCACGCCACCAAGCCGCCGGCCCGCTACACCGAGGCCTCGCTGGTCAAGGAGCTGGAAGAGCGCGAGATCGGCCGCCCGTCGACGTACGCCTCGATCATCGGCACCATCCTCGACCGCGGCTACGTCTTCAAGAAGGGCACGGCGCTCGTCCCGTCCTTCCTGAGCTTCGCCGTCGTCAACCTCCTGGAGAAGCACTTCGGGCGGCTCGTCGACTACGACTTCACCGCCAAGATGGAGGACGACCTCGACCGCATCGCACGCGGCGAGGCCCAGTCCGTGCCGTGGCTGAAGCGTTTCTACTTCGGTGAGGGCGAGTCCGGCGGAACGGGCGGCGCGGCGGACGCCGGGAACGGCGACGGCGACCACCTCGGCGGCCTCAAGGAACTCGTCACCGACCTCGGCGCGATCGACGCGCGCGAGATCTCCTCCTTCCCCGTCGGCAACGACATCGTGCTCCGCGTCGGCCGCTACGGCCCCTACGTCGAGCGCGGCGAGAAGGAGCAGGAGGGCCACCAGCGGGCCGACGTCCCCGAAGACCTCGCGCCCGACGAGCTGACCGTCGAGCTCGCCGAGGAGCTGCTCGCCAAGCCGAGCGGAGACTTCGAGCTGGGCACCGACCCGGTCAGCGGCCACCAGATCGTCGCCAAGGACGGCCGCTACGGCCCGTACGTCACCGAGATCCTGCCCGAGGGCACCCCGAAGACCGGCAAGAACGCGGTGAAGCCGCGCACGGCCTCCCTCTTCAAGTCGATGGCCCTCGACACCGTCACCCTGGAGGACGCGCTCCGGCTGATGTCCCTGCCCCGGGTCGTCGGCGCCGACGCCGAGGGCGTCGAGATCACCGCGCAGAACGGCCGCTACGGCCCGTACCTGAAGAAGGGCACGGACTCGCGGTCGCTGACGGACGAGGAGCAGCTCTTCACCATCACGCTCGACGAGGCCCTCGCGATCTACGCCCAGCCGAAGCAGCGGGGCCGGGCCGCGGCCAAGCCCCCGCTGAAGGAGCTGGGCACCGACCCGGTCAGCGAGAAGCCCGTGGTCGTCAAGGACGGGCGGTTCGGCCCGTACGTGACGGACGGCGAGACCAACGCCACCCTGCGCACCGGCGACAGCGTGGAGACGATCACGCCGGAGCGCGGCTACGAGCTGCTCGCCGAGAAGCGGGCCAAGGGACCGGCGAAGAAGGCCGCCAAGAAGGCCCCGGCGAAGAAGACCGCGGCGAAGAAGACGGCCACCAAGACGGCGGCGAAGAAGACCACGGCCACGGCGAAGAAGACCGCCGCGAAGAAGACGACGACGGCCAAGACGGCCACGGCGAAGAAGACCGCCGCCAAGAAGACGGCGGCGGCCAAGCCGGAGTAGGACCCGAAGCGGTGTCGTGGGAGGGCGGGAGCGGTGCTCCCGCCCTCCCACGTTTGTTCGGGCGCGGCCGCCGGGAGCAGGGCCGTCCGGATAGGGTGGACGGATGACGCGAGCAGAGCAGCCAGACCGCCTCGGCGAATCCGACGCCGCACTCGTCGCGGATTCCCGGGAGCGTGCCGTACGGGCCCTCTTGCGCCATCAGCCGCTGCGCCGGCTGTGGAGCGCCCAGCTGGTCGGCAGCACCGGTGACGCCCTCGCCCTCCTCGTCCTCGTCCTCCTCGGCCTGCAGGCCGCGGTCGCCGAGGGCGCGCTCGGAGGCGGCTACCGGGGAGCCGCGCTCGCCGTGGCCACCGTCGTCGGCGCCCGCCTGCTGGCCTCGGTCCTCTTCGGGGCCGTCCTCCTCGGACCGCTGACCGCCCTCACCGGGCCGTCCGGTCCGCTCGACCGGCGCTGGACCATGATCGGCGCCGACGGGGTGCGGATCGCGCTGCTCGTCATCGCCCCGCTGTGGATCGACTGGACCCCCGGCAGCGCCCTCTGGTACCTGCTCGGCACCGTCTTCGTCACCGGCGCGGCCGAGCGCCTGTGGACCATCGGCCGCGAGGGCGCCGCCCCCGCGCTGCTGCCCGCGCCGCCCGTGGAGGGCGCCGCCGTGCGCCCGCTGCCCGACCACCTCGGCGCACTGCGCCGGCTGTCCCTGCGCACCGGCTTCCTCGCCGTTCCCGCCGCGGCCGCCGTCCTGCTCGTCGCCACCCTCGTCGGCAACCTGCTGGGCGCCGGGATCGACTGGTTCACGCTGCACCAGGCCGCCCTCGGCTCGTACGTCGCCGCCGGGCTGTTCGCCGCGTCCGTCACCGTCCTGTACGCGATGGCCCTGCCCGGCGGGGAGACGCCCCGGCCCCGCTCGCCCCTGGAAGGCCTGCGCCGCCCGACGGCCGGGAAGACCGGCTCCGACGAGGGCAAGGGCCGCACCGGCGCCCTGCCGCTCCTCGTCCTCGCCACCGCGACCGTCGCCGGGGCCATCGCCGCCGCCGCGTCCGTCGCCGTGCTCCACGCCTACGACCTGGGCGGCGGCCCCGTCACGTACGCCCTCCTGATCCTGGCGCTCAGCGGCGGCACCGCCGTCGGCATCCGCACCGCCGGCTCCGTCCTGCCCGTCCTGTCCCGGCGCCGGCTTCTCGCCCTCGCGATCGCCGTCACCGGCGTCGCCCTGATCGCGATGGGCCTGGTCCCGGACACGGCCACCGTGCTGTTCCTCGCCGTCCTCGCCGGATACGCGGCCGGGGTCGCCGCGAACACCGGCCACACCCTGATCGACCAGGAGACCGAGGAGCCCCGCCGGGCCCGCACCACCGAGCACCTCCAGGCCACCGCCCGCGTCGCCATGGGCCTCGGCGCGCTCGCCGCCCCGCTGCTCGCCGCCGCCATCGGGCCGCACCGGCTCGCCTCCGGGGAGTTCGTCTTCGCGCACGGCGGCGCCGCCTTCACGCTCGCCCTCGTCGGCGCGCTCCTGCTCCCGGTCGCCGCACTGATCCTCGCGAAGACCGACGACCGGGCGGGCGTCCCGCTCCGCCGCGACCTGCGCGACGCGCTGCGCGGCTCCGACCCGGTCCAGGCGCCCTCCCCGACCGGCTTCTTCATCGCCCTGGAGGGCGGCGACGGCGCCGGGAAGTCCACGCAGGTCCAGGCGCTCGCCGAGTGGATCCGCGCCAAGGGCCACGAGGTCGTCGTCACCCGCGAACCGGGCGCCACCCCGATCGGCAAGCGGCTCCGCTCGATCCTCCTCGACGTGTCGTCGGCGGGGCTCTCGAACCGCGCCGAGGCCCTGCTGTACGCGGCCGACCGCGCCGAGCACGTCGACTCCCTGGTCCGCCCGGCCCTGGAGCGGGGCGCGATCGTCCTCTCCGACCGGTACATCGACTCGTCCGTGGCCTACCAGGGCGCGGGCCGCGACCTGTCCCCGACCGAGATCGCCCGCATCTCGCGCTGGGCCACCGACGGCCTCGTGCCGCACCTGACCGTGGTCCTCGACGTCTCCCCGGAGACCGCGAGGGAACGGTTCACCGAGGCGCCCGACCGGCTGGAGTCCGAGCCGCCGGAGTTCCACGCGCGCGTACGGGCCGGTTTCCTCGCCCTCGCCGCCGCCGACCCCGGCCGCTACCTCGTCGTCGACGCCGGCCAGGAGCCGGACGCCGTCACCACCGTCGTACGCCACCGGCTCGACCGGATGCTGCCGCTCTCCGAGGCCGAGGTGAAGGCCGCGGAGGAGGCCCGCCGGAAGGCCGAGGAGGAGGCCCGACGCCTCGCCGAGGAAGAGGCCGCCCGCAAGGCCGAGGAGGAGCGCCTGGAGCGCGAGCGCCAGGAGCAGCTCGCCCGGCTCCGTGCCGAGGAGGAGGAGCGCAAGCGCCGCGAGGAGGAGGAAGCGCGCCGTCTGGAGGCCGAGCGGCAGGCGGAGGAGGCCCGCCGCCGGGCCGAGGAGGCGCGCATCGCCGCCGAGGAGGAGGCGCGTCGCCGCGAGGCCGAGGAGAAGGCCCGCCGCGAGGAGGAGGAGCGGCTCCGCAAGGAGGCCGAGGAGGAGGCCCGGCTGCGCGCCGAGGCCGAGGAGCGCCGCCTGGAGAAGCAGCGCAAGGCCGAGGAGGCCCTGCTCCGCGCCGAGGAGGCCCGCCGGATGGCGGAGGCCGCCGCGGCCGCGAAGGCCGCGGAGGAGGCAGCCGCCAAGGCCGCCGCGGAGAAGGTCGCCGCCGAGGCCGTCGCGAAGGCGGCGGCGGAGCGGGCGGCCGCCGAGCGCGCCGCGGCGGAGATCGCCGCCGCCCAGCGTGCCGAGACGGCGAAGGCGGCCCGTGAGAAGGCCGCCCGGGAGCGGGAGGCCGCGGAGAAGGCCGCCGCCGAGCGGACGGCTGCCGCCGAGCGCGCGGCCGCCGCGCGTGCTTCCGCGGAGCGGGCCGCTGCCGAGGCCGCCGCCGCCGAGCGGGCTTCCTCCGGACGGGCCGGCGCCGCGGGTGCCGCTCGCTCGGCCGAGGTGTCGCCGAACGAGGTCACCGTCGCGACCCCGGTCGTGAAGCCCGACGCGCCGACCGTGTCGCCGGACGAGATCACCGTCGAGACGCCGGTCGTGAAGCCCGGGAATGCGGCGGCCGGGAGGCCCGACGAGGTCACGGTCGAGACGCCGGTCGTGAAGCCCGGGACCGCGCGGGCCGGGAAGCCCCAGGCGGCTCCGGCCGAGAGGCCCGAGGCGGAGACCGCCGTCCTGCCGCAGATCCGCGACCCGCGGGACGCCGACGAGACCGCCGTGCTGCCCCCCGTACGGGATCACCGGGGCTCCGACCCCGCCGACCGGGTGCCGCAGGGCATCTTCCGCGACGAGGCGGGCGGGCGGAACGAGCGCAGCGAGCCGCAGGGCGCGAACGACCGGACCCGTGAGCTGCCCCAGCTCGACGAGAACGGCCGTCCCCGCCGCCGCTCCGACTGGGCCGAGGAGACCCCGCTCGACGACCTGCCGACCCTCGCGGACGAGCTGTTCGGCCCGCACGAGGACGACGGCCGCCGCCGCTGAGGCACGCGGGGGGTGGAGCTGGCTCCACCCCCACTCCGGAAGCCAGCCCCATACCGTCGTGACCTGCGGCTTTCTAACGTTGCAGCCATGACGACGACAGCAGTGACGGAGAACGGCGCCGCCCTCGCCCTGGACGGGGTGACCCGCGCGTACGGAGGCGGGGCGCCCGCGCTCGACGGGGTCGACCTGGTCGTGCCCCGCGGGCGGTTCCTGGCCGTGATGGGCCGGTCCGGCTCCGGCAAGTCCACCCTGCTGCGCTGCGCGGCCGGACTCGAACGGCCGACGGCCGGGCGGGTACGGATCGGCGGCACCGACCTCGCCACGCTCAAGGCCGCCGGCCTGACCCGGCTCCGGCGCGACCGGATCGGCTTCGTGTTCCAGTCCCTCAACCTCGTCTCCGCCCTGAACGTCCGGGAGAACGTCACCCTGCCGCTGCTCCTCGCCGGGGCCCGCGAGGGCCGTGCGCTCGACGCCCGCGCCCTCGCCGGTCTCGACGCCGTGGGGCTCGCCGACCGGGCCGAGGACCGGCCCGAGAGCCTCTCCGGCGGCCAGCGGCAGCGGGTGGCGATCGCCCGCGCCCTGGTCAACGAACCCGAGGTGGTCTTCGCCGACGAGCCGACCGCCGCCCTCGACCCCGTCACGGCGGCCGGGGTCCTCGCCCTGCTGCGGCGCGCGGTCGACGAGCGGGGGCGCACGGTCGTCCTCGTCACCCACGACCCGGTCGCCGCCACCTGGACGGACGAGGCCGTGTTCCTGGACCGGGGCCGGATCACCGCGCGTCTCGACCGCCCGGACGAGAAGGGCGTGCGGGAGGCGCTCGGGGCCGGCGTCGAGAGCGGCGGCGGGGGGAGCGGCCGATCCGGGAGCCGCCGCGTCGAGGGCCGTGGCATCGAGAGCCGTCTAGGCGTGCACGGCCTCGTCGAGAGCCGTCGGGTCGGGGCCTGGGTGCCGGCGGGTTCGGCGGTGGCGCGGTGAGCCGGATCGGGAATCCGGCCGTGCGGCTGCTCGCCGCCCGGTCGCTGCGGGCCCACCGCAAGGCGTGGGCCGCCGTGTTCGCGGCCGTCGCCGTCACCACCGCGCTGCTCGGCGCACTCGCCCTGGCGCTCGGCTCCGCCGGACTCGGCCACGCGCGCGTGGAGCGGTACGCCGCCGCGTCCGTCGTCGTCGCCGGTGACCATGAGGTCCGCTGGACAGCCAGGCCCTGGGGCAGCGAGCCGCAGACCGAGACGGCGGGCCTCACCGAGCGGGTACGGGTCCCCGCGAGGGCCGTCGACGTCCTGCGGGCCGTCCCCGGCGTCCGTGCGGCGGTGCCGGACGACGTCTTCGTCGTACGGGAGGAGGCCGAAGGCCCCGCCGGCACGCGCGCGTACCCCGGGCGTTCCTGGGAGGCGGCCCGGCTCGCCCCGTACCGGCTGACCGACGGGCGGGAGCCCCGGCAGGACGGGGAGACCGTCGCGGGGGCCGGCCTCGGCGCCCGCGTCGGGGACACCCTGGCCGGCCGGAAGGTCGTCGGTGTCGCCGACGGCCCTGGAGCGCTGTACGTCACGGCGGGCGAGGCGCGGCGGCTCGCCGGGCACCCCGGCTCCGTCGACGCCGTCGGGGTCCTCGCCGAGCCCGGCGTCCCCGTCGACACCCTCCACGCGCGCGTACGGGCCGCCCTCGACGACGCCGGGATCGAGGACACCGCCGCGGGGCAGCCGCTGCGGGCCCTCACCGGGAACGGCCGGGGCGCGGCGGAGCACCTCGGCGCGCCGCCCGCGCGGACGGAGCTCCTCCAGCTCCTCGCCGCCGTCTCCGGGACCGTCGTCCTGGTCGCCGTCCTCGTCCTCGCCTCGCTCGTCGCGCAGGCCCTCGGGCAGCGCGCCGCCGAACGGGAGCTGCTGCTGTCCGTCGGCGCGTCGCCCCGTCAGGTGCGGGCCGCCGCGGGGCGGGAGGTGACCCGGGTGGCGGGTGCGGCGGCACTGCTCGGCGCGCTCGTGTCCGTACCGGCGTTCCTGGTGCTGTGGTCGGCGCTGCGGGCCCGTACCGGAGTCGTACCCGAGGGCCTCGAACTGCCCTCTCCGCCCTGGCTGTTCGCAGGCGTGTCCCTCGTCGCCGCCCTCGTGGTGGGCCTCACCCGGCTCGTGGTCCTGCTCGCGGCCCGCCGCCCGGGACGCCCGGGGAAGGGCGGCGCGCGCCGGGTCGCCGGCCTGGTGCTGCTCGTCCTCGGCGCGGGCTCCGCCGGTGCGGCCACGGTCCAGGGCGGCAACGCGGCCGCCACCGCCGCCGGCGCGGCCACGGTGACGCTGGTCGCCGGGTGCGCGCTGCTCGGGCCGTGGATCGCGGGGGCCGCGATGGCGGTCCTGGACCGGCCGATCCGGTGGCTCGGCGGCCCGTCGGGACGGATCACGGCCGCCGGGGCCGCCGCCCACTCGCGCCGGCTCGGGGCCGCGCTCGTCCCCGTCGTCCTCGTCACCTCCTTCGCGCTGGTCCAGCTCTCGGCGGGCGCCACCATGGAGCGGTCCGCGGCGGCTCAGGCACGGGCCGCGACCACCGCCGACCTCGCGTTCACCGGCACGACGGCGGAACGGGTGCGCAAGCTTCCCGGGGTCGAGACGGCCACGGACGTGCTGCGTTCGTCGGTGGTCCTGGCCCGCACGGAGGCGGGCACGCCGCGCCTCGACCGGCTCCCGGTCCTCGGCGTGGACGCCGACGGCCTCGCGGGCACGCTCGACCCGGGCGTCGTCGCCGGAGACCTCGCGGGCCTCGGCCGGGCGGGCACGGTCGCGGTCGGCGCGACCATGGCCGAGTCCCTTGAGGTGAAGCCCGGTTCGACGGTGGAGCTGCGGCTCGGCGACGGGACACCGAGGCGCCTCACGGTCGTCGCGGTGTACGAACGGTCGCTCGCCCTCGGCGAGTTCCTGCTGCCCAAGGCCGAACTGGCCCCGCACATGAGCGATCCGTACCCCGCGCGCGTACTGGCGGCCGGAGCCGGGGGCGCCTCGCCCGTCGCCCCCGAGGCGGTGACGGCCCCCGGGGCCGAACTGAACGGGATCGTGTCCGCCGGGATCGTCGCCGCGATCGGCGGGCTCACCGTCCTCTCGGTGCTGAGCACCCTGGCCCTGATCGGTGCCGGGCGGCGCGGCGAGCTGGAACTCCTGCGCCAGGTCGGCGCATCGGCGGGTCAGCTGCGCCGGATGCTCGGCCTGGAGGCCGGGTTCCTCACCGCGACGGGCCTCCTCGTCGGGCTCGTGGTGGGCGCGCTGCCGCTGACCGCCTTCGCCTGGGCCCTCACCGGCGGACTGCCCTACCTGCCGCCCGCGCAGGCCGGCGCGATCGCGGGCGTCGTCCTGGTCACCGTGGTGGCGGGGGTGTTCCTCCCGGTCGCCCAGAAGGGGCTCACGCGTTGAGGTAGGCCAGCACGGCGAGGACCCGGCGGTGGCCGCCGCTGTCGGTCGGCGGCAGGCCCAGCTTCAGGAAGACGTTCCCGATGTGCTTGTGCACGGCCCGCTCGGTGACCACCATCGAGCGGGCGATCGTGCCGTTGTCATGACCCTGGGCCATCAGTGCGAGGACCTCGCGCTCGCGGGGCGTGAGCGAGTCCAGCGGGTCGTCGCGGCGGCGGGCCATCAGCTCGGTGACGACCTCCGGGTCCAGGGCCGTACCGCCGGACGCGACCCGTTCCAGGGCGTCCAGGAACTCGTCCACCCGGCCCACCCGGTCCTTCAGGAGATAGCCGACCCCCCGCGCGCCGCCGCCCAGGAGCTCGGCCGCGTACGTCTCCTCCACGTACTGGGAGAGCACCAGCACCGGCAGCTCCGGGAGCTGTTCGCGGGCCGCGAGCGCCGCCCGCAGGCCCTCGTCGCGGAAGGCGGGCGGCAGCCGCACGTCGAGGACGGCCACGTCCGGCCGGTGCTCCAGGAGCAGCGGCAGGATCTCGGGGCCGGTGGCCGCGACCCCTGCGATCTCGTGACCGGACGAGGTCAGCAGCAGCACCAGGCCCTCCCTCAGGAGGGCGTTGTCCTCGGCGATCACCACACGCACGGAAGCTCCACTTCGATCACGGTCGGGCCCCCCGCGGGGCTGGTCAGTCGTACGGTTCCGTCGAGCGCGGCGACCCGCCGCCGCATGCCCGTCAGGCCGGAGCCGGCGCTCTCGCCCGCCTCGGCCCCGCCGCGGCCCTCGTCCCGCACGCGCACGCGGAGAGCGGCCGTTTCACGGGACAGGGAGACGGAGGCGCGGGCCGCCCCGCTGTGCTTGGCCGCGTTCGTGAGCGCCTCGGCGACCACGAAGTACGCGGCGGCCTCGACGGCGGCCGGGGCGCGCGGGCCTTCCCGCGCCTGGTCGGCGAGGCCGTCCACCGCGACCGCCGCCTCCAGGCCGCTGCTCGCGGCGAGGGCCCGCACCGCTCCGGTCAGGCCCCGGTCGGTGAGGATCGGCGGGTGGATGCCGCGCACCACGTGCCGCAGTTCGGCCAGCGCCTCCTCCGCCTGCGCCTGGGCGTCGTCGAGGAGCTTGCGCGCGGTCGCGGGATCGGAGTCGTACGCCCTGCGCGCGAGACCGATCCGCATGGACAGCGCCACCAGGTGGGCCTGCGCCCCGTCGTGGAGGTCGCGCTCGATCCGGCGCAGCTCGGCGCCGTGCGCGGCGATCGCGCCCGCCCGAGTGGCCGTCAGCTGCTCGATCCGGGCGGCGAGGGCGGCGTCCCGGGCCGCCGACGGGGCCGGGGTGAGCAGCGCGCGCGACCACACCGCCCCCAGGCCGGCGAGCCGCCCGATGAGGGGCAGGGCCACCGGCGGGCGCCCCGCGAGCCCGGTGAGGACGCCGTCGACGAGCAGGGCGGGCGCCCACAGGATCAGCGACAGGTACCAGAGCAGCAGGCCGTACAGCAGCTGCGCGGCGGCCCAGAGCAGGTCCTGCCGGGTGCTCGGGTCGCCGACCGCGGTCCGCACGCGCGCGGGGAGGGGGCCTTCGAGCGGCAGGTACGCCTCGGGGACCGGCGTCCCCGTCCACGCGGCCGCACGGCGTCGCTCCCAGGCGGCGAGGCGGCGCAGCAGCAGCACGCTCTCGGGGAGCACACCGGCGCCGATGACCGTGAGGGTGAGGAGGCCGGTGAACAGGACGACGCCCGCCATCAGGTGGCACAGCAGCGAGACCGCGGCCCCGATCGTGAGGTGGAGCCACGCCCGGGCCGCCTGTCTGATCACCTCGCGCATGGAGTCAGGGTAGGCGGCGGTGGAAGCGGAGACGGTGGAGCGGGCTACACCCCCGCTCCGGGGGCGGGCAGGGCTGTGCGCGGACGCGGCGCGGACCAGGATCGAAGAGTCCCCGGGACCGCCCCGGGGAGACCCGCCCCGTCACCCACCCCCGGAGGCATCCCATGCGCGTCCTTCTCTGGCTGCTGCTCGCCGCGAGCGTCCTCGGCAACGTGTACGTCAGCACCTTCGCCGGCTGGAGCGGCACCCTCCAGCTCGTCGGGAGCCTGTGCAGCGGAACGCTCCTGCTCGGCTCGGCCGTCGGCCTGTGGCTGACCCGGCCCCACAGCGAGGGCTGACCGGGGTTGTCAGAGCGCTGCCCCACAATGGAGGACGTACCTGAGGAGGGGCAGACATGGCCGTATGGGACGACCTGGTCGGACAGACCCGGGTCGAGGAGCAGCTCGCCGCCGCCGCGCGCGACGCCGACGCCCTCGTGACCGCCCACGCCGCCGGAGCGCCGGCCCCCGAGGCCTCCAAGATGACCCACGCCTGGCTCTTCACCGGTCCTCCCGGGTCCGGCCGGGCGACCGCGGCGCGCGCCTTCGCCGCCGCGCTGCAGTGCGTGAGCCCCGACCGGGCGCTCGGCGGCGCCCCGGGCTGCGGCTTCTGCGACGGCTGCCACACCACCCTCGTCGGCACGCACGCGGACGTCGAGATCGTCCGTACGGACCTGCTGTCCATCGGCGTGAAGGAGACCCGCGACCTGGTCCGGCGCGCCCAGCTGTCCCCGGCGGGCGGACGCTGGCAGGTCATCGTCCTGGAGGACGCCGACCGCCTCACCGAGGGCGCGGGGAACGTGCTCCTGAAAGCCGTCGAGGAGCCCGCCCCGCGCACGGTCTGGCTGCTCTGCGCGCCGTCCCTGGAGGACGTGCTGCCCACGATCCGCTCCCGCTGCCGCCACCTGACCCTGCGCACCCCGTCCGTGGAGGCCGTCGCCGACGTGCTCGTGCGGCGCGACGGCATCGAGCCGGAGGCGGCGCAGGCCGCCGCGCGCGCGACCCAGGGGCACATCGACCGCGCCCGGCGGCTCGCCACCGACGAGCGGGCCCGCGCGCGCCGGTCGGTCGTCCTGAAGCTGCCGCTGCGGGTCGAGGACGTCGGCGGCTGCCTGAAGGCCGCGCAGGAGCTGGTCGACGCGGCCGCCGAGGACGCCAAGCAGGTCGCGGAGGAGATCGACGTCAAGGAGACCGAGGAGCTGAAGGCGGCCCTCGGCGCGGCGCAGGGCGGGCGGATGCCCCGCGGCACGGCCGGCGCGATGAAGGAGCTGGAGGACCGGCAGAAGCGGCGCAGGACACGCACCCAGCGCGACAGCCTGGACCTCGCGCTCACCGACCTGACCGGCTTCTACCGCGACGTCCTGGCGCTCCAGCTCCGCTCGTCCACGGCCCTGGCGAACACGGACGTGCGGGACGCCCTGGAGCGGATCGCCCGCGACAGCAGCCCGGAGCGCACCCTCCGCCGCATCGAGGCCGTCCTCGCCTGCCGCGAGGCCCTCGACCGGAACGTGGCGCCGCTGCTCGCCGTGGAGGCGATGACGATGGCCCTGCGGGGCTGAGCACGGTGTTCCGGCTCCGGGAAGCGATTGGACACGGTCCGTACCGGTCCGGATACGCTCCGGGGATGGATTCCAGGCGCTTGCTCCGTACGTCCGCCACGGCCCTCGCGGCCGCCGGGCTGATCCTCTCCGGCTGCTCGGGCGGAAGCGACGCCGCCGCGTCCCGGACGACCGCGCCGGCGCCCGCCGCCTCGTCCGGGGCGCCGAAGCTGAAGAAGTACTACGACCAGAAGCTGAAGTGGCGCGACTGCGGCGTCGAGGGCTTCCAGTGCGCGACCCTGCGCGCCCCGCTCGACTACGCGAAGCCGGACGGGGAGGAGGTCGAGCTCGCGGTCTCCCGGGTCCGTGCCACCGGCCCCGGGAAGCGCCTCGGCTCGCTCCTGGTCAACCCGGGCGGCCCCGGGGGCTCCGCCGTCGGCTACCTCCAGGGGTACGCGGGCATCGGCTACCCCGCGCCCGTCCGCGCCCGCTACGACATGGTGGCCGTCGACCCGCGCGGCGTCGCCCGCAGCGAGCCCGTGGAGTGTCTGACGGGCCCGCAGATGGACACGTACACGCAGGTCGACCAGACGCCCGACGACACGGCGGAGATCAACGCGCTCAGCGCGGCCTTCAAGGACTTCGCGGCCGGCTGCGCGAAGAAGTCGGGGCAGGTCCTGCCCCATGTCTCCACCGTGGAGACGGCCCGCGACATGGACATCCTGCGGGCGGTGCTCGGCGACGAGAAGCTCACCTACGTGGGGGCGTCGTACGGGACCTTCCTCGGCGCCACGTACGCCGAGTTGTTCCCCGAGCGGGTCGGCCGCCTCGTCCTCGACGGCGCGATGGACCCCTCGCTCCCGGCCCTCGACCTCAACCGCGACCAGACGGGCGGCTTCGAGACCGCCTTCCGCGCCTTCGCCGCCGACTGCGTGAGCAAGCCGGACTGCCCCCTGGGCACCGGGTCCGTCGCGGCGGCCGGCGAGGCGATGAAGAAGTTCTTCCGCGACGTGGACGCCAAGCCGGTGCCCACGGGCGAGAGCCGGGACCTGGGCGAGTCCCTCGCCACGACCGGTGTGATCGCCGCGATGTACGACGAGGGCGCCTGGCCCCAGCTGCGCGAGGCGCTCGCCCGGGCGATGGACGGCGACGGCTCGGGCCTCCTCACCCTGGCCGACAGCTACTACGAGCGCGAGCCGGACGGCACGTACGCCAACCTCATGTCCGCGAACGCCGCCGTGAACTGCCTGGACCTGCCGGCCGCCTACAAGAGCCCCGCCGACGCGCAGAAGGCCGTCCCGTCCTTCGAGAAGGCCTCCCCGGTCTTCGGCGCGGGCCTCGCCTGGGCCGCCCTCAACTGCACCTACTGGCCCACCCCGCCCACCGGCCGGCCGCACCGCATCACCGCGGAGGGCGCCGCGCCGATCCTCGTCGTCGGCACCACCCGCGACCCGGCGACCCCGTACCACTGGGCCCGGTCCCTCGCCGAGCAGCTCTCCTCGGGCACCCTGCTGACCTACGAGGGCGACGGCCACACGGCGTACGGCCGGGGCAGCGACTGCATCGACACGGCGATCAACACCTACCTCCTCGAAGGCACCCCGCCCACGGACGGAAAGCGCTGCTCGGGGGCCTGATCCGGGGGTGGTCGGAGCACCTCCGGAAACTGTGTAGACTTGGCGACGCTGCTGCACCCACGATGGGTCCACACAGCACGCCGCCTTAGCTCAGTTGGCCAGAGCAACGCACTCGTAATGCGTAGGTCTCGGGTTCGAATCCCGAAGGCGGCTCAGAGAAGGGCCAGGCCGGACATCGTCCGACCTGGCCCTTTCTGTTGCCCGGGGGGCCTTCGTTAGGGGCCCGGGCCCGGGGGCGGGTGGCCGTGTGGGCTGCCGCCCCCGGGGGCTCAGTGGGTGAGGTCCGGCTGGTCGAAGGTGGGCGGGACCGGGAGGGTCGACCAGTGGGAGATCGGCCAGGCGACGACGACCGCGCGGCCCACCACGTCCCGTACCGGCACCATGCCGCCGTGGGCGTCGTCCTGGTGGTAGCGGGAGTCCTGTGAGGCCTGGCGGTGGTCGCCCATCACCCAGAGGCTGCCGCTCGGCACCGTGACCTTGAACTGGCCGCCCGGGTCCGTGCTGCAGGCGGTGTTGCCCTGGAAGACGTACGGCTCCGTCAGGGGCTTGCCGTTCACCTTCAGGGGGCCCGTGCCCTCGCACTCGACCGTGTCGCCCGCCACGCCGATCACGCGCTTGATGAGGTGCTGTTCCCCGGCCGCCGGCATCAGGCCCACGAAGCCCAGCGCCTTCTGGACCGTCGTGGGTGCCTTCACCGGCCGTCCCGCGAGCCAGGCGCCCGGGTCGCGGAAGACGACGACCTCGCCCCGCTCCGGCTCCGAGCCGAACCACGGCGTGAGCTTGTCGACCAGGACCCGGTCGTCGACCTGCAGGGTGTTCTGCATCGAACCCGAGGGGATCAGGAACGCCTGCAGCAGGAACGTCTTGATCAGGAAGGCCAGTACCAGCGCGATCCCCGCGAGCATCGGCAGTTCGACCCAGAAGGGGCGGCGCCGTTTCGCCGCCCCGCCCTCCGGTTCCTCCTGGTCGGCTCGCGCCTCGGTCGCCAAGTCGCTCATGTCCACCCTGACTTCGTCGTGTGCCTGCTGTCTGCACGGACCCTATGCCCCGGGGCGCCCGGGACGGTCGTCGCCGAGCCCCTTCACCACGTACGGGTGACCCCCGGTCCTCAGGGCACCGACGGCTCGCGCTCCTGCTGCGCCAGGAGGTAGCCCGCCTGGAAGCGGCTCTCCGCCCCCAGCGCGGCCATCACGTCCGCGACGTGCCGCCGGCAGCTGCGCACGGACAGGCCGAGCCGGCGGGCGATCGCCGCGTCCGTGAGGCCCTCGGTGAGCAGACGGACGATGGTCTGCTTCAGCTCGTCGGAGATGTCCATGATCGTCTGCCGGTCCCACTCCGTCTCGAACGGCAGCGCCTCCAGCCACAGCCGTTCGTACGCGCCCACCATGAACGCGACCACGTGCGGCTCCCGGATCAGGACCGCCGCGTGCGGGTCGTCCGGCACCGGGATCACCGCCGTCGCGCGGTCGAAGACCAGCATCCTGGGGAACTCGTCGTCCAGGGTGCGGACCTGGGCCCCCAGGCGGCCCACCCGCTCCACGTACGCGCACGTGCCCGACGAGAAACGGGCCGTGTGCTGGTACAGGACCCGCATCCGGACGCCCCGGCGCAGGAGCTCCTCGTCGCGGGCCACCGCCTCCTCCAGGACCTCGGCGCGCCGGCCGCCGCCCGGCTGTGCCGTCATCACCTCGCGCTCGCAGGTGCGGCCCAGTTCGGTGATGGCCTCCCGCACCGCGCGCAGGTCGGTGAGCAGCTCCACGTACTCCGCCTGCCGCAGGTGCGTCAGTCGCAGGAGGTGCGACTCGTACAGCGGCATGAAGGCCATCAGCTGTCCGCGGGTGCGCTCCATGTGCTGGCGGCGGGCGCGCATCTCGCGCTCCAGCGGCCCCAGCGTGCGCTGCACGGCCTCGTCAGGTGCCACGGGGAGCACCGCCCGCTCCGGCGTCCGGCGCAGCAGGCCCATGTCGAGGAGGGCCGAGACGGCCGACTCCACCCGGGCCGACGGCAGTTCCAGCTCTGCCGCGAGGTCGGCCGGGTGCGCCGGCGGTCGGCCCGGGTCCCGGGCCAGGAGGCAGGTGTAGACCCGGGTCAGGGGGTCGTCGGGGCTCTCGGGGTCGGCGGGATCCGTGGAGGGCGGCGCCGGGACGGACGGGCCCGCCGCGCCGATCGCCGCCAGGGCCGTCGTGTCCGGAGCGGGGATCGCCGACGGTGTGTCGGTGTCGGTGTCGGTGTCGGCGTTGGTGCCGGTGCCGGTGCTGGTGCTGGTGCCGGTGCCGGTTGCGATGTGCGTGGGGGTGCCCGGCTTGCCCGCCGGCTTGCCCTGGTGTGCCGGATCCGGTTCGCTTCCGGCCCGCCCTATGTCTGTTATCGCCATCTTTTCCCCCGTTTGCGACGGCGTCCTCTTGCTGCCATGCAGCCTAATGAGCCATGCGCTCCGCCCCATAGGCATGCCCCCGTCGATACGTTCGTACCACCGCCCACAAGGTCAAAGCGCATCAAGCTCGCACAGCCCGCGAACCGCGCAAACCACCACGGAAACCCACGACTTACTCCTCGCGGAAGCGGAAAGAGAGCACTCGACATGAAGCGGCGGATCCGCACCACCCTCCTCACCACCCTCGTCGTCGGCCTCGCGGGCCTCGGCACCGTCACCGCCGACCGGATCGCCGGCGCGGGCACCGACGACACCGGCTGGGGCGCGGCCGTCCTCACCGGCGCCTACGACACCGGCTGGGGCGCGCCGGCCGTCGGCACCGGCACGAACGACACCGGCTGGGGGTGACCCGGATGACCCTGCTCGACTGCACCCTGCGCACCGGCGGACGGCTCACCGGCGGAGCCGTACCCCCCGCGCTGGCCGCCGACTACCTCGCGGTCTGCGCGCGGCTCGGCATCGACGTCATCGAGCTGGGCAGCGTCCACGATCCCGCCGACCGCTCCGCCCCCGGCGGCGCACTGCTGCCGGTCCCGCTCCCCGAGCGCTACGGCCCCCGCTTCTCCGTCCTCCTCGACACCGCCGAACTGCCCGCCACGGACGCCGCCGCCGCGGCCTCCGCCGGGCGGATCGCCGACGCCCTGGCCACCGCCCCCGTCTCCGTCGGCCTGGTCCGCCTCGCCGTCCGGTACGACCGGGTGGCGCGGGCCGCCGCCCCCCTGCACCGCCTGCGCGAAGCCGGCTTCGGCGTCTGCCTCTTCCTCACCCACATCGACCTCGCCTCCTACCCGGAGCTCGACCGCTGCCTCGGCGAGAGCGCGGCGCTCGGCCCGCTCGACGCCGTCTGCCTGGTCGACTCGCTCGGCTCGCTCCGCCCCGAGCGCGTCATCGAACTCGTCCAGTCCACCCGTGGCGCGGTCTCCGCGCCCGTCGGCATCCACGCCCACGACAACCAGGGCTTCGCCCTGCACAACACCGTCGTCGCCGGCAGCGCGGGCGCCACCTGGCAGGACGCCGCCGTGCACGGGATCGGCCCGGGCGCCGGCCTGACCCGTACCGAGCAATTGCTGGCCCTCCTCGGGGCCACGCCCACCGACCTCGCGCCCCTCCTCGCCCTCATCGCCACCCATGTCGCACCGCTCAAACGCCGGTACGGGTGGGGGGCCGGGCCCCGTCAGGTGATGGCCGGCCTGGCGCGGATCCCGCTCGCTTCGGTGACGGGTCTGGAGCCGAGCAGCACGACGCCCTGAGGCCACCCGCCCGTCCGCCGGGGGTCGGACCCCCGCCCTTCCAGGAGACCCCCATGCCCTTCACCTCGCCCATCCTGCCGCCCGGCGAAGCGGCCCCCGCCCCCACGCCGTACCGCGATCTCCCCCCGAATCCGAACCCCGGAGCCGCCCCCATGTCCGACCGTCGCTTCCGCATCGACCGCAGCGCCGCCACCGAGGAGTTCGGGCTCGCCTGCCAGCGGCTGATCCCCTGGCCCGGCGGTGACGCCGAGCCGCCCGTCGGCGCGATGGCCTGCTTCCTGGAGCCCGGCGGGGACTCCGACCCCGACTGCCACAACCAGGACGAAGTCATGATCATCCTGTCCGGCAGCGGCAGCGTGACCCTCGACGGCCGTCCGGAGCCGCCGTTCCGCACGGGCGACGTCGTCGTCCTGCCCCGGAACCGGGAGCACGTCGTCCACAACACCGGCGACGCCGAGCTGAGCTGGGTCTCCCTCTACTGGCCGCTGCGCGAGCCCGCCGTCCGTACCGAGAACGAGGAGGTCGCCGCATGAGCGCCGACGTGTCCGCCCACTGGATCACCGCCACCCCGCCCACGCCCAACGGCGACCTCCACATCGGTCACCTCGCCGGGCCCTACCTCGCCGGTGACGTCCTGCGCCGCTTCCTCGCCGCCGAGGGCACCGGCACCGTCCGCTACACCACCGGGCTCGACGACCACCAGAGCTACGTGCCCGTCCGCGGCATCAACGACGGCGGCCGCAAGGGCGAAGAGGTCGCCGACGGCTACGGAGCCTCCATAGAGTCCGTGTGGCAGCGGGCCGGCGCCGACTTCGACGCGATCGTCCGCCCGCGCCGCGACGTCGGCTACCAGGCGGCCGTCCAGGAGTTCTTCGGCCGCCTGTACGACGCCGGGCACATCGTCGCCCGCACGCGACCGCTGCCCTACTGCGCCGACTGCGAGCGCTGGCTCTACGAGGCCTACCTCAAGGGCGACTGCCCGCACTGCGGCTCCGGCTCCAACGGCAACGCCTGCGAGCCCTGCGGCCGCCCCAACGACTGCGCCGACCTGACCGACCCCGTCTGCACCGGCTGCGGCGCCACCCCCGAACTCCGCGACTGCGAGCGGCTCTACTTCCCCCTCGCCCCCTGGGAAGAGCAGCTCGCCGCCTTCTGGGACCAGGTCGACATGCCGCCGCACCTGCGCTCCCTCTGTGAGCGGATGCGCGCCGCGGGCCTCCCCGAGATCGCCGTCAGCCACCCCTCCGAGTGGGGCGTGCCGGTGCCCGTCGCGGGCTTCACCGACCAGCGGATCTAC
Organism: Streptomyces sp. NPDC096079; assembly: GCF_040303145.1. NCBI lineage: Bacteria > Bacillati > Actinomycetota > Actinomycetes > Kitasatosporales > Streptomycetaceae > Streptomyces > Streptomyces sp. NPDC096079. Next base: position 559,278 of record NZ_JBEOST010000003.1, read on the forward strand.
GTCTGGTTCGAGATGGCCCCCGGCTACCTCCTGGAGTGGAGCGGTGCCGGCGAGACCGGACCGGCCCCCGCGCCCGTCCAGTTCTTCGGCTTCGACAACGGCTACTTCCACGCCCTGCTGTTCCCCGCCGCCTTCCGGGCGTACGACCCCGAGATCGCGCTGCCCCGGGCCTTCGTCGTCAACGAGTTCTACCGGCTCGAAGGGCTCAAGTTCTCCACCAGCCGGCGCCACGCCATCTGGGCGCACGAGGAACTCGCCCGGACCGGTGCGGACGTCCTGCGCTACCACGTCCTGTCCGACCGCCCCAACGGCCGCCAGACCAGCTTCAGTTCGTCCGCCCTCGCCCTCAGCCGGGAGCGGCTCGCCGAGCGCTGGGACGGCTGGCTCGGCCGGCTCCTCACGGCCGTCGCCGAGTCCGCCGGGGGCGCGGCACCCGTCGAGGCGCCGCAGGGCCCGGCCTGGGAGCGGCTGCGCGGTCGGCTCACCGAGACCGTCGGGCAGCTGCGGGAGGCGTACGGCGTCGAGGGGTACGACGCGCGGCGCGCGATCGTCCTCCTCGACGAAGTGATCTGCCTCGCCGAGGACTTCGGCCACGTGAACGGCTTCGAGGGCGAGCGTCCGGACGGAGCCTCCGCGTACCGCTCCGCGCTCTCCGCGCAGCTCGCCGTCGCCGCCGCCCTGTCCGCCTGGGCCGCGCCCGCCCTGCCGTACGGCTCCGCCCGGCTCGCCGCGCTCCTCGGCCTCGCACCGGAACCGCGCCGCGTCGACGCCGGGGCCCTCGCGCGGCTCGCCCCGGGGACCCCGGTGGCGGCCTGGCCCGGGGCGGTCTTCAGTGCCTGAGACGGCGGGCCTGCCACGCGGCGCCGTCGTCGGGCCCTTCTCCGGGCCGCGGGCCGCCTGGGGCGAGCACCTGGAGCGGGCGGCCGAGCGGTACGGCGCCGCCGTGAGCTGGGAGCTGTACGACGACCGGGGCGAGGCCGAGACGGCCCGGCAGATCGCCGAGGCCGTCGTCGCCGAGGGCCGGCACGCGCTCGTCGTCGGGCACTTCAACAGCGCGGGAGCGGCCGCGGCCCTCCCCGTCTACCGGGCGGCCGGGCTCCCCGTCCTCCTTCCGCTGGCCACCACGCCCGGCCTCCTCGCCGACGGCGCCGGCACGATCCTGCGCTGGTGTCCGGACGACCGGGCCCAGGCGGCCGACCTGCTGGCCGCCGCTCGGGCCGCGGGCCACACCCGGATCGCGGTCACGCACGACGGCAGCGCGTACGGGGAGCGGCTCGCCCTGCTCGTACGGGAGGCGTCCACGCGCGCGCGTCCCGGGCTGCCGTCGGGCGCCGTGGTCTCCGACGGCAGCGGGCCCGCGACGGGCGCGGTGCCCGTCCCGGCCGCCCTCGCCGAAGCTCCCTGCCTGGAGGTTCTCGACGGTCCCGGAGGGCAGGACGTCACCGCGCTCGTCGTCTGCGGGACCCACGTCGGGGCCGCGCGGGCGGGCCGGGAGCGGCGGGCGGACGGGTTCGCCGGCGCGTTCTGGTTCACCGACGACTGCGCGGTCGACGAGTTCGCGGAGCTGCTCGGCCCGGCCGCCGGCTCCGCCTCCGTGGCCCGGATGCGCGGCGGGCCCGAGGCCCACGTGGACGCGGCCTTCGCGGCGGTCACCCGCGCGCTCGCCGAGGACCCGGAGCGCACCGGACGCACCCTCCTGGCCGCCGTCCGGGCCCACGCCGACCGGGGGTTCACCGCGCTCGGCGAACCCGAGCCGGGGAGCGTGGGCTGGGACTTCGTGCCGGTGCCCGCGGCACCCGCCGAAGGCGCCGCTGCCGCCGAAGATCCCGCTGCCACCGAAGGTCCCTCTGCCACCGAAGGCGAAGGCCCCTCTCCCACCGAAGGCCCCTCTGCCACCGACCGCCCTTCTGCCACCGACCGCCCTTCTGCCACCGACCGCCTCCGCACCACCGATCGCCCCCGTTCGGCCGGACCTCCCCGTGCCGCCGGCCGGCACGGGCGGGCCTACGACGTCATCGTCGTCGGCGCCGGGGTCGTCGGCGCAGCCACCGCCTCCGCCCTCGCCCGCCACGGCGCCCGGGTCGCACTCGTCGCCCCCATGGACGGACGCCAGGACCACGCCACCGCCTGGTCCGGCGGGCTCGTCCGGTCCTTCGAGGCCGATCCGTACCTGCGCGGGCTCGCCCTCCGCAGCCACCACCTCGCCTGGGGGCCCGCCGCGCTCGCGCCGGGACCCTACGGCTTCATGACCACCGGGTCGCTCGTCCTGTGCGGCGACGCCGACCTGGAGCAGGCCGAGAAGGGCGTCGCCGAACTCAACGGGGCCGGAGTGCCCGCCGAACTGCTGGATCCCGGAGTGCTCGGGGACCGCTTCCCCGGGCTCTCCGTCGACGGCGTCACCGCCGCCGTCTGGGAACCCGAGGCCGGATACGCCGACCCGCCCCGCACCGCGCGCGTCTACCGCGACCGGGCGCTCGCCCACGGCGCCCGGCTGCTGCCCGCGCGGGTACGGGAACTGGACGCGCCGCCCGGGGCCGACCGGGTCCGCGTCCTCCTCGAACCGGGCGGCCCCGTCGAGGCCTTCGCCGTCGTCCTCGCCGCAGGCGGCGGCACCGGGGAGATCGCCGGACACCGGCTGAGCGGCGCGGACGCCGGACGCACCAAGAGCATCCGGTACGGCTTCTTCCACCACCCCGCCACGGCCGGACTGCCGACCGTCGTCGACATGGTGAGCGGTGTCTGGGGGCGGCCCCAGCTCAGCGGGGAGGCGGCCGGCGGCTACATGGCCGGGCGGCCCGTCGACGAGTGGGACGTCCCCACGGGCGGCGAGCCCACGCTGACCGACGCGCACGTGGCGTACATCCGCGAAGGGGCGGCCGCGCGCTGGCCCTGGCTCGCCGACCCCGCCACCCGCTTCCTCGGCGGACGCCAGGGCGTCGACCTCTACACCCCGCACTCCCGCCCGCACCTCGGGCGCGAGCGGGCCGGCAGCCGGATCGTTCTCGCGACGGGCTGGTCGGGGGCGGGCTTCAAGACGGCACCGGCGGCGGCGGAACTCGCTGCGGCGGAGGCGCTGGACGTCCTGTCCGGCGCGTGACGGAGCTCGTGCCCCGCCGGGCGGCGTGCCCCCGCGTCGGAGGCGCCGCTCACGACCTACTTCACCGGAGGTGACACCATGACCGATCTGCTGCGGCGGCCCGACGCCGTCGCCCCACCCCGCACCGCCCTGGGCGTCCGCGCGCTCGTCGTGTTCTACGTCAGCAGCCTCGTCGGGACCGGCATCCTCCTGGTGCCGGGGCTGACCGAGCGGCAGGCGGGGCCCGCCGCGCTCCTCGCGTGGCTGGCGCTGGCCCTCAGCTCGTACCCCTTCGCCCGGTTCTTCGCGGAGATGTCCGCGTGGCGCCCCGACGCCTCCGGTCTGGCCGCGATGGTGGAGGCCGGGTTCGGGCGCCGTCCGGGGCGCGCGGCGGCGCTGCTGCTGGTCGCCACGTACGTCATCGGGAATCCGGTGATGGGCATCGTGTCGGCCCGCTGTCTGCTGGGGCTGCTCGGCCAGCCCGACGGTCCCGTGTACCCGATCGCGATCGGCTTCATGGCGCTGTCCGCCGCGTTCACCCTGCTCGGTCTCACGGCCGGTGCCCGGGTGCAGGCCGCGGCCCTGGTCGTGCTGCTGCTCGGCCTCGGCGGGGCGGTGGTGCTCGCGGTGCCGCGGTTCGACGCGGGCGCGTACACCCCGTTCCTCACGCATGGCTGGGGCGGCGTCGGCATCGCCGTCGTCACGGCCTTCTTCTCCTTCCTCGGCTGGGAGAACGTCTCCACCCTCGCCGAGCAGGTCGACGACCCGGCCCGCAGCTACCGGCGGGCGATCCGCTGGGCAGTGCCCATCGTCGGGCTGCTGTACGCGGCGGTGACGGCCGCCTACCTGGCCGTGCCCGGAGACGAGCCCGTCGTCATCACGGCACTCCTCGGCGCCTCGCTCGGCGACGGTGGCGCCGTCGCCGGCGATCTCCTCGCCCTCGGGCTCGCGGTGGTCGCCACCAACGCCTGGGTGCTGGGCGCCACCCGGGTCGTCCGGGCCGCCGCCCGCGAGCGGATCCTGCCGCGCGTCCTGTCCGACCGCCCGGTCTCCGCGACCGTCGCCCTGGCCCTCGCCTACGCGGCCGTCCTCGGCACCCTCACCCTCACCGGTACCGGTGAGGAGCTGGTGCTCGTCGTCACCAGCAGCGCGTTCCTGCTGCTGTACGTGGCGGCCGCCGCGGCCGCGCTGCGGGCCCGCGGCACCGGCCGCGCCCTGCGCGCGACCGCCGCCGTGACCCTGCTGATCGCGGCCGTCTTCCTCTCCTTCGCCGGTACGGGGCTGCTGTTCGCCCTGCTCCTCGCCGCCGGCTGCGCGGCCGTCACCGCCCGCACCCGAACGTCCTGAACCCCTCCCTGCCGAAAGGTGCTTCGCCATGAACGAGACCGTGAACGAGCGCGTGCACGAGACCACTCCCGTCTACGACGTCGTCGGTGTCGGCTTCGGACCCGCCAACCTCGCCCTCGCGATCGCCATCGAGGAGTACAACGAGCAGGCCGCGCCCGACGAGCGGCTCACGGCCGTCTTCCTGGAGAAGCAGCAGGCCTTCGGCTGGCACCGGGGCATGCTCCTGCCGGACGCCACCATGCAGGTCTCGTTCCTGAAGGACCTGGCCACGATGCGCAATCCGCGCAGCCGCTTCGGCTTCGTGCCGTACCTCCACGACCGCGGCCGACTGGTCGACTTCATCAACCACAAGATGCTGTTCCCGACCCGCGAGGAGTTCCACGACTACCTCCAGTGGGCCGCCAACGGCGTGGACCACATGGTCCGTTACGGCCTTGAGGTCACCGCCATCCGCCCGGCGGGAACCACCGGGCCCGTCGTCGAGGTCGACGTCGCCGCGGCCGGCGAGGGGGAGGCCGCCACCTACCGGGCGCGGAACCTCGTCATCGGCACCGGGCTCGTGCCGCGGCTCCCCGAGGGCGTCACCTCCTCCGAACGCCTCTGGCACAGCAGCGAGTTCCTGCACCGGCTCGCCGCGCTGCCCACGGAGAGCCCGCGCCGCTTCGTCGTCGCCGGGGCGGGGCAGAGCGCCGCCGAGATCGCCGACCACCTCCACCGGGAGTACGAGGGGGCCGAGGTCGTCGCCGTCCACACCCGCTACGGCTACAGCCCGGCCGACGACAGCCCGTACGCGAACCGGATCTTCGACCCGGAGGCCGTCGACCTCTACCACGGGGCCGAGCCGTCCGTCCGCCGGACGCTCATGGACTACCACCGCAACACCAACTACGGCGTCGTCGACATGGACCTCATCGAGGAGCTGTACCGCCGCTCGTACCAGGAGAAGGTCCGCGGCGAGCAGCGGCTGCGGATCCTCGGCGTCACCCGGCTCACCGACGTCGAGGAGGGCCCCGACGGGGTCCGCGTCCAGGTGCGGAACCTCGCCACCGGGGAGACGGAGACGATGGACGCGGACGCCGTCGTGTACGCCACCGGCTACTCCGAGCCCGACCCGGCGCGGCTGCTCGGCGAGCTCGACGCCGCCTGCGCGCGCGACGAGGACGGCCGGCTGCGGGTGCGCCGCGACTACCGGGTGGAGACCGCGCCCGACGTGGAGGCGGGGATCTACCTGATGGGCGGCACCGAGCACTCGCACGGCATCACGGCGAACCTGCTGTCGATGGCCGCCGTCCGGGCCGGCGAGATCTGCGACTCCCTGGTGGCGGGGCGCCGTTCCGACAGGCGGGCGCCGGTGGCGGTGACGGGCTGATCCCCCGTACAACACGTACACCCGCACGCGACGAGAGGTCATCATGAGCAGCACCACCACCGGGCCGGGCGACGAGCTGGCCGTCACCGAGCGGACCCGGCTGCGCCGGATGCGTCACAAGGGCAGCCACCGGCGGGCCGACCTGGACGCGGTCCTCGCCGCGGGCTTCCTCTGCCACCTCGGCGTCACCGTCGACGGCACGACGATGGTGGTGCCCACCGCGTACGGAGTGGACGGCGACCGGCTCTATCTGCACGGCTCGGTCGCCAGCCGCAGCCTGGTCCAGGCCCCCGACACCACCGTGTGCGTCACCGTCACGCACGTCGACGGCCTCGTCCTCGCCCGCTCCGTCTTCGAGCACGGGGTCAACTACCGCTGCGCGATGATCTACGGCGTCCCCGAGATCGTCACCGACCCGGAGGAGAAGCTCCGCGGCCTGCGGGCCCTGACCGAGCAGAGCTCCCCGGGCCAGTGGGAGTACGCGCGACAGCCGAGCCGCAAGGAGCTGGCCGCGACCGCGCTGGTCGCGCTGGACCTGACCGAGGCCTCCGTGAAGACCGCCGACGGCCCGCCGGACGACGGCGAGTCCGAGGACGCGGCACTCGGCCTGTGGGCGGGGGTGCTTCCGGTGGTGACCACCTTCGGCGCGCCGGTCACGGACCCGGTCCTCCCCGCCGACTTCGCCCCGCCGGCCCACATCGCCTCGCGCGCGGGGCTGGTGCCGGGGGAGCGCCCCGCCGGCCGGTGACCGTTCCGCGCGGGACCGAGCCCAGCCGATGACGGCTGGGCTCTTCCCGTGACGGGGCCCGTGACAGGGCGGGGTGAGGGGCTTCAGTCGCCGTGTCCGGTGCCTCCGCTGCCGAAGCCGCCGCTGGAGATGCCGCCCCACTTGCGCTTCTCCTCGGTCGGCGGGTCGGGTGAGGTCTCCGTGCCGGATTCCTTGAGCTGGTAGGGCATGAGCCGGTGCTCGCCGTCGGTCTGCGGCATCTCGGCCGGCCTGCGGTACTCGGACGTCTCGCCGGGCAGTGCCCCGGTGTCGGGCCGGTGGGGTTGCTCTTCCGGCTTCGGCGTCTTGGACTCGCGGTCGCTGAGCCGGAAGCCGAGTATGACGGCGCCGATGAGTACGAAGACGACGACGAGTCCGCCGACGACCTGGGCCAGACCTGACTGCCAAACCCCAGCGGCCAGGTTCTCTGCTGCGCTGAGAGTGTTCATACCAACAGGATTACCCGATTCCGCTTCATCGGATACGTCGAGCGGGAATCCTCTCCGATTCCGTGGATCCGGCTGAAACATATCCGCGGGCCCATCGCGTCAATGAGGTGTACGGCGACCACACCACGTGACCGCGAGGGAAGGAGGGGCATGAGAAAGTCCCGCGCGGACGAGTTCCTGGAGTTCGCCTCCGCACGCGGCGGGCACCTGTTCCGCTCGGCCTGCCTGCTGACCAGCGGCGACACCCATCTCGCCGAGGACCTCACGCAGGAGACGCTCGGCCGGATGTACGCCCACTGGGGCCGCATGGCCCGGATCGGGAACCCCGCCGCATACGCCCAGACCGTGCTCGTCCGCACGTTCCTGAGCCATCAGCGCCGCCGCTCGGCCACCGAGCGCCCCCTCGGCGAGCTGCCCGACCGGGCTTCCGAGCACGGCGAGGACCCCGCCCTGAGGATCGCCCTGCTCGACGCGCTGGCCGGGCTCGCCCCGAAGGACCGGGCGGTCGTCGTCCTGCGGTACTGGGAGGACCGCAGCATCGAGGAGACCGCCGACGCGCTGCACGTCAGCTCCGCCGCCGTCCGTACCCGGTCGGTACGGGCGCTCGCCAAGCTGCGGGAACGGCTCGGCGGCAGCGTCGCCGCGTTCGCCACCCGCTGACCACGTACCTTTCCCGCTTTCCCCACGACCGGAGACGGTGATCTCGGCATGCCACAGAACGAAGGAACCCCGCACGGCGGCGCACCCCACGAGCCGTTCGAGGAGCAGCTCGGCGCGATCCTGCGCAGCACCGGCGACGGCTTCTCCACCGACGACCGGCGCGAGCTGGTCGCGGGCGGTCTCCAGCGCGGCCGGCGCCGCCTGGTGCGCCGCCGCCTCGCGGTGGGCGGCGGCGTCCTCGCCCTCGCCGCGATCGGCGTCGGCGGCGTGTACGGCGGCTCGCTGCTCGGCCCCGCCGGGAAGCCCACGACCACCTCGGTGGCGGCGCCGCCGCAGACGGGCGCCTCCAACGGCGGGGAGTCGAAGCCGACGTTCGTCCCGACGCTCCCGGTCAAGGACCTCGCCGCCGTCCTCAAGGCCAACACCCCGGCCGGACAGTGGCGGATCGACAACCTCGGGGGCACGGGACACTCGGTCGCGGGCGTCTACGACGACGGCAAGGGCGAAGCGGGCGTCACCGTCGGCCTCTACCGCGCCGGCACGACCGGCGAGGCCGGCAAGGACCAGGTCACCTGCCCCGACAAGGTGGTCGTGCCCTACGACAGGTGCACCAGCACGAAGCTGCCCGGCGGCGACCGGCTCATGGTCTTCCAGGGGTACGTGTACCCCGACAAGCACGTGGAGACCAAGAACTGGCGGGCGGTCCTGCTCACCAAGGACGGCTTCCTCATCGACGCGAGCGAGTACAACGCCGCCGCCGAGAAGGGCGCCTCGATCACCCGCGAGAACCCGCCCTTCAGCGGCTCCCAGCTGAAGAACCTCGTCACGGCGGAGGGGTGGCGGCCGCTGCTCAAGAAGCTGGGCCAGGACGCCGAGCAGCCGTTCGACCGGCTGGCTCCGGCTCCGACGCCGAACTCCGCCGCCGTCCAGGCCACCCTGCGCTCGCTGCTGCCGCAGGGCCTCACCGTGGTGTCCCGGGGCGGCCAGGGCGGTCACGGTTACGTCGTCGTCGACGACGGGAAGGGCAAGAGCCTCGTCGGGGTCGACGTCCAGCCCTCCGCGGGGAAGGCCGTCGCCGACCTCTTCACCGGCGAGGGCGTCACCACCCTGCCCGACGGCACCCAGGTCAAGGCCGTCCGGAAGCCCGGGGAGAAGGGCGGCGCCGGCGTCGTCTGGTGGAACGTCGACACGCTGAGCCCGCAGGGCTTCCGGGTCGTCGTCTCCGCCTTCAACGCGGGCGCCCAGTACGAGTCCGCCACCCGCCCCGAGCCCGCGCTCACGATGGAGCAGCTGAAGGCGCTCGCGCTGAGCCCCACGTGGCGGACGGTGCCCGTGAAGTAGCGGGGCACGAAGACCGCCGGTGGTACGGGGAGCTCCGTACCACCGGCTACTTCGCGTCCGCGTACCGCTCGACCGTCGCCGTCGTGAACGGGAACCGGACCGGGGTGTCCCCGAACGCGATCCGCCCCGCCTCGTCCCCGGCCGCCCGGATCGCCTCCGTCACCGCCTCCGCCTCCCCCTCCGGGCAGTGCACGATCACCTCGTCGTGCTGGAAGAACACCAGCTCCGCCCGCATCCCGGAGAGCGAGCGGCGCAGCGCCGCCAGCATCAGCAGCGCCCAGTCGGCTGCGCTGCCCTGCACGACGAAGTTACGGGTGAAGCGGCCGCGGGCCCGCGCGTTCCCCGAGGCGTACCCGGGGACGAACTCGGTGCTCTCCGGCACCGGTTCGCCCGCCTCCTGCGGCAGCCCCGCCTCGTCGTCCTCGCCCGAGCCGACCGCGCGCGGGCTGGTGCGGCCCAGCCAGGTCCGTACGAGCCGGCCCTCCTCGCCCGCCTTCGCCGCCTCGTCGACGTAGGCCACGGCCCGGGGGAAGCGGCGGCGCAGCGCCGCCAGGTTCTTCAGGCCGTCGCCGCTGGTCTGCCCGTAGATCGCGCCGAGCAGCGCGATCTTGGCGTGGTCGCGGTCGCCGGAGAACGCCCGGTCGGACAGCCGGGTGTACAGGTCGTCGGGGTGCCCCGCGACCTCCATCAGACCCGGGTCGCGGGAGATCGCGGCGAGCACGCGCGGCTCCATCTGGTCGGCGTCGGCCACGACGAGCCGCCAGCCCCCGTCGGCGACGACCGCCCGCCGGATCACCTTCGGGATCTGCAGGGCTCCGCCGCCGTTGGTCGTCCAACGCCCGCTCACCGTGCCGCCGGGCAGGTACTCCGGACGGAAACGGCCGTCCCGCACCCAGTCGGCCAGCCACGACCAGCCGTGCGCCGTCCAGATCCGGTACAGCTTCTTGTACGCGATGAGCGGCTCCACGGCCGGGTGGTCGATCTCGGCGAGCTCCCAGCGGCGCGTCGACCGGATCCGGATCCCCGCCTGCGCGAAGGCCTTCACCACGTCCGCGGGCAGGTCCGGCCGGACCCGGCGGCCGAACGCGGCCGACACCTCGTCCGCGAGCTCCGCGAGCCGGCGGGGCTCGCCACCGCCCGCGTACCGCTCGCCGAGCAGCTCGTTCAGCAGGTCCCGGTGCACGTCCGCCCGCCACGGCAGCCCGGCCCGGTGCATCTCGGCCGCCACCAGCATCCCCGCCGACTCGGCGGCCGTCAGCAGCCGCATCCGACCGGGGTGCTCGGCCCGGTCATGGCGGCGCAGCTGCTCCGCGTAGACCGCGAGGAGTCCGTCGAAGGGCACGGAAGCGGTGGGGCGGGGCTCGAAGAGCGAGTCCTGCGAACCGGGCTCGGTGGCGCGGAGGGGCGGGTCGGGCGGCACCGGCGCGTTCCGCAGGCGCGCCCACGCGGCGGCGGCGCTGCGCGGCTCGCCGAGCCGGCCCTCGTGCCCGAGGAGGAGCTGCTCGGCGTCCTCGATGTCGTAGCACCGCTCGACGCGCACGCCGGCGGCGAGGAGCCGCGGGTAGACCTCGGCCGTCGACCGCCACACCCAGCGGGCCACCTCGGGCCGCGACCGCACGGCCGCCACCAGGTCCGGCTCGCGCCGCACGGGGCCGGCGGGCAGGCCTTCAGGACCGAGGGGCACGAGCAGTGCTCCGTCCCCTTGGTCCTCGACGCCCAGCGCCCACCTTTCGCTCACGGGTGCGAGTCTGGCACCCGCCACTGACAACACCGGCCGGGCGCGCCCGGGCCCCGCCGCCGCAAGGGAACGGGCCCCGGCGCGGCGACGGAACGGGCCCCCTCCGCCGCGACGGAACGGGCGCCGGCCGCCGCGACGGAACCGGCCCCCGCCGCCGGCTACGCCGCCGCGTGGAAGAGGGCCGCCGCCTCGCCGCGCGAGTCGACGCCGAGCTTGTTCAGGATGTTCGCCACGTGGAACTTCACCGTCGACTCGCTGATGTGCAACTGCTCCGCGATCCGCCGGTTGCGGTGTCCGAGTGCCAGGTGCCGCAGGACCTCCACCTCCCGTTCGCCGAGCCCGGTCAGCGGGTGGGCGGCCTCGACCGGGGCCTCCGGGGTCGCCAGCGGGACGACGGCCGTGATCGTGGTGCCCCAGCCCGGGACCGCGTCCATGTCGAGCCGCCCGCCGAGCACGTCGAGCCGGTCCCGGATGGTGCCGGCGCCGAGGTCGCAGGGGGCGAGGGCGCCCGCGCCGTCGTCGCGTACGGAGGCGCGCAGTTCGTGTTCGGTGAGCTGCCAGCCGACGTGGACCCGCCGCACGGACTCCTGCTCCAGGACGATGAGGAGCAGGGAGCGGACGATGGCCCGCGCGCTGTGCGCGACGTCGGCCGCGAGGGACCGGTCGGAGTCGGGGGCGCCCAGGTCGAGCCGGACCTTGCTGTGCCGCATCATGGGCCGGAGTTCGCCCGCGAGCCGCTCGAACGCGTCCTCGGCGGGCTCCTCCGCGAGCGCCCGGTCCCGCCGCTGTTCGGCCCGCATCTCGATCAGCGCGGACGCGGCGAGGTCGGTGGCGGTGGTCCGGGCCGTCGTGTCGTCGAGGGCCCGGCTGCGGAGCACCCCGAGGACTCCGGAGAGCGCCGCCGCGTGCGAGGCGGTGAGTTCCGCGATCACGCGCGCGCGTGTGTCGGCGGCGGCCCGCGACCGGGCGAGGGCCCCCGGCATCGCCTCCGTCGCGAAGCGGTCGAAGTGGCCGGTGACCAGGTCCCACAGGGCCTGCGCGACGGTGAGCGCGGCCGCGTCGGCGGGGGCGGCGCCGTCCTCCCGTACGAGCACGAGGACCGCCCCGCGCCGGGTGGCGTGGCTGGTGACGGCGACGACCTCGCGCTCCCGGCCGCCGATCGTGGCGCGTCCCTGCCAGGGCGCGCCGGGGACGCCCGCAGCGAGCAGCGGGGTCAGTTCGGCGGCGGTCATCAGCTCCGTGCCGCCCAGGGTCTTGAAGGGGGAGTGGGCGCAGTGGGTGGAGAGTTCGGCCGCGTCCAGGTGGGGGACCAGTGGTTCGAGGGCGGCGGAGACCTTGGGGAGGATCTCGCCGAGCGGCTGCCGGATGATCTCGTACGCGGTGGTCAGGGTGAGCGCGTCCATGCGGCTCAGCCTAATCAGGGGCGGCCGGCTGACGGCCCGTCTTCCGGCCAGGTGGGACTGGCCGTTGGGAGGGCGGGGAGAAGGGGGCGCGAGGCGCAGGCTTGGGGCATCGAAGACCGAACGGGAACGGGCAGCAGCGGAGGCTGAGATGGAAGCGATCGTGTACGAGGAGTTCGGCGGCCCCCAGGTGCTGCGCCACGAGACCGGCGTCGAGAAGCCGGAGCCCGGCCCCGGCGAGGTGCGGGTCAAGGTGGCGGCGGTCGGGCTCAACCCGGTGGACTGGAAGCGGCAGTACGGCTGGGTCGAGGAGTTCTACCCGACGACCTTCCCCGCCGTCCCGGGCCTGGAGTTCGCCGGTACCGTCGACGCGCTCGGCGAGGGCGTCACCGGCCTGGCCGTCGGTGACGAGGTCCTCGGCTGGACGAAGACCGGAGCCTACGCCGAGTACGCCATCGCCGGCACCGTCGCCCCCAAGCCCGCCGGGCTGTCCTGGGAGGCGGCCGCGAGCCTGCCGGTGGCCGGCGAGACCGCGCAGCGCGTCCTGGACCTGCTCCGGGTGCGGGCGGGCGAGACGCTGTTCCTGCACGGTGCGGCGGGCGTCGTCGGCTCGGTGGCCGTCCAGATCGCGGTCGCGGCCGGGATCACGGTGATCGGCAGCGCCTCGGAGTCCAACCACGCGTACCTGCGGGAGCTCGGCGCGATCCCCGTCGTGTACGGGGAGGGGCTCGCCGACCGGGTCCGCGCCGCCGCCCCGCAGGGCGTCGACGCGGTCTTCGACGCGGCGGGGCACGGTGTCCTGCCGGTCGCCATCGAGCTGCTCGGCGGCGGCGACGCGGCGAAGGAGCGGATCGTGACGATCGCGGCGACGGACGCGGCGGAGCACGGCATCGTGTTCTCGGGCGTCACGGGGGAGCCGGAGGCCGTACGGGCCGGGCTCACCGCCCAGGCCCGCCTGGCGGCCGAGGGCGCGCTCACGGTCCGCGTGGCGGAGACGCTGCCGCTGAAGGAGGCGACGAGGGCGCAGGAGCTGAGCGAGTCGGGTCACGTACGGGGGAAGATCGTCCTGATCCCGTAGGACCGTGCCACCGTGACGTGAGGAAGCGATGCCGATGTACGCGATGTCCCTGGGCGACGACGGCGCGGAGCTGCGCCCGCTCGAACCGTGGCAGGCGGAGGAGTTCCTCGCGCACATGGACCGGGGACGGGAGTTCATCGGCGCCCGGAACGGGCTCCCCGACGTCGTGACGGACCTGGAGTCGAGCCGGGCGTTCCTGCGGGCGTACGCCGAGAGGGCGGCGGCCGACACCGGACGCATCCACGGCATCTGGTCGGAGGGCACGCTCGTCGGCGCGGTGATCCTCCGCAGGTTCGACGCGGCCGACGGCACGGCGGAGGCGGGCTGCTGGCTGGAGCCGGCGGGCGTCGGCAAGGGCCTGGTGACCCGGGCGGCCCGGGCGCTGATCGACTGGGCCGTCGAGGTGCGGGGGATCCACCGGGTGGAGTGGGTGGTCTCCTCGGACAACGAGCCGAGCATCGCGGTGGCGCGACGGCTGGGGATGACGCGGGACGGGGTGCTGCGGGAGAGCTACCCGTACCGGGGGGTTCGGCACGACGAGGAGATCTGGTCGGTCCTGGCCCCGGACTGGCGCGGCGCCGCGACGCGGTGACCGTGCCGTCCCGTATGCCCGCGCGGCCCCAGGGCGGGGCCCCATGCCGGACGCCTGCCCACACGGGGTGCGAGCCGGCGCGCTGCCGGTCCCACGGGGGTGGGCCGGCCGTGCGCCGCGGGCGGGGCGGTGACCCGGCTCCGACCCCGGTCACCGCCCCGTCGTCCCACCATCGCCGCTCATCGCGTGAGCCGCCACGCGGGGACGGCCGAGGCGGCGACCGCGACCGTCCCGCACACGGCCGCCGCCGCGCCGACCGTCCCCCACGGCAGGACCAGCGCCACCGGCGCCGACAGGGTCGCCAGGGCCGCTCCCAGCGTGCCCAGGACCACCGCCGTCACCGCGAGGCCCAGGAGCGCGCCGATCACGACCGCCAGGGTCGCCTCGCCCGTCACGACCCGCAGGATCTGGGCCCGGGTGGCGCCGGCGAGGCGGAGCGAGGCCAGTTCCCCGCCCCGTACGGAGGTCGCCATGAGGAGCGTGTTGGCGAGGGCGATGACCGTGTAGACGAGGGCGATGCCCAGGACCAGGGCCATGCCCAGGCGGGCCTCGCGCGTGCCGTGCCCCACGCGCGCGGGGGCCGTTCCTCCGCTCGCCTCCAGGGCCCGTGCCGTCGCCGCCCCGCCGCCGCGCGCGTCGATCCGGTCGACGCCGGCGCCCGGCGCGTTGGCCCGGGTGACGTACGGCCCGTTGTCGCCGGTCCCGAGCGCGAGGACGGCCACGACCCGGAGCCGTACGGGACCGCTCCCGTCGGCCCGCCACACCTCGACCGTCTCGCCGACCCGGTGCCGCTCGAACTCCTCGTTCACGACGATCGACGTGTCGTCCAGGTCCCTCAGGTCCCCGGCGGTCACCGGCAGCCGTGCCAGCTCCGCGAAGGCGGCCGGGTCGGCGACCGCCCGCGCCCCGTACTTCACGACGGCCGAGTCCCCGTCCCGTACGAAGACGGAGGTCGCCCCGGTGGGGGACAGCAGGGCCCCGGGCGGTGCCGTCACCGGCCGCAGGTCCTCGCCGCTCACGACGTACTCGGCGGCCGTCTGCTCCCGGCTCTCGGCCTCCTTCGCGCGCGTGACGCTCGCCGCCGAGCCGAACAGGCTCCCGGCGAGCGCCACGGTCACGAGGACGGGCGCGGCGACGGCGGCGGTGCGGCGGACGGCGGCCGCGCTGTTCTCCCGTACGAGCGTCCCCACCGCCCCGCGTGACCGGGCCAGCCGGGCGGCCGGCCGGACGAGGAGCGGGGAGAGCAGCGCGACGCCGGTGATCAGGAGCATCGGGAGGGTCGTGTACGTCTTCCGCTTGAGCAGCGCGGACGGGTCGGTGGCGCAGGTCCAGGCGAGGAGCCCGATCCCGGCCAGGAGCAGGCCGGTGCCGAGGACGGCCCGGCCGAGGGGCAGGACGTCGGTGTCGACGTCCGCCTCGCGCAGCGCGGCCGTCGGGCCGACCTTCCCGGCGCGCCGGGACGCGGCGGCGGACCCGGCGAGGGCGACGGCGACCCCGGTCCAGAAGGCCGCGTGGAAGGGCCAGGAGGGCCAGGAGGGGGCGCCGATCGTGAACCACGCGGGCGCGAGGCCGCCGTCGACGAGGGTCCGGGCGAGGAGGGGCCCGCCGAGGGCGCCGAGCGCGCAGCCGGCGGCGGAGGCGAGTGTGCCGAGCACCGCCGCCTCGGTGAGGAGGAGCCGCCGGATCTGGGCGGGGGTGGCCCCGGCGGTGCGCAGGAGCCCGAACTCGCGCCGGCGCAGGGCGACGGCGAAGGCGAAGGTGGAGGCGACGACGAAGACGGAGACGAAGGTGGTGACGCCGCCTGCGGTGCCGAGGAGCGCGCCCAGGCCGACGAGGGCGCGTGCGTCCCGCTCGGGGTCGGGGTCGGCCTGGGCGCGCGCGTCGCCGGTGAGGACCCGGGCGCGGTCGCCGACGAGCGCGCGGACCTCGGCGGCGGGGGCGTCGACGCCGACGGCGTCGGGGCCGCCGGAGGTGGTGACGGTCCAGCGGGCGCGGAGTGCGCGGAGCACCCGGCCGTCCACAGGCTGTGGACGGTCGAGCCGCTGCTCCACGGGTGCGGTCCCGGGCCCGCGCCGCACGTCCAGGGTCAGCCGGTCCTGGCCCTGGACGACGACGGGCGAGGACGCGAACCGCTGGGGAGGACGCTCGGGCGCGTGCGAGGTGGCGGAGAGGCCGAGCCCCATGGTGGTGAGCAGCCCGACGCCGAGCGCGAGCGCGACGAACCCGCCGAGGAAGGAGGCCCAGCGGTCGCGGAGCCCGGAGAGGACGACGGTCAGCACGCCGCACCTCCCACGGGGACGCCCGCCGTCTCCAGGGTGGCCATCCGTGCCGTGACCGTCTCGACCGCCGGGTGCGTCAGTTCGTCCGCGACCCTTCCGTCGACCAGGAAGACGACACGGTCCGCGCGGGAGGCGGCGACCGGGTCGTGGGTGACCATGACGATCGTCTGGCCGTCCCGGTCGACGAGGTCCCGCAGCATGTCGAGGACCTCGCGGCTCGTCGTCGAATCGAGCGCGCCGGTCGGTTCGTCGCCGAAGAGGACGGCCGGCCGGGTGATCAGCGCGCGGGCGATCGCCACCCGTTGCTGCTGGCCGCCGGAGAGTTCGCCGGGCCGGTGCCGTTCCCGCCCCGCCAGACCCACGCGCGCGAGTGCCTCCCGGATCTCCGTGCGGGAGGGGCGGCGGCCGGCGAGCCGGAGCGGCAGGGCGACGTTCTGCGCGGCGGTCAGGGAGGGCAGCAGGTTGAAGGACTGGAAGACGAAGCCGATCCGGTCCCGCCGCAGCAGCGTCAGACGCCGCTCGCTCAGACCCTCCAGGGCGGTGCCGCCGACCTCCACCGTCCCGGAGGTGGGCCGGTCGAGTCCGGCGGCGCACTGGAGGAGCGTGGACTTGCCGGAGCCGGACGGGCCCATGACGGCGGTGAACGTCCCGGTGCGGAAGTCGAGGTCGACGCCGTCGAGGGCGCGGACGTCGCGGTGGTGCCGGGTGAGCCGGCGGAGCCGTACGGCGGCGGTCGTGGTCATGGCTCAAGCGAACCGTTTCGTCCGTCCGCGTTCACGACCACCAGCGGGCGTCCCGAGGGTAGGCCTGGCCCTACCCTCCGGCTCGGGTCGAGAGGGCTGAGACCATCGTGTGCGGAGGCGGGGGAGTGCGTAAGGAGGCACATTGATGTCAAAGGGGCACGTGGAGCTCCGGCGGTCGCGCGAGGAGCGGGACGCGAGGGGAGCGGCGTGAACGCCACCGTCGAGAAGGCCTTCGAGGCGCTGTACGCGAGCGACGACGGCTCCCTCGACACGGCGGCGTCGATCCTGGCCGCCGCCCCGGGCGCGGACGCGGAACTGACGCGGCGGGGCGAGGAGTTCGTGCGGACCCTGTGGGGTCGGGGCTGGCAGCCGGCCGACCTGGCGCGCGTGGCGCGGCGCGAGCTCCCCGACGAGCACGTACGGCTCCTGGCGGGGCTGATCAGGTCGGAGACGGCCGGCTATGCGCGCCTCCCGCACCGCTGGCAGGCCCAGCTGGACGACCTGGACGCCGGCGCCCTCCGCCCGACGGACCGCTTCGCGCGGGCGACGGCCGTCCTGGAGCTGTACCGGCTGCTGGTCCGGCTGCCGCGGCTCGACGCGGTCGGCCCGGTGCCGGGGGAGGTCCTGCCGCCGGCGGCGGCGGGCGAGCCCCGGATGCTCGGGCGGATCAGGGCGCTGCTCGCGAAGGCGGAGGCGACCGGGTACCCGGAGGAGGCCGAGGCGCTGACGGCCAAGGCGCAGGAGCTGATGGCCCGGCACAGTCTGGACGAGGCCACGCTCGCGGCCGGCGCGCCGAGCCCGGAGACGCCGGGCGCGATCCGGATCGGGGTGGAGCCGCCGTACGAGCAGGCGAAGGCGATCCTGCTCGACGCGGTGGCGACGGCGAACCACTGCCGGGCCGTGTGGAACGAGGCGTACGGCTTCTCGACGGTCGTCGGCTTCGAGGCGGACCTGGATCCGGTGGAGCTGCTCTACACCTCGCTGCTCGTGCAGGGCACGGCGGCGATGA
This sequence comes from Streptomyces sp. NPDC096079, assembly GCF_040303145.1. Lineage (NCBI taxonomy): Bacteria > Bacillati > Actinomycetota > Actinomycetes > Kitasatosporales > Streptomycetaceae > Streptomyces > Streptomyces sp. NPDC096079. Next base: position 577,125 of record NZ_JBEOST010000003.1, read on the forward strand.
CACGGGCGGAGGCGGAGCAGCGGGCGGGCGGCCGGAAGCGCACGAAGTCCTTCCGGCAGTCCTTCCTCCTCGCCTACGCGAACCGGCTGGGCGCCCGCCTCTCGGCGACGTCCCGCCGGGTCGCGGCCGAGGCGCCGACGCTGCTGCCCGCGCTGGCCTCCCGGGACGTGGCGGTGGGCGCGCGGACGGACGAACTCTTCCCGGAGACCCGCACGACCCGGGTCCGCGCGGCGTGGGACGAGGCGGGCTGGACGGACGGCTCCACGGCCGCGGACCGGGCGGGCCTCCACCCGAACCGCCCCCGTCTGCCGTAGGGGGCGCCTCGGTGATCAGGCCGCGCTCGCTCGCCAGGACACCGCCTGGGGGCGCCCCGGTCTAATGCCCGTTAAGTCCGAGTTCGTCGATACGCTCTGCGCATGAGCTGGTTCCGGGCCCTGAAGCAGACCGCCCGTTCCGGGCTCAGCGTGGAGCGGCGGCGGCTCGAACCGGTCATCGCGGCCCGCGGCGCCCTCGGCCTGGCCCTGGTCGTCGGGTTCTCGCTCGCCCTGTTCGGCCCCGCCGTCGCCGCCTCCTCGGCCTTCGGCGCCTTCCAGGCGGCCATCGCCACCTTCCAGCGCTCCTGGCACCCCCGCCCCACCCTCGCCCTCGCCTCCGGCGCCAGCCTCGCCGTGTCGACGTTCCTCGGCTATCTGACCGGTGCCCACACGGGCCTCTTCCTCGCCCTGCTCGTCCTGTGGACGTTCCTGTCCGGGCTCGCCTGGGCCGCGGGCCCGACCGCCGGGATCATCGCCTCCTCCAACGTGGCGATCATGCTGGTGACGGTCACCCTCCCGACCTCCGTCGCCACCGCCGCGGGCCACGCCGCCGTGATCTTCGCGGGCGGGGTCGTCCAGGCCGCCCTGGTCGTCCTGCTGCCGGTCCGCCGCTGGGGCGCCCAGCGCGACGCCCTCGCGGACGCGCTGGCCGCCGAGGCGGACTACGCCCGCCGGCTCCGCCACGACCCGGTCGCCCCGTTCGACCCCGTACCGCTCATGACCGCCCGCAACGCCGCCGCCGTGACGCCCCGCCAGGCCCGCACCCGCCCGGCCGAGCTGCACGGCGCGCGCGGGCTCGCGGAGCGCATCCGTCCCGTCCTGGCCTCGCTGGCGGACCCGGCGGTCGGCGTGCCGGAGGAGGGGCCGCAGCGGGCCCGGGTGCGGGAACTGCTCGGCGCGGCCGCCGACGTCCTGGACGCCGCCGCGCACGCGATCCGGCACGGCGAACCGGTCACCCTGCCCCCGCCGGCGCTCGCCGCCCTCCGCACCCCGGACACGGGCGCGATCCTCAAGGGCCCCTCCCGCCGGGCGGCCGGGCGTCTGGCGGCGCTGCTCGGCGACGTCGTCGAGACGGCGGAACCGCGCACGGAGACGTCGGACGCCCTGAGGACCCGCCCGACCCTCTTCGGTCTCGCGCCCCTCGCGGTGGCGAAGGCGCGCGCCGAACTGCGTCCCGACTCCCCGGTCCTGCGGCACGCGGTCCGCGTCTCGGCGGTCACGGCCGCGGGCTATCTGCTGGGCGCGTGGCTGCCCTTCGGGCACGGCTACTGGGCGCCGATGGCCTCGGTGATGGTGATGCGCCCGGACTTCACGCAGACGTACGCCCGCTCGGTTGCGCGGTTCGGCGGCACCCTCGTCGGCGTGGCGCTCGCGACGGCGGTCGTGCGGTCGGCGCACCCCGGCACGTACCTGTCCGCCGCGCTCGCGGTGGTGTGCGCCTTCGGGATGTACCTGCTGATGCGGACGGGGTACGCGGTCGCCCAGGTCTGCGTCTCCGCGTACGTCGTCTTCCTGCTCGGCATGGAGGGCGCCGGCCTGACCCAGACGGTACGGGACCGGGTCCTGCTGACCCTGCTCGGCGGGCTCCTCGCGATGCTGTCGTACGCCGTCTACCCGGCCTGGGAGACGCCCCGGCTGCGCGGCCGGCTCGCGGACTGGCTGGCGTCGGTCGGCGCGTACGCGGCCGTCGTCACCGCCCGGTACGCGGACCCGGCCGGACCGGCAAGCCCCGACGTGCGGGAGGCGCTGCTGCGGACCCGCGCGGCCCGGGTGGCCTGGCAGGAGGCGGTGGACCGGGCGACCCACGAACCGGTGCGGCACCGGGGGCTCTCGCACGCGGCGGTGGAGCAGGCCGAGCACGCGCTCGCGGAGTTCGGCCGGGTGGCGATGCTCCTGGAGGCGCACCTGCCGGAGCGCGGCGCCCCGCCCCTGCCGGCCGCCGCGACCCTCGCCGAGGCCCTGCGCCGGTCGACGGAGCGGGGCGCGAAGGAGGTGCGGGAGCGCGGGGAGCCGCACTGGGAGGACCTGCGCGAGACCGTCACCGCCTGGTCCGCCGTACCGCCGGACCACTTCCTCCTCGACAAGGGGGCGGCGCTGCTCCTGGAGTGCCTGGAGGAGCTCACGACGGCCCTGACGGAGTCGAGGCGGCACCACTGAGTTCCGGCGGCACGTCATCCGGCGGTGCGGACGGCGGAGTTGAAAGGGGTGAGGAGGGACGCGCGAAGGGGCGCGATCCCCATGAGATCCCCAGGAGCAACCGGATGAAGAGGTATCTGCTCGCGGCCGCCGGTGTCGTGGCCGCGGCGGTGATCGCGGCCCCGTCGGCGGTGGGAGCGGCGTCCGCGGAGGCCCGCACCGCGCCGGCCGCCGCCGCGCCCGCCCCGGCGGGGACCACGGCCGCGGCGAAGTCCGCCGCGCCGGCCGGGACCGCCACACCCAGCCGGATCCGCACCGTCCGTTCCGGCGAGCGCGTCGACGCCGGGCGCGGGTACACGGTGTGGCTCACCGAGGACGGCAAGCACTGGGCGGGACCGGACGGCTTCGAGAACTTCCGCAGCGTCGTCGACGGCAACATCGACCGCTCGCGGCCCGGCGTCAGCCACCAGAGCGAGGGCGACGGGGCCGGCGTGTTCCACTCGGGCCTCTACTACGGGACGAAGAAGGCGGGCCGCGTCGAACTCACCGACGCCGGGGGCCACAAGACCGTCGCCACGCTCGTCGCGCTGCCGGGACACTCGGACTGGGGCGTCTGGTACGCCCACACCGGGCCGTCCAAGGACAGTCCTGCCGTGGCGCTGTACGACCGTGCCGGCAGGCTCCTGGCCGACCTGCCGGCCTGGACGCACTGACCCGGCGTACGGACGCCACGGCGTGGGGCCCGGCACGGGGCGGGCCCCACGCCACCCCCCCACCGACAGATCGCGAGGTCCGACACCGTGCCGCCCACCGTGCCGCAGGAGTCCGCCACCGAGGACGACGGCTTCGCCGAGTTCGCCGTCGCCGCCTGGCCCCGGCTGGTCCGCACGGCCCAGCTCCTGACCGGGGACTTCCACGAGGCCGAGGACCTGGTGCAGACGACGCTGGCCAAGGTGTACGGACGCTGGCGGCGGGTCCCCCGCGCCGAGATCGACCTCTACGTGCGCCGCGCGCTGATCAACAACAACCTGAGCAGGCTCCGCAGGAAACGGGTCGTCCACCTCCTGACGCCGGTGCTGCCGGAGTCGCTCCGCCACACCTCGGCGGGCCACGCGGAGGCGGTCGAGGAACGCGCGGCGCTGCTCGCCGCCCTGGCGGACCTCACCGCCCGGCAGCGTGCCGTGATGGTGCTCCGCTACTGGGAGGACCTGACGGAGCAGCAGATCGCGAGCGTGCTGGGCTGTTCGCTCGGCACGGTCAAGTCGCACGCCCGGCGTGGCCTGGCGGCGCTGCGTGCCCACCCGCGACTCGCCGCCGCGCCCGCCGACGGCGCCGCCGGGCCGGTCGCCTCAGCCCTTCCCCTCCCCGTCTCTTCCGGAGCGCGACGATGAACCCCACTCCCCTGCCGGACCCCGGCGACCCGTCCCCGTCTTCGCACGTGGACGGCGACGTCCGCGCCGTCTTCGCGCGCGTGGCGCTCGACGTCACCCCGGGGCCGCTGCCCCTGGAGGCCGTGCGGCGCGCGGGCCGGGCGCGAAGGCGGCGCCGGACGGCGGGCCTGTCGGCGCTCTCGGTGCTGGGGACGGCCGCGGCCGTGGCGGCGGTCGTCGCCCTCGTCCCCGTGCGGCCGTCCCCGCCGGCACCCGCGCGCGTGGCGGCGCCGTCGCCCGTCGTCCGGCCCACGCAGGCCCCGACCCCGGTCCGTACCGTCCGTCTCGGTGAGCGCGTGGACGCCGGGAAGGGGTTCAGGGTGTGGCTGACGGCGGACGGCAAGCACTGGGCGGGCCCGGACGGCCTGGAGAACTTCCGGAGCGTGTCCGACGGCAACCTCGACGGTTCGCGGCCGGGCGTGAGTCATCAGAGCGAGGGCGGTCCGGAGGGAGCCTTCCACTCGGGGCTGTACTACGGGACGAGGGCGGCGGGCCGGGTCGAGCTGACCGCGCCCGGGGGACGCCGGGTCCTCGCCACCCTGGTCGAACTGCCCGGCCGCCCTGGCTGGGGCGTCTGGTACGCGCACACCGGCGCGGGGGTCACGTTCGCGGCGACCACCGTCACGCTCTACGACCGCGCGGGCACCCGCCTGGCCGTCCTGGGCGACTGAAGGACCTGTCCTGGACCCGTCTCCGAACAGATTACTGGCAATGGGATTCATTTTCGTTTACCATGCACGGCATGGCACGCAATGAGCTCCGCCCCGTCGTCAAGCTCCGGTCCACCGCCGGCACCGGATTCACCTACGTCACCCGCAAGAGCCGGCGCAACGACCCCGACCGCCTCGCCCTGCGCAAGTTCGACCCGGTCGCCGGCCGGCACGTCGACTTCCGAGAGGAGCGCTGACCCGCACAAGCGGTGCCGCCCGGACGCCTGACCTCTGCTGAAGCCCTGTCAGGCGGACGCTTACCCACCGGTAGCACGCTCTGTCGCGTAGTCGCTACGCCACCCCTTGTGCACGTGCATCTGCTCATGCATCCGCATATGAACACAGCTATGATCCGAGGAAGTTGACACCTGCACCAAGCAACTCGGGGAGCTACCAGTGCATCATGCGCATCACGCGTACAACGGCATGGCGGCCACGGAGCTGCGAGGAGTCGTGTGGCAGAAGAGCCGGCACAGCAACTCCCAGGGGTCCTGTGTCGAGTTCGCGAAGCTGCCCGGGGGTGAGGTCGCCGTGCGGAACTCGCGCCACCCCGACGGGCCGGCGCTCGTCTACACGCCCGCCGAGATCGAGGCCCTGCTGCTGGGCGTCAAGGACGGCGAGTTCGACCACCTGGTGTGACACCCGATGAGACGCGAGAAGGGCCCCGACGGTTTCCGTCGGGGCCCTTCCCCTTGTCTTTTCGTCTTGCCCGTCGCGCTATTCCGGTCCGATCCGGAACAGCGCCCACACCACCTTGCCCTGGAGCGTGCCGGCGAGCGGGTGCCATCCCCAGCTGTCGCTGAACGAGTCCACCAGGAACAGACCCCGCCCCGACTCGGCGGCGAAGTCCTCCTCGCCGCCGCGCGCCTCCGGGCTCTCGCGGCTGGGGTCGCGCACGGCGCACACCAGGCGCGAGGCCCAGCGCATCAGATGCAGCCGGACCGGTGGGTTCTGGCCTTCTTCCTGGGGCGCGTCGGACGGCACCGCGTGACGCAGCGCGTTGGTGACGAGCTCGGAGACGACCAGGGCCACGTCGTCGAAGCGCTCCGACAGTTCCCAGCGGTCGAGCGTGGCGCTGGTGAACTTGCGGGCCCCGCGCACGGCTTCGTACTTGGCGGGCAGGGCGCAGGAGGCGGAGGTGGAGACGGCGCCGGGATCGATCGGCGGAAGGCCCTGCCGTAACGGCTCGAGCACGGTCGATCCATTCGTCCCCATGCGAGGCACTCCCGGGAATCGCGACTGTGGTGCGACAACACGACAACACGAACGAGTACGCGTCTGCGCGGGCTCCATGGTTCCGAATGCGCCCACTGGATGCAAGGGCAGATGCACGTGCACGCGCCGGACCTGTCCGCCCACGTGCCGAATCTGTGCATAAGTCGTCCACACGATGAGGGGAACTTTCCCGGATCCGCACGCACTGTGCCCGTGGTGTGCGCCCCTATGCCCGGAAGTCGTCCCCTTTCCGTAATCGAATGTGTACGCGCTGAAGCGTTTGATGGCAGAATCCGGGGCTCGACGGGGGCTCGACACCGTATAGGGGAGGCGAAGAGCCGTGACCGCAGGCGAATCGAGCGGAGCGAGCGGGAGCGTGGTGCGGCGCATCCTGCTGGGCTCCCAGCTGAGGCGGCTGCGCGAGTCGCGCGGGATCACCCGCGAGGCGGCCGGGTATTCGATCCGCGCGTCCGAATCCAAGATCAGTCGTATGGAGTTGGGCCGGGTGAGCTTCAAGGCCAGGGACGTCGAGGATCTGCTCACCCTCTACGGCGTCGGGGACGAGGCCGAGCGCGGTGCGCTCCTCGGTCTCGCCCGCGAGGCCAACGTCGCCGGCTGGTGGCACAGCTTCGGGGACGTCCTCCCCGGCTGGTTCCAGACGTACATCGGCCTGGAGGGCGCCGCCTCCCTCATCCGCGTCTACGAAGTGCAGTTCGTCCACGGCCTGTTGCAGACCGAGGCCTACGCCCAGGCCGTCGTCACCCGGGGCATGCCCGACGCCCCGCGCGCCGAGATCGACCGCCGGGTCGCCCTGCGCCTGGAGCGCCAGAAGGTCCTCGTCTCCGAACGCGCCCCGCAGTTCCACGCCGTCCTCGACGAGGCGGCGCTGCGTCGCCCCTACGGCGACCGGTCCGTCATGCGGGGGCAGTTGCGGCACCTCATCGAGATCTCCGAGCATCCCGGCGTCACGCTCCAGATCATGCCCTTCAGCTTCGGAGGTCATGCCGGCGAGAGCGGCGCCTTCACGATGCTGAGCTTCCCCGAGTCCGACCTCTCCGACATCGTCTACCTCGAACAGCTCACCAGCGCCCTCTACCTCGACAAGCGCGAGGAGGTCGCCCAGTACCAGCGCGTGATGGAGAAGCTCCAGCAGGACGGGCCGGATCCGGCCGAAAGTCGTGACCTTCTCCGAGGCCTCCTTCAACTCTCCTGATACATCAGTACGATGACGCCACATCAGTCGCACTGCAGGTAGCGGGTAGAGGGGTCTCCACCATGTCGCACTTCACCGACCTGGCCCACCAGTACATCGACGGCGAGTGGAAGCCCGGCAGCGGTTCGTGGGACATCATCGACTTCAACCCGTACACCGGCGAGAAGCTCGCCTCGATCACCGTCGCCACCGCCGGTGAGGTCGACCGCGCCTACCGGGCCGCCGAGCGTGCCCAGACCGCGTGGGCGGAGACCAACCCCTACACGCGCCGGCTCGTCTTCGAGCGCGCCCTCCGGATCGTCGAGGACCGCGAGGAGGAGATCGCCGAGACGATCGTCGCCGAGCTCGGCGGCACCCGCCTCAAGGCGGCCTTCGAGCTGCACCTCGCCAAGGAGTTCCTGCGCGAGGCGGTCCAGCTGGCGCTGCGCCCCGAGGGGCGCATCCTGCCCTCGCCGGTGGACGGCAAGGAGAACCGCGTCTACCGCGTCCCCGTCGGCGTCGTGGGCGTCATCTCCCCCTTCAACTTCCCCTTCCTCCTCTCCCTCAAGTCGGTCGCGCCCGCGCTCGCGCTCGGCAACGCCGTCGTCCTCAAGCCGCACCAGAACACCCCGATCTGCGGCGGCACGCTGGTCGCGAAGGTCCTGGAGGAGGCCGGTCTGCCGGCCGGTCTGCTGAACGTCGTCGTCACCGACATCGCCGAGATCGGCGACGCGCTCCTGACCCACCCGGTCCCGAAGGTCATCTCCTTCACCGGTTCCGACAAGGTCGGCCGGCACGTCGCCACGGTCTGCGCGCAGAACTTCAAGCACGCCGTCCTCGAACTGGGCGGCAACAGCGCCCTGATCGTCCTCGACGACGCCGACGTCGACTACGCGGTGGACGCGGCCGTCTTCAGCCGCTTCGTGCACCAGGGTCAGGTCTGCATGGCCGCCAACCGCATCCTCGTCGACCGCACCCTGGAGGAGGAGTTCACCGAGAAGTTCGTGGCGAAGGTGAAGACCCTGCGCGTCGGCGACCCGGCCGACCCCGCCACCCACATCGGTCCGCTCATCAACTCCCAGCAGGCGGAGTCCGTCTCGGCGATCGTCGACCAGACGGTCGCGGCGGGCGCGACGGCGCTGCTGCACGGCACGGTCGACGGCAACCTCGTCTCCCCGTCCGTCCTCACCGGGATCGCCGCCGACTCCCCGGTCCTGAGCCAGGAGATCTTCGGCCCGGTCGCGCTGATCGTCCCCTTCGACGGCGAGGCGGAGGCCGTACGGATCGCCAACGACACCCCGTACGGGCTCAGCGGCGCCGTCCACACCGGGGACGTCGAGCGGGGCGTGCGGGTCGCCAAGCGCATCCACACCGGCATGATCCACATCAACGACGGCACCGTGCACGACGAGCCGATCGTGCCCTTCGGCGGCGAGAAGCACTCGGGCGTGGGGCGGCTCAACGGCGAGGCGATGGTGGAGTCCTTCACCACCCAGAAGTGGATCTCGATCCAGCACGGCCGCAGCCGCTTCCCGTTCTGATCCGCTTCGGTTTCTGCTTGAGGACCGGAACTGTCCGCAAGGGTCCGTAGCGTGGGGGTTGTCGAAGAAGCCGCACCCACGAAAGGCGGAGATCATGGTTGCCCTTGTTCCCACGGAGGCCCACGGCGACGAGCGCGGCGCGTTCCTGAACTTCATCGAGGCCCAGCGCGCCGCGGTCCGCCGCTCGCTCCTCGGGCTCACCGAGGAGCAGGCGGCGAGCCGCCCCAGCGCCAGTGAGCTCAGCCTCTCCGGGCTGGCCAAGCACGTCGCGGAGGTGGAGCTCGGCTGGCTGCGGCTGGCCCAGGAGCAGCCGAACGAGCGGCAGCGCACGGAGGAGACCTGGGGCGAGGCCTTCCGGCTCGTGGACGGGGAGACGATCCCTGACGTCCTCGCGTTCTGGGACGATGTGGTGAAGGAGACCGAGGTCTTCGTCCGCTCGGTGCCGAGCCTGGACGACACCTTCCCGCTGCCGCCCGCGCCCTGGTTCCCGGAGGACGGGCGGGTGTCGGTCCGCTGGATGCTGCTGCACCTGGTGCAGGAGATGGGGCGGCACGCCGGCCACGCGGACGTGATCCGCGAGTCCCTGGACGGGAAGGGTTCCTTCGAGCTGATCGCGGAGGAGAAGGCCCTCGTTTAGTCAAGGTTGACTAACATCGAGGCATGTCAGCGATCCGACTTCTCGTCCTGGGCGCGGTCAAGCAGCACGGCCGCGCCCACGGCTACCAGGTGCGCAACGACCTGGAGTACTGGGGCGCGCACGAGTGGTCCCACGCCAAGCCCGGCTCGATCTACCACGCGCTGAAGCAGATGGCGAAGCAGGGACTGCTGCACGCGCACGAGGTCGCGCCGAGCGCCGTGGGCGGGCCGCCGCGCGTCGAGTACGAGCTGACGGAGAGCGGCACGGAGGAGTACTTCGCGCTGCTGCGCGAGGCGCTGACCACGTACGACCAGAAGGTGGACGTCCTGTCGGCGGCCATCGGCTTCATGGTGGACCTGCCGCGCGAGGAGGCCGCAGAGCTGCTGCGCCGACGGGTGCGGGCGCTCGACGAGTGGCGGGTCGCGGTCACGGAGTACTACACGCCGGAGGGTGGCCCGGAGCAGCTCGGCCACATCGGCGAGATCATGCACATGTGGGTCCACTCGGCGGACGCCGGCAAGGCGTGGACGCTCGGTCTGATCGAGCGCATCGAGGGCGGGGCGTATGTGTTCTCGGGCGAGGGCGACCCCTTCGTGGGGGTGCTCGCGGAGGGCGAGGAGAACCCGTACGCGAGCTGATCCGCGTACTAATCAAGTTTGATTAACGCTCCGGAAGGGCATACCGTGCTCCGTCGTCGCGTTCTAGTCAAACTTGACTACGCAGTCTCGGGAGGAATTCGGATGACTTCGGAAGCGGTCCTCGTGGAGGGCGCACGGAAGCGGTACGGGGAGAAGCACGCCCTGGACGGGCTCGACCTCGCCGTCGGGCGGGGCACCGTCCACGGCCTGCTCGGCCCCAACGGCGCGGGCAAGACCACGACGGTACGGATCCTGGCCACCCTGCTCCGGCACGACGAGGGCCTCGTGCGGGTCGCGGGCCACGACGTGCGGACGGGGGCCCGGGAGGTACGGCGGCGGATCGGGCTGCTCGGCCAGCACGCGGCCCTCGACGAGGAGCTGGGCGGCCGGCAGAACCTGGAGATGTTCGGCAGGCTCCACCACCTCGGCGCCCGGCGCGCCGGCGCACGCGCCGACGAGCTCCTGGAGCGCTTCGGCCTCGCCGGCACCGGACGCAAGCCCGTCCGGCAGTACAGCGGTGGCATGCGCCGCCGGCTCGACCTCGCCGCCTCGCTGATCACCGCGCCCGAGGTGCTCTTCCTCGACGAACCGACCACCGGACTCGATCCACGCGGGCGCATGGAGGTCTGGGACTCGGTCCGCTCGCTCGTCGGCGGAGGCACCACCGTCCTGCTCACCACGCAGTACCTGGAGGAGGCCGACCGGCTCGCCGACCGGATCTCGGTCGTGGACCGGGGGAGGGTCGTCGCGGACGGCACGCCCGACCAGCTCAAGGCGCGCGTGGGGGCCGACCGCATCGACGTGGTCGTCCGCGACGCGGCGCGGCTCGACGAGGCGGCCGGGCTGCTGCCGGTCGACCGCGCGGAGGTGGGCGTCGACGCCGACCGGCGGCGGCTCAGCGCTCCGGCGGAGGACCGGATGGCCACGCTCGCCGAGACCGTCCGGGCGCTCGGGGCGGCCGGGATCGAGGCGGAGGACATCGCCCTGCGGCGGCCGACGCTGGACGAGGTGTTCCTGCGCCTGACGGCGCACGCGAAGGAGGTGGCGGCATGAGCGCCGCGTACGTGGTGAGCGACTGCTGGACCATGACCCGGCGCGAACTCGCGCACTGGGCGCGCCGGCCGGTGCAGGTACTCGTCGGGCTCGTCTTCCCGGTGATGATGCTGCTCATGTTCGGCTATCTGGTCGGCGGCGGGCGGACCGTCGACGGCGACTACGTCGACTACCTGGTGCCCGGAATGCTCACCCTGACGATGGTCTTCGGCCTCGAAGGCACGATGACGGCGGTGACGCGGGACCTGGACAAGGGCGTGATCGACCGGTTCCGGTCGATGCCGATGACCGACGGGGCGGTGCTCGTGGGGCGGGCCGCCGCCGACATGCTCCAGTCGGCGGTGGGGCTCCTCGTGATGGTCGGCGTGGGGTACGCGATCGGCTGGCGGGCGGAGCGGGGCCTCGGCGCCGCCCTCGGGGCGCTGGCGCTGCTGCTCCTGCTGCGCTTCGCGATGCTGTGGATCGGGATCTTCCTGGCCCTCGTCGCGGGGCGGGCGGAGCTGGTGCAGGCGGTGCAGATCCTGGTCTGGCCGGTCGGCTTCCTCTCCAACGCGTTCGCCTCGCCGGACTCGATGCCGGGCTGGCTCGGCACGTTCGTGGAGTGGAACCCGATGTCGGCGACGGCGACGGCGGTGCGCGATCTCTTCGGCGGTCCGGGCGGGGAGCCGGGGCACGTGACGGCGGCGGTGGTGTGGCCGCTGGTGCTGCTGGCGGCCTTCTTCCCGCTGGCGGTACGGAAGTTCGGGCGGCTCGGGAAATAGCGGCGCGGAGGTGGGAACCCGGGGGCGGCGAGCGGTGTATTGAAAGCAGCGGTTCACCGCGGACCGCCCGAGGGCAAGGGGGATCAGGCGATGCGGAGGCTCGCGGGAGCGGCCGGCGCCGTCGTGGCGCTGATGTGGGCGGTACTGAGCGGGTGTACGGGACCGGGGGCGGGCGCCGGTCCGGACCGGGGCGGTGGGGGTGCGGGGCCGGACCGGAGCGGTTCGCGTGCGGGTTCCGCCGGACCGGGGGTCTTCGGGGCGGCGCCCCGGGTGCCGTCCGCGCCGGGGCTGCCCGGCTGGGTGGCCGGTCTGGGCTTCGCGCGGGACGGCAGCGGATTCGCGCTGCTCGCCGCGTGCGTGAGCGAACCGTCCGCGCCGGAGAGCGGCTTCTGCCGGCAGCACGTCGCGGTGCGGGACGCCGGGGCGGAGGAGTGGGTGCTGCGGCGTTCCCCGCTGCCCGAGACACCGGCGACGGAGGGCGTCTCCGCGAACCTGCTGGTGCTCGGCCCCGGCCGGGCGCTGATCGAGGACGGCGCCGTGGGGCCGGGCGGACGGACCTGGTTCACCCGGGACGGCGGCCGGACCTGGCGGGCGGGCGACCGGCGCACGGTGGGGACGGTCCCCGGGATACCCGAGGGGGCGGTGCTCGGCACGGACTGCGCCGCCCCGGCGGGGGCCCTGCCCGACGCGTGCGCGCGGGAGCGGCTCGTGGTGGTCTCACCGGAGGACGGGCGACGCCGGGCGCTGGCCCGGTCGCCGCTGCTCGGGGCGCACCCCCGGCCGGCGGAGCAGCCGGAGCCCGACGGGTCCTGGTGGGTCTCGGGCACGGACCCGCTCTCCGGCCGGCCGGCGCTCGCCGTGTCCAGGGAAGGGGGCCGCGGCTGGACGGTGGGGCTGCTGCCGAGCACCGCGGCCGGCCCCGGGCGGTACACGGCGGTGGCGGTGGGCCCGGACGCGGTGTACGCGGCGGAGATGGGGGAGTTGACGGGCGGCGCCCCCGTGAAGAACGGGATGCGGGCGCTGCACCGTTCGGTGGACGGGGGCCGGAGCTGGCGCCGGATGTGGACCACGGGGCCGGTGGCGGAGCCGCGCACGCTGATGGGGCTGCCGGTGCCGGGACCCGGGGGCCGGGTGGAGATCGCCGGGGAGCTGTCGGGGTACGGAAGCGCGGACGGGGGCCGCACGTTCGTGGACCGGAAGGACGGCACGCACCATGTCCGCCGCACCCCGCTGGGGCTGCTGCGCGAGGGGTCCCGCTGTCGGTACGCGCTGACGGCGGACGGGGTGCGGTGGTCGGAGTTCCGGCTGGCGTGCGGGGAGGAGGAGGAGTCCCAGGCCGTGTCCGGGGGCCTGTGAGGAACGCCGAGCCGGGCGGGACTCTCCGGGCACCCCCTGGGCGCCGGGCCGGGAGTCAGCGCAGGGAGTGGCCCTCGTGGTCGAGTTCGAGCATGGGGCGGCCGGTGACGATCAGCCAGGCCGGGAGGGAGGCGAGGCAGAGCACGGCGAGTATCGCGGGGGAGGAGGCGAGGGCGGCGCCGGTGAAGAGGCTGATCCAGCCCTGCCGGGTGGTGGCGAGCAGGATGCCGAGGACGGCGGCGGAGACGGCGACGGCCGGGTGGACCTCGGGGACGAGGGCCTGGGCGGACAGGCCGAAGGCGGTGCCGATGAAGACGGCGGGGAAGATCCGGCCTCCCGGGAAGCCGCAGGAGGAGGCGACGAGCAGGGCGAGGACCTTGACCAGGGCCAGCTTCATCAGTTCGCCCGAGGACCAGCTGCCGACGGAGGCGGTGAGCTCCTTGGTCTCGGTCAGCCCCTTGAAGAGGGTCAGCTGCCCGCCGAGCACGCCCAGCAGGCCGAGGGCGAGGCCGCCGACCGGGAGCATCACCAGGGGGTGCTTCAGCCGCCGGAAGGCCGTGTGGACGTAGGGGAAGAGGTAGCCGGCGACGAGGCCGAGGACGGCCGCGAGGGAGGCGATCACCATCGCCGCGAGGAGGTCGCCGTAGCCGGGGTCGGTCAGTGGCGGGAGGCCGACGTCGAAGCTGGGCTCGGAGATGAGCTGGGTGGTCAGCGCTCCCGTGCCGGCGGCGACCAGCGGGGCGAAGAGCCGGTCCCAGAGGGAGCCGGGGCCCGGCTGGTGGGTGAGGGCCTCGGAGAGCACGAGGGCGGCGGCCACCGGCGTGCCGAAGAGGGCGCCGATGGTGGCGGCGGAGGCGAGCGCGATCCAGGCCGCCCCCGGCACGGCGGGCGCGGCCTTGCGGCCGAGCCAGTAGAAGAGGGCGATGTTGGAGGCGATGATCGGGAACTCGGGGCCGAGGCTGACGCCGCCGGCCAGCACGAAGAAGGTCGCGAGCAGCAGGCTCGGCACCACGCCCGGGGGCTGGGCCGGCCCGCCCAGCCCGCCCTCGGCGGGGTCCGGTCCGGCGTGTCCGGGGGTCTTCCACACGATGAGGCCCACGACGATGCCCGTCGTCGTGAGCACGGTGATGATCCAGAGCGAGGAGTAGTCGCCGATGCCGAGCGCGTCCGGCAGGTCGTTCCAGAGGACGTGCTCGAACTCCTCGGCGAGGGTGCTGACGCCGAGGAACAGCAGGCTCGCCCCGACACCGACGATGAGGGCGGGAAGGATCAGCGGGAGCAGGGCGCGGGCGGACGCCTCCGGGGGAGGCGGAGCATGATCGGTGGCCACCGCCCCACCATAGGGGAGCAAAAGCGACATAACACCCCGAGCGGGGCAGTGGCGCGGCCGCGGGGCCCCGGGGGCAACGCGCCTGCCGGGGCTTGCACCTCACGTCGCGTCAGGACCCAGGCCGGACGGCGTACCGACAGAGAAGGGGCGGAGGGCCGATGGGCTGCTCCGTGGGACGGGTGGCCGGCTTCGCCGGGGTCACGCTGCGCACCCTGCACCACTACGACGCGATCGGCCTGCTCTCGCCGGTCGGCCGCAGCACGGCGGGGCGCCGCCGTTACGACGAGCCTCAGGTGCGCGGCTCGATCACCACCGCCGTGCCGTACGCGCACACCTCCGTGCCGACGTCCGCCGCTTCCGTCACGTCGAAGCGGAACATCAGCACGGCGTTCGCGCCGCGTGCCTTCGCCTGCTCCACCAGGCGTTCCATCGCCTGGTTCCGGGTCTCCACGAGGGTCTTCGTCAGGCCCTTCAGCTCACCGCCGATCATCGACTTCAGACCCGCGCCGATCTGGCTGCCCAGGTGGCGGGAGCGGACGGTGAGCCCGAAGACCTCACCGATCACCTGCCTGACCTGGTAGCCCGGCACGTCGTTCGTCGTCACGACCAGCACCTCGGGGTGCGGCCCCTGGCCGCCTCCGTACTCGTCGATGCCCATCGGCATGCACCTCCTGACCCCCAAGCCTCGGGCCGGAGGGCCGCGCGCGCATCCCGTGGGAGCCGGGTGGAACCGGGCGCCTCCGGCCCGCGTTGATAGCTTGGGGCCAGCCGTCCCCAAGCCCCACCGACCGCAGGAGCCCGGAACCCGTGAACACGCTTGCCCTCGGACCGAGCTGGCTGGACCCGGACTATCTGATCGGGACCTTTGGTCTGATCGGTGTCCTGGTCATCGTCTTCGCCGAGTCCGGCCTTCTCATCGGGTTCTTCCTGCCCGGAGACTCGCTGCTCTTCACCACGGGCCTGCTGGTCACCACCGGCAAGCTGGACACCCCGCTCTGGCTCGTGTGCACCCTGGTGGTGGCCGCCGCCGTCATCGGCGACCAGGTCGGCTATCTCTTCGGCCGCAAGGTCGGACCGGCCCTCTTCAAGCGCCCCGACTCCAAGCTCTTCAAGCAGGAGAACGTCGAGAAGGCGCACGAGTTCTTCGAGAAGCACGGCCCGAAGTCCCTGATCCTGGCCCGCTTCGTCCCGATCGTCCGGACGTTCACACCGATCATCGCCGGCGTCAGCAAGATGAACTACCGCTCGTTCATCACGTTCAACGTCATCGGCGGCCTGCTGTGGGGCGCGGGCGTGACCCTGCTCGGCGCCTCCCTCGGCAAGGTCGAGTTCGTCCACAAGCACATCGAGATGATCCTCGTCGGGATCGTCCTGATCTCCGTGATCCCGGTCGTGATCGAGCTCCTCCGGGCCCGCTCCCAGTCCAGGAAGAACCCGCCGCACAGCGACCACGACGCCCCCGGCACCCCGAACCCCCAGGCCCCCCGCGGCCGCCACGCCAAGCGGTAGGACCCGACGCCGGGGCCGTCCTGCCGGATCGGGCCGGGACCGTGGCGGGGGGAAGCCCGCGGGCCCGGACCGCGGCGGGGAAGCCCGCAGGCCGGGACATCGGCGGGGAAGCCCGCAGGCCGGGCCCGCGGCGTGGAACCTCCTAGAAACCGCGGGTGCGCTTCGCCGCGCGCCGCGCCGCCGCCGCGCCCGGGGCCTGCATGAAGAGGCGGGCCAGCTCGCTCCCCAGGTTCACGCCGATGGCGATCGCCAGGGCGAGCGCCGCCGCCTTCGCGAGCGAGGCGAAGCCCTGGTCCAGGTTGTGCTGGGCGATCGCCAGCACCCCGAAATACGTCGCCGAACCGGGCAGCAGCGGCCCGATCGCCGCCGTCACGTACGGCAGCGACGAGGTGTGGTGATAGCGGGCGATCAGCTGCCCGAAGAGGCCGACCAGACCGGCCGCCACCGCCGTCGCCATCACCGCCGAGCCGTCGGCGGTGACCGCGATCGACGCGTAGATCACCCAGGCCACCCCGCCGTTCAGCGTCGCGAACAGCACCGTCGACCGCGACTGCTGCAACAGGATCGCGAAGGTCGCGCACAGCACCATCGACGCCAGGGTCTGCGTCACCGGACGCTCCACCGCCCGCAGCGCCCCCTCCGGGTTCAGCTGCGCGTCGAACTGCACCGCGATGTAGAGCACCGACAGCACGCCCACCACGATCGCGACGAAGAAGTACGCGACCTCCAGGAGCCGGGCCGAGGCCGTGATGTAGAAGCCGGTCAGACCGTCCTGGACGGCCGCGACGAGCGCCCGCCCCGGGATCAGCGCGAACAGGCCACCGGTGATCACCGCGGACGGACGCAGGTCCGCGTGCAGCAGCGTCAGGAGCACCCCCATCGCCGCCGGCGGCATCGCGGCCACCAGGAACTGGTAGAACTCCGGCATCCCGCGCCCCGCGAACAGCCACGCCAGCCGGTCGCCGAGGACCGCGCCGAGCGCCGCCACGAAGAAGACCGTCGGGCCGCCGCCGAGGAGCACCGAGGCCGCACCGGCCAGGACGCCCGCCGCCGCCGTCAGCACCCAGCCCGGGTACGGGTGCCGGTTGCGCCGGATCTCCGCGAGCCGCCGGTACGCCTCCTCGGGCGTCACCTCGTGCGCCTGCGCGTTGATGTCCGCGAGCAGCTGGTAGACGGCCGCGAGTCGGGTGTAGTCGGTGCCCCGGCGGCGTACCGTCCGATTGGCCGTGATCGGGTCGTCCACCAGCGAGGGCTGGTAGGTGACCGCCAGCAGGGTGAACGTGACCGTCGGCTCGACCCGGTCCAGGCCGTACGACCGGCAGATCGCGAACATCGCCGCCTCGACGTCCTCCGCGCCCTCACCGCCCGCGAGCAGCAGCTCGCCGATGCGCAGGGTCAGGTCGAGCACGCGCGGCACCGAGGGCCCCGCCTCGTCCTCCTTGCGCGGCGCCTCCGGCACCGGCCGCTCGCCCACCGGCAGCCGCAGCATGGTCCGCATCCGGTCCTGCCACGGCGCGTCCTGCGAGAGCCGCACCAGCGGAATGCCGTACGCCGGGGTGAACGCGGGCGGCGAGTCCTTGGCCGAGTACGTGGCGGGCGGCGCGAACGCCGAGCCCTCCGGCTCCTGCGGCGGCTCCGGCGTCAGACCCGGCGGGAGGGAGAACTCGGAGGTCGGGTGCTCCTCCTCGGGCGGCGCGGGCTGCTCCACCCCCGCCGGCGGGACGAACGCGCTCCGCGCCTCGTCCGACTGCGGTTTCCGGTCCTCAGGAGCACCGTCCTCCGGCTCCGCCACCACGCTCTCCGCCTCATCCCCGGGGAATCCTGGATTCCAGTATGAAGGTGTGACGGACGCGCGAAAGGCGGTGCACCCCAAGAGGTGCACCGCCTTCACACGGCCCGAAGGACACGGGGCTCAGTGGCCGCCCTGCTCCTTGGCGCGCGCGTACGACTTCTCGATCTCGGCCTCGGCCTCGGCGCGGCCGACCCAGTCGGCGCCCTCGACGGACTTGCCCGGCTCCAGGTCCTTGTAGACCTCGAAGAAGTGCTGGATCTCCAGGCGGTCGAACTCCGCCACGTGGTGGATGTCGCGCAGGTGCTCCATGCGCGGGTCCGTCGCCGGGACGCACAGCAGCTTGTCGTCGCCGCCGGCCTCGTCCGTCATGCGGAACATGCCGATGGCGCGGCACTTGATCAGGCAGCCCGGGAACGTGGGCTCGTCGAGGATGACGAGCGCGTCCAGCGGGTCGCCGTCCTCACCGAGGGTGTTCTCGACGTAGCCGTAGTCGGTCGGGTAGGCCGTCGACGTGAAGAGGCGACGGTCCAGACGGATGCGACCGGTCTCGTGGTCGACCTCGTACTTGTTCCGCGATCCCTTCGGGATCTCGATGAGAACGTCGAACTCCACGGGTGGCTCCTCCTGAATCAACACAAGTGAATGCTCGCGACGACGCGCGGTGATTAAGTGTCCCTCACGCACGTGTGTGATCGCGAAAGGGGCTGGTCAGCAATGCCGGAGCCGAGGACGTGGCAGCTCACGGCGGGCTCCGCCGCCCTCGGTCTCGTCCTGGCCGCCGTCGCGGTGACCGCGGCAGGACCGTGGGACGGAGGCCAGCGTACGGCCGAGCGGGCCCGCGCCGCCGCCCCCACCGCGGGTGGCACGCGTCACGCCCCGCCCCCGGCGCCCGCCGCACCCCGCCGCCCCGCGCCCGCACCCAGCGCCCCCGGCGTCCTCACCGCCCTGCGCGCGCCCGCGCCCGCCGCGCCCGCCGGACGCCCCGCCGACCTCGCCGCCGTCCTGGTCCCGCTGCTCGCCGACCCCGGCCTCGGCCCGCTCCGTACCGCCTCCGTCGTCGACACCGCCACCGGGAGACAGCTCTACGGCGAGGGCCCCGGCACCCCCATGACCCCCGCGTCCACCGTCAAGATCGCCACCGCCGCCGCCGCGCTCTCCGCCCTCGGCCCCGACCACCGGATCGCCACCACCGTCACCGCCGCCCCCGACGGCAAGGCCGTCACCCTCACCGGCGGCGGCGACCCCACGCTCGACCCGGCCCGCCTGGGGGCCCTCGCCGCGGACACCGCCCGCGCCCTCAAGGGACGCGGCCACACCTCCGTACGCCTCGCCTACGACACGAGCCTCTACCGGGGCCCGGCCCTGCATCCCATCGGCCCCAACGAGAACATCGCCCCCGTCGTCGCCCTCATGACCCGCGAAGGACGCCTCGACGACAGCGAGAGCGGCACCGCCCCCCGCAGCGCCGACCCGGCCCGCGACACCGCCACCGCCTTCGCGGAGCTCCTCACCCGGGCCGGGATCAAGGTCACCGGCGACCCCGCGCCCGGCCGCACGCCCCAAGGCGCCCCCCTCGCCCGCACGTACTCCGCCCCCCTCGCCGACCTCGTCGAGCGGACCCTCACCCACAGCGACAACGACCTCGCCGAGGCACTCGCCCGGCAGACCGCGCTCGCCCGCCGGCAGCCCGCCAGTTTCCAGGGCGCCGAGAAGGCCGTGCGCGACGAACTCGGACGGCTCGGCGTCCCCCTCGCCGGCGCCCGCTTCGCCGACGGCAGCGGACTCGACCGCCGCGACCGCGTCTCCGCCGCCCTCCTCACCGGACTCCTCACCCGCGCGGCCGACCCGGCCCACCCGGCCCTGCGCCCCCTCCTCACCGGACTGCCCGTCGGCGGCTTCACCGGCACCCTCGCCGGCCGCTTCGACACCGCCCCCGCCACCGCGGGCGCCGGACTCGTCCGCGCCAAGACCGGAACCCTCACCGGCGTCAACACGCTCGCCGGCACCGTCGTCACCGCCGACGGACGCCTCCTCGCCTTCGCCTTTCTCGCCGGCCGCACCCCCTCGGCGTCCGAGGCACAGCCCGCGCTCGACCGGCTCTCCGCCGCCCTCGCGGGCCGGAAGTGACCGCACACGCCCCCCTTCGAACCCTCACCGAACAGGCGTCGAGCCCGTACGGTTGACGCATGACGAGCATCGGTGGCGCAGGCACATCCGGGATGGTCGACTGGAACCTCGCGGTCGCGACCGCGACCCGCCTCGTGCGGCCCGGACCCGAAGTCAGTCGCGACGAGGCCCGTGAGGTCGTCGCCGAACTCCGCAGGCACGCCAAGGCCTCCGAAGAGCACGTCCGCGCCTACACCCGGATGATCCCCGAGGGCGTCGAGCCCCACGACACACCCGTCCTCGTCGTCGACCGCGCGGGCTGGATCAAGGCCAACGTCGCCGGCTTCCGCGAGCTGCTCACCCCGCTGCTCGGCAAGATGCAGGAGCGCCGGGCCGGCAGCGCCGGCAGCACCGTGCTCGGCGCCGTCGGCGGCAAGGTCACCGGCGTCGAACTGGGGATGCTGCTGTCCTTCCTGGCCTCCCGCATCCTCGGCCAGTACGAGACCTTCGCCCCCGCCACCCGCGACCTCCCCGCCGGGGCGAACGGCGGCGGACGCCTCCTCCTCGTCGCCCCCAACATCGTCCACGTCGAGCGCGAGCTCGACGTGTCCCCGCACGACTTCCGGCTCTGGGTGTGCCTCCACGAGGAGACCCACCGCACCCAGTTCACCGCCGTCCCCTGGCTGCGTGACCATCTCCAGGGCGAAATCCAGTCGTTTCTCGCCGCCACCGACGTCGACCCCGGCACCGTCGTCGAACGCCTCCGCGAAGCCGCCCAGACCCTCGCCGGCGGCCGCCCCGAGGGAGAGGAGGGCGAACCCTCCCCGTCCCTCGTCGAACTGGTCCAGACCCCCGAGCAGCGCGAGATCCTCGGCCGCCTCACCGCCGTCATGTCGCTCCTCGAAGGACACGCCGACTACGTCATGGACGGCGTCGGCCCCCAGGTGGTCCCCTCCGTCGCCGAGATCCGCGAGAAGTTCCAGGCCCGGCGCGCGCGCGGCGCCTCCCGGCTCGACCTCGCGCTGCGCAGGCTCCTCGGCCTCGACGCCAAGCTCCGGCAGTACCGCGACGGCGAGCGCTTCGTCCGCGCCGTCGTCGACCAGGTCGGCATGGACGGCTTCAACCGCGTGTGGACCTCGCCCAACACGCTCCCCACCAAGACCGAGATCGCGGCACCCGCCGAGTGGATCGCGAGGGTGCACCGTAAGGCAGACTCCTGAGACGGGTGCGGCACCTGGCACAGGAACACAGGAGAACACCCCGCCAATCACCCATCCGAGGGACCCTGGGCACGGGGTGGGGCGTGCAATGCTCGGGTAACGGCCGGGTTTCTGTCACCATCGACGCACTCTGAGTGACCGAACCCCCCTTTCCGACCGTTAAGACTCCGACCGAGGCACCCCACCCCCATCACGAAGGGCACCGGACATGGGTCCCCATCCTGCGGTCGCGGCGATACGCCTGGCGGTCCGCCGCGTACTCCACGACGTCCTCACCGACCACACCACCGACGACGAACCGCTGGTGCTCGTCGCCTGCTCCGGAGGCGCCGACTCCATGGCGCTCGCCTCCGCCCTCGCCTTCGAGGCCCGCAAACTTCCCGTGCGCGCCGGCGGCGTCACCGTCGACCACGGCCTCCAGGACGGCTCCGACACCCGGGCCGCCGAGGTCGTCGGACGCATGACCGCCCTCGGCCTCGCCCCCGTCGAGTCCGTCACGGTCACCGTCGGCCGCGAAGGCGGCCCCGAGGCCGCCGCCCGCGACGCCCGGTACGCCGCCCTGGACGCCGCCGCCGAGCGCCACGGCGCCGCCGCGATCCTCCTCGGCCACACCCGCGACGACCAGGCCGAGACCGTCCTCCTCGGCCTCGCCCGCGGCTCCGGGATCCGCTCCCTCTCCGGCATGGCCGCCGTCTCCGGCACCTCCGGCCGCTACCGGCGCCCGTTCCTCCAGCTCGACCGCCAGACCGTCCGCAAGGCCTGCATCGCACAGGAACTCGCCGTCTGGGACGACCCGCACAACACCGACCCCGCCTACACCCGCTCCCGGCTCCGCCACGAGGGGCTCCCCGCACTGGAGAAGGCCCTCGGCAAGGGCGTCGTCGAAGCCCTCGCCCGAACGGCCCAGCTCTCCCGCGACGACGCCGACGCCCTCGACACCTGGGCCGCCGACGCCGAGACCGCCGTACGCGACGAGGCGGGCACCCTCGAATGCGCCAAGCTCTTCGGGCTGCCCCCCGCCGTACGCCGCCGCGTCCTGCGCCGCGCCGTCATCGCCGAGGGCGCCCCGGCCGGCTCCCTCTTCGCCCGCCACATCGAAGAAGTCGACCGGCTCATCACCGGCTGGCGCGGCCAGGGCGCCATCAACCTGCCCGGCCGCGTCGAAGCACGCCGCCAGGGTGGCAGACTGGTCATCCGGCAAGGCTGACGCACGCTGCAACGAAAGTGACCCGGGTGAACGAGAAGGACATGGGCACCGACCTCCAGTCGGTGCTCATCACCAAGGAAGAGATCGACGCCAAGCTGGCAGAGCTGGCCGCGAAGATCGACGCGGAATACGCGGGCAAGGACCTGCTCATCGTCGGCGTCCTCAAGGGCGCGGTGATGGTGATGGCGGATCTGGCTCGCGCCCTTTCCACCCCCGTCACGATGGACTGGATGGCCGTCTCCTCGTACGGCGCCGGCACCCAGTCCTCGGGCGTCGTCCGCATCCTCAAGGACCTCGACACCGACATCAAGGGCAAGCACGTCCTGATCGTCGAGGACATCATCGACTCCGGCCTGACCCTGTCCTGGCTGCTGTCGAACCTCGGCTCCCGCGAGCCCGCCTCCCTGGAGGTGTGCACCCTCCTGCGCAAGCCGGAGGCCGCGAAGGTCGCCATCGACGTCAAGTGGATCGGCTTCGACATCCCCAACGAGTTCGTCGTCGGCTACGGCCTCGACTACGCCGAGAAGTACCGGAATCTTCCGTTCGTCGGCACGCTCGCCCCGCACGTCTACGGCGGCTGACACCTCGGCCCTTCGGGGAACCCGCACCGCCTTCCCTCCGTTGAACCACGGGAAGGCGGTCGCGGGCGACGATGCTGAGGTACCGTCCGAAGAACAGCTTTTTCACACAGCAGCTCTCACAGCAGCATTTTCCTACGGGCAGGAGGGACGGGGCGTACTCGCTCCGTATGGATGGACGTGAAGCGATACTTCCGTGGGCCGGTCATGTGGATCGTGCTGGCCGTCCTCGCCGTGGTCGTGCTGATGCAGGTCGTCGGCTCGTCCGAGGGCTACAAGACGGTGGACACCGGCCAGGTCGTCCAGGCGATCGACAAGAACCAGGTCAAGCAGGCAAAGCTCACCACCGGTGACGAGCAGATCATCAAGATCGATCTCATCGACGGTCAGAAGATCAACAAGAGCGACAAGGTCCAGGCCAGCTACATCGGCAGCCAGGGCGCGGACCTCGCCGACAAGCTCCAGGAGAAGTTCGAGGCCGGACAGATCGAGAAGGGCTACACCGTCTCCCCGACGAAGCAGTCGCCCTTCGTCTCGATCCTGCTCTCGCTCCTCCCCTTCGTCCTCATCGTGGTCGTCTTCCTCTTCCTGATGAACCAGATGCAGGGCGGCGGCTCCCGCGTCATGCAGTTCGGCAAGTCCAAGGCGAAGCTCATCACCAAGGACACGCCGAAGACCACGTTCGCCGACGTCGCCGGCTCGGACGAGGCCGTCGAGGAACTCCACGAGATCAAGGAGTTCCTCCAGGAGCCCGCGAAGTTCCAGGCGGTCGGCGCCAAGATCCCCAAGGGCGTCCTGCTCTACGGCCCGCCCGGAACCGGCAAGACGCTCCTCGCGCGCGCCGTCGCCGGCGAGGCCGGGGTGCCCTTCTACTCGATCTCCGGCTCCGACTTCGTCGAGATGTTCGTCGGCGTCGGCGCCTCCCGGGTCCGCGACCTCTTCGAGCAGGCCAAGGCCAACGCTCCGGCGATCGTGTTCGTCGACGAGATCGACGCCGTCGGACGCCACCGCGGCGCCGGTCTCGGCGGCGGTCACGACGAGCGCGAGCAGACCCTCAACCAGCTCCTCGTCGAGATGGACGGCTTCGACGTCAAGGGCGGAGTCATCCTGATCGCGGCGACCAACCGCCCCGACATCCTCGACCCGGCGCTCCTGCGCCCCGGCCGCTTCGACCGGCAGATCGCCGTCGACCGCCCGGACATGCAGGGCCGTCTGGAGATCCTCAAGGTCCACCAGAAGGGCAAGCCGGTCGCCCCGGACGTCGACCTCGGCGCCGTGGCCCGCCGCACGCCCGGCTTCACCGGCGCGGACCTCTCCAACGTGCTCAACGAGGCGGCGCTCCTCACCGCTCGCGGCGACCAGAAGCTGATCGACAACAAGGCTCTGGACGAGGCGATCGACCGTGTGGTCGCGGGCCCGCAGAAGCGGACCCGGATCATGTCGGACAAGGAGAAGAAGATCACCGCGTACCACGAGGGCGGCCACGCCCTGGTCGCGGCGGCCTCGCCCAACGCCGACCCCGTCCACAAGATCACCATCCTGTCCCGCGGCCGCGCCCTGGGCTACACGATGGTGCTCCCCGAAGAGGACAAGTACTCGACCACGCGCAACGAGATGCTCGACCAGCTGGCGTACATGCTGGGCGGGCGCGCGGCCGAGGAGCTCGTCTTCCACGACCCGACCACGGGCGCCGCGAACGACATCGAGAAGGCCACGGGCACGGCCCGCGCGATGGTCACGCAGTACGGCATGACCGAGCGGCTCGGCGCCATCAAGTTCGGCGGCGACAACACCGAGCCCTTCCTCGGCCGTGAGATGGCGCACCAGCGCGACTACTCGGAAGAGGTCGCGGCGCTGGTCGACGAAGAGGTCAAGAAGCTCATCGAGACCGCGCACAACGAGGCCTGGGAGATCCTCGTCGAGAACCGCGACGTCCTCGACAACCTGGTCCTCGCCCTCCTGGAGAAGGAGACGCTGGGCAAGGAGGAGATCGCCGAGATCTTCGCCCCCATCGTCAAGCGCCCGGCCCGCCCGGCCTGGACCGGCTCCAGCCGCCGCACCCCGTCCACGCGTCCGCCGGTGCTCTCCCCCAAGGAGCTCGCCCTGACGAACAGCGCGAACGGCACGGCGACCCCGGCGGTCGACACCACCAAGGGCATCGACATCGCCCCCGTGGACAACCCCGAGGACTGATCGCCCCGGGACCCCCGGAATGGATGCCGCGCCCCCACAGGTTCTAGCCTGTGGGGGCGCGGCTCTTTTTCGCGCACACATGCAGACGGAACGAGGCACAGGATGACCGACCCGGTGACGCTGGACGGTGAGGGCAGGATCGGCGAGTTCGACGAGAAGCGCGCCGAGAACGCGGTACGGGAGCTCCTCATCGCGGTCGGTGAGGACCCGGACCGCGAGGGCCTGCGGGAGACGCCGGCGCGGGTGGCGCGGGCGTACAGGGAGCTTTTTGCCGGTCTGTGGCAGAAGCCCGAGGACGTCCTCACGACGACGTTCGATCTGGGGCACGACGAGATGGTCCTGGTGAAAGATATCGAACTGGTGTCCCAATGTGAGCATCATTTGCTCCCATTCCATGGCGTAGCCCACATTGGGTACATTCCTGCGGAATCGGGCAAGATTACCGGGCTGTCGAAGCTCGCCCGCCTGGTGGAGGTCTTCGCCCGGCGCCCGCAGGTTCAGGAGCGTCTGACGACCCAGGTCGCGGACTCGCTCGTGGAGATCCTGGACGCGCGTGGCGCCATCGTCGTCATCGAGGCGGAGCACATGTGCATGGCGCTACGTGGAGTCCGCAAGCCGGGCGCGAAGACGGTGACTTCGGCGGTGCGTGGTCAACTTCGTGACGCTACTACGCGCGCTGAGGCCATGTCCCTGATATTCGCCCGTTAGTGGTGGTTTGTCTGCCTTACCTCATACCGTCCCCGACCAGTGGAGTTGCTCGCTGATCAAGGGGGATCGGTATGGGGTACGGGCCGACCAGCAAGATGCTGGTGAACCTGGTGGACGGCTGCGTCCAGGCGAAGAACGTTGCTCCGGGCAGCGCGCTGTGGACGCTTGACGGAGACCGGACGGTGCAGACCGTGGTCGTGGACGTATGGGCGGTAAAGGCGCGTGCCGCCGTCGATGTGGTCACGGACCACTTGACCTTCACCGCCAGTCCGGATCTGCTGTTGGCGACGCCGGGCGGGTGGATGCACGCGGCGGACACGGCGGGGAAGACGGTCGCCTGGACGCATACGCGGAAGCTGTGCCGCGAGAGGCTGGTGATCAGGCCCGGGTACGAGTTCGGCTACTTCATCGGTGCCACGTGTGCCGATGGCACAGTGGGCAAGAACTATGTGTCGCTGGTCGTGAACGAGGAGCGATTCGCGGCCCGGTACGCCACCGCGCTCACAGCATGCACAGGACTTCCCGCGCGTCTTGAGGCGGTGACTCGACCGTCGGGCTATCTGCAGCGAGTCCTGCCCGGCTTCCGCGTACGGGTGGTCTCCTCGTACCTCTCCGACGCCCTGCGGTACTACGCGGGTGGGGACGCCCACCACTTGCGGCAGGCGTTTCCGCGTGTGGTTCTGCGGGACATCGACACCTTCGACGGATTCCTCGACGGGTACATCGAGGGGGACGGTTGCCGCGCCAAAGGCCGAGGAGGCCGCCACGTCGTCAGTGCGAACGTACCGTTTCTCGAAGAGTTGGCGCAGATCATCGGAGCCCGGTTCACACCCTCGAAGCGAGGGCTGCGTTCCCTGCTCTACGTGACGGACGGCTGGGCCGCCCGAGGTACTTACACCCCCGAGCACCACCCCCTGGACCCTCCCGAGTCCTCCTGGATCAAGGTCCGGGAAGTCCGGCCCCGCCCCGCTCTCGGCACCAAGCCCTTCACCTTCTACAGCTATCGGCTGGCCCCGCACCCCACCTTCCTGGTGAACGGGCACCTCGCGCGGGAGCCCTGGTAGGGAGCTAGGCCGCCGGGGCCTGGTTCTTGTCGTCGTCCTCCGGGAGTTTGCAGACGCGCTCCAGGAAGAGGGCGGCGGCGATGACGGCGATGCCCGCCGCGACCGAGAAGGCCGCGTAGAGGGCCTGGTCGCGGCGGGCGGGGATGTCGAGGGAGCCCAGGAGGAAGACGCCCGTGCCGCCGTACATGCCGGCGACGAGGGCGGCGACCAGGGCGCTCGCCTGGCCGAAGACCACCGCGCGGGCCGCCATCAGCGGCTCGACGCCCTTGGCGCCGGGCCGTCGGTCGCGCTGGGCCTTGAGGCGGGCGCGGATGGAGAGGGCCGTCGCCGTGAGGACGACGGCGATCACGGCGAGGACGATGGGCGCGGCGATCGGCACGCTGGGGAGGGTGCCGACCGCGTCCCAGAGCCGGGCGGCACCCCAGGAGAGGATGCCGGCCACGAGGAACAGTCCGGTGAGCACCTTCAGCCGCAGTTGTTTCACCGGATGTCCTTCGTGTCGTCGCGCGGGCGGTCTGCCACGAGCGTAACGACTACTCCGGGAGACGGAGTTCCAGGTCGGCACGGGGAGTGACGCCCTCGTGGCCGAGGGCGGCGAGGAGGTCGGCCACCGGGCCGTGGCCGGGGATGAGGGCTTCGGGGTCGACGTCGTGCCAGGGGGCGAGGACGAAGGCGCGCTGGTGCGCGCGGGGGTGCGGGAGGGTGAGGACGGGGTCCTCGGAGACCACGTCGGCGTACGCGACGATGTCGACGTCGATGGTCCGGGCGCCCCAGCGCTCCTCGCGGACGCGGTGGAAGGCCTCCTCGACGGCGTGGGCCCGCTCCAGGAGGGAGGAGGGCGGCAGCGTCGTCTTCACGAGCAGGACGGCGTTGAGGTAGGAGGGCTGGCTGCCGGGCTCGACGCCCCAGGGGGCCGTCTCGTAGACCGGGGAGACGGCCTTGACCCGGAGGCCGGGGGTGTCTCCGAGGGCGTCGACGGCGCCCTGGAGGGTCTCCAGGCGGTTGCCGAGGTTGGCGCCGAGGGCGAGGACGGCCCAGCGGGGGTTGGACAGGGTCGTGTCGGCGGCGTCGACGGTCTCGACGACGGACGCGGGTACGGGCTGGACGGTGGGGTCGCTCTGCGTCGGCTTCATCGTCGGCTCCGGGTGATCGTGATGGTCACGTCGTCGAAGGGCACGGTGATGGGGGCGTCCGGCTTGTGGACGACGACTTCCACCTCTTGTACCCCGGCATGGCTGAGGCACTGCTGGGCGATGCGCTCGGCGAGGGTCTCGATGAGGTCGACGGGCTCGCCCTGGACGACGTCGACGACCTCTTCGGCGACGATCCCGTAGTGCACGGTCTTCGTGAGGTCGTCCTCGGCGGCCGCCGGGCGGGTGTCCAGGCCGAGGACCAGGTCCACGATGAAGGTCTGGCCCTCCTCGCGCTCCTTGGGGAAGACGCCGTGGTGGCCCCGGGCCTTGAGGCCTCGCAGCGCGACACGATCCACGCGAATCACTCCTGCTGTCGTAGTTCGGGTGGCCACGCAGCCGGGTGCGGACGGCCGGGTGTCCACTTCGAATCTACCTGCGGGGACCGACAGCGCTTGCCCTTGGGGGGCCGGGGGAGGGTCAGACGGGCGGATTCGAAGCCTCGGGGCCGTCCTCGGGGCCGCCCGTCTCCTCGGTGTCGCCGAGGACGGGGGAGGCGTGGTGGGACCAGATCCGCCAGCCCGCGGGTGTGCGGCGGAACACATTGGTGGCGACGACGAGCTGGCCGACGAGGGGGCCGAGTTCGGCGCCGTCCTCGGCGGGGCCGCCACTGAGGATGTTCTCGGTGCAGGTGACCAGGGCGGTGTCGTCGGCGAGGGAGATCCGCAGGTCGGTGAGGAAGAACTGGATGTACTCGGTGTTCGCCATGATCAGGGCGTACGAGCGGAGCACCTCGGCGCGGCCGGTGAGGACGGGCCAGCCGGGGTGGACGCAGGTGACGGGGGTGGCCCCGTCGTCGAGCCAGAGCGCGGAGAGGCGCTCGAAGTCGCCGGTCTCCATGGCCTCGTAGAAGGCGGTGTTGGCGGCTTCCACGGCGACCTCGTCGGCCCCGCGGTCCGTGCGGCTCACGCGGCTCCCTCGACGGCTCTGGCGACCCGTACGGCGTCCGCGGTGGCCCGTACCTCGTGGACGCGGACGGCCCACGCGCCCGCGTGGGCGGCGATGGCGGAGACGGCGGCGGTGGCGGCGTCGCGCTCGCGGGCGGGCGGTGGGGCGGAGCCCTCGCGGGTGAGGACGTGGCCGAGGAACCGCTTGCGGGAGGCGGCGACGAGGAGGGGGCGGCCGAGGGCGCGGAGCTCGGGGAGGTGGGCGACGAGGGCCAGGTCGTGGGGGGCGAGCTTGGCGAAGCCGAGGCCGGGGTCGATGACGATCCGTTCGGGGGCGATGCCGCCGTCGACGACGGCGTCCATTCGGGTGCGGAGTTCGGCGACGACCTCGCCGACGACGTCGTCGTACACGGCGAGGCTGTTCATGTTGTCGCTGAAGCCGCGCCAGTGCATGACGACGAAGGGGACCTCGGCGGCGGCGACGGCGGAGACCATGCCGGGGTCGGCGAGGCCGCCGCTGACGTCGTTGACGAGGACGGCGCCGGCCTGGACGGCGCGGGCGGCGACGCTGGCGCGCATGGTGTCGACGGAGACGGTGACGCCTTCGGCGGCGAGGCCGCGGACGACGGGGACGACGCGGCGGAGCTCCTCCTCCTCGTCGACGCGGGTGGCGCCGGGGCGGGTGGACTCGCCGCCGACGTCGACGAGGTCGGCGCCCTCGGCGACCAGGTCGAGGCCGTGCTTGACGGCGGCCGTGGTGTCGAACCAGCGGCCGCCGTCGGAGAAGGAGTCGGGGGTCACGTTGACCACGCCCATGACCGCGCAGCGGTCCCACTCCGGCAGTCCGCGGGCCGTGCCCCGGTCGATCGTCGTACTCATGTGTCCAGCCTAGGGCCCAGGGGTGATATCAGGCCGCGCGGACCTCTCGGTCGGCCGTCTGGGCGGGGACGATGTGGGCGCAGGGGCGGGGGGCCGGGGCGGGGCGCCTGCGGGGGAAGGGGCGGGGCAGGGCGAGGTTCACGAAGCCTTCGGCCTGCATGGCGGCGAGGCCGATGCGGGGGAGGTCGCGGCTCTTGCGGTAGACGACGAAGCGGGGTTCCCAGCGTGGCCGGAACTTGGCGTTGAACTTGTACAGGGACTCGATCTGGAACCAGCGGGAGAGGAAGACGAGGAGTCCGCGCCAGATCCGCAGGACGGGTCCGGCGCCGATCTTCTCGCCGCGGGCGAGGGCGGCGCGGAACATGGCGAAGTTGAGGGACACGCGCGCGATGCCGAGGCCGGGGGAGGCCTGGAGGGCGGCGACGATGAGGAGCTCGTTCATGCCGGGGTCGGCGGAGCGGTCGCGGCGCATGAGTTCGAGGGACATGCCGTCGGGGCCCCAGGGCACGAAGTGGATGATCGCCTTGAGGTCGCCGTAGGGCGAGTCCGGGGCGTCGGTGTCGTCCTTCTTGTGCGCGGTCGCTATGACGGCGTCGCCGTCGCCGGGGGCGCCGATGCGGCCGAGGGCCATGGAGAAGCCGCGCTCGGTGTCGGTGCCGCGCCAGTCGGTGGCGGCGCGGCGGACGCGTTCGAGTTCTTCGTCGTCGAGGTCACGGACGCGGCGGACCTGGGTGGTGTAGCCGTTGCGTTCGATGCGCTTGACCATCTGGCGGACGTTGCGCATGGCCCGGCCGGAGAGGGAGAAATCCGCGACGTCGACGACCGCCTCGTCGCCGAGTTCGAGGGCGTCGAGGCCGGTCTCGCGGGTCCAGACCTGGCCGCCGGTCTCGGAGCAGCCCATGACGGCGGGGGTCCAGGAGTGGGCCTTGGCCTCGTCCATGAAGCGTTCGATGGCGCCGGGCCAGGCCTCGACGTCGCCGATCGGGTCGCCGCTGGCGAGCATGACGCCGGAGACGACGCGGTAGCAGACGGCGGCCTTGCCGCTGGGGGAGAAGACGACGCCCTTGTCGCGGCGGAGCGCGAAGTGGCCGAGGGAGTCGCGGCCGCCGTGCTGGGCGAGCAGGGCGCGCAGCCGGGTCTCGTCGTCGTCGGTGAGGCGGGCGGCGGGGTGCTCGGGGCGGAAGGCCAGGTAGATGGTGGTGAGGGCGGTGAGCATGCCGAGGGCGCCGAGGGAGTAGCCGACGGTCCAGTCGACGCCCTTGGAGTAGGCGACGGGGCCTTCGATGCCGAGGAGTCCGTACAGGACGTGTTCGAGGCGGTCGGCGAGGCTGGGGCTGCCGATGACGCGGCGGGGGTGGGCGCTGACGATGACGAGGCCGAGGGCGATCGAGCCGGCGCCCATGACGACGAAGTTGGCGAGCGCCCGCCAGCGGCTGCGGGGGTCGGGGAGGGCGGCGAATTCGCTCCGGTGGCGTACCAGGAGGGTCAGGAGGGCCAGGGAGAGCAGCGCGCCGAGGACCGAGTGGCGCCAGACGAACTGGGCGGCCGCTCCGAGGGGGAGGAGGACGACGGCGGCGCGCCAGGCGCGGCGCTTGTTCCGCTTGAGTCCGTGGGCGAGGAGCAGGAGGAGGACGCCGGCGCTCAGGGAGAGGGCGGCGGACAGGGGGCCGAGCGTGCCGGGGAGGACTTCGGCGACCGCGTGCATGCGGCTGACGCGGAAGCGGGGGAAGACCCCGGCGGCGATGTCGATGAGGCCGATCAGGGTGCAGGCGGTGCCGACGAGGGCCGGGACCCTCTCGGGGCGGGGGCCGCGGAGAATCCGCCGCACCCTAACCGGAACCAATCCCGATTTGTCCCCATCTACCGTGACAGACATGGCTTCCCGTACTTCCCGTGGTCCTGCGCAGGGTCTTTGACTCCGGTCGGGCCCTGCGGCGCGTTCGGCGGGCCGTTCCGGCTGGTGCGCCTTCTATGACGGCGGCGCGCGGGGCCGGGTTCATTCGTCCACAGGAAAATCTCGGAAAGAAGGCTCGGTCGTCTCATGGGTCTCACCAGCGACAAAGTCCTCGTGCTGGCCGTGGTGCTGGCCCTGGTGCTGTTCTTCGCCACGATCCTGTTGTGGCCGCGGCTCGCGCGGCGCGGCTGGCGGGCGGTCACGGGCCGGGTGGGGATGCTGCTCGTGACCCAGGTGGCCCTGTTCGCGGTGGTGGGTCTCGCGGCGAACCGTTCCTTCCTGTTCTACGGCTCGTGGGCCGACCTGCTGGGGCAGGAGCAGGAGATGGGGGTGGTCGTCGACCACGCGGCCGGCTCGAAGCACGTACGGGTGGTGGGGACGCAGGCCGTCGACGTGCCGGGCGGCGGCCGTCCCTCGGTCGGCGGGCAGATCCAGAAGGTCGTGGTGGCGGGCGCGCGGTCGGGGATCGCCTCGCCGGCCTATGTGTACCTGCCGCCGGAGTACTTCCAGGCGCGGTACGCCAAGCGGAAGTTCCCGGCGGCCGTGGTGCTCACGGGGTACCCGGGGACGGCCGAGAACCTGATCAAGGGCCTCAAGTACCCCCGGACGGCGTACCTCCAGGCGAAGGAGGGGCGGATGCAGCCGATGATCCTGGTGATGCTGCGGCCGACGGTCGCCCCGCCGCGGGACACCGAGTGCGTGGACGTCCCCGGGGGCCCGCAGGTGGAGACCTTCTTCGCCGACGACCTGCCGAAGGCGGTCTCGGAGACGTACCGGGTGGGGACGAAGCCGCGGAACTGGGGCTTCATGGGCAGCTCGACGGGTGGCTACTGCGCGCTGAAGATCGCCCTCCACCACCCGGACCGGTACGCGGCCGGGGCGGGCCTCTCCGCGTACTACCGGGCGGCGGAGGACGTCACCACCGGGGACCTGTTCCACGGGGACGACGCGCTGCGCAAGCGGGGCGACCTGCTGTGGAGCCTGGACCACGGGAAGGCGGGGAACACCTCGTTCCTGGTGACGACGTCGAAGAAGGGCGAGGGCAACCTGAAGGCCACGCGGGAGTTCGTCAGGAAGGTGAAGAGCCCGGCGGAGGTCTCGTCGATCGTGCTGGAGAGCGGCGGCCACAACTTCAACACCTGGAACCGGGAGATCCCGCCGGGCCTGGTCTGGCTGTCCGGGAAGCTCAGCGCGGACTAGGGCCTGTCTGACCATTCCCGTCGGGTCCGAACTGTCAGACAGGCCCTAAGGCCTTTCGGGTGTCGAGGCCCGGCGCAGGGCGCGGTGGACGCCGGCCGGGGTGAGGACGCCGAGCGGCCGGCCGTCGTCGCCGGTGACGGTGAGGCGGCCGGTGTCGTGCTGGAGGAGCACGGCGAGGGCGTCCTTGAGGGAGGTTCCGAGGGGTACGGGGGCGGGGGCGCCGTCGTGCTCGCCGGGGCCGGTCGCGGGGTCGAGGTCGGCCTCGGTGACGGGGGTGACCGCGAGCCGCTTGAGGCCCCGGTCGCTGCCGACGAAGTCCGCGACGTAGGGGGTGGCGGGGGAGCCGAGGACGGTGGCGGGCGTGTCGAACTGCTCGATGCGCCCCTGCCCGTAGACGGCCATGCGGTCGCCCATGCGGACGGCCTCCTCGATGTCGTGGGTGACGAGGAGGACGGTCTTGCGGACGGTGGCCTGCAGCGCGAGGAACTCGTTCTGGAGGCGCTCGCGGACGACCGGGTCGACGGCGCCGAAGGGCTCGTCCATGAGGAGGACGGGCGGATCGGCGGCGAGGGCGCGCGCGACGCCGACCCGTTGGCGCTGCCCGCCGGAGAGCTGGGCGGGGTAGCGGGGGCCGTGGACGGCCGGGTCGAGGCCGACCAGGTCGAGGAGTTCGGCGGCACGCGCGCGTGCGGCGGCCTTCTTCCAGCCGAGGAGGGAGGGGACGGTCGCGGTGTTGTCGAGGACCGTGCGGTGGGGGAAGAGTCCGACCTGCTGGATGACGTAGCCGATCTTGCGGCGCAGGGCGACGGGGTCGACGCCGGCGATGTCCTCGCCGTCGACGAGGACGCGGCCCGAGGTCGGTTCGACGAGCCGGTTGACCATCATCATCGTGGTCGTCTTGCCGCAGCCGGACGGGCCGACAAGGGTGACGAGCTCGCCCTCGGCGACCTCGAAGGAGAGGTCGTCGACGGCCGTGGTGCCGTCGTCGTACCGCTTGGTCACGTGCTCGAACCGGATCATGGTTCCCCATTCTGGCCCCTGGACGCCGGGGGTGTGTGAAGGGCGTGTTGCCGCATTGTGGCGGGTCTCGGGGATTGTCGGTGGCGGGGGTTAGGGTCGTCACACAAGCGTTCGGGAAGGCGGACGAACCGGGGGGAGGGACGATGGGCGCGCCGAACTGTCTGGTCACGAACGACTGGATATGCGGTGAGTATCTGCGCACGCGCCGCGAGGAGTTGACGGACGCGCTGCTCCAGCATGTGGGAATCACGGTCGTGTCGGTGCTGATCGCGCTCGCCGTCGCGGTGCCGCTCGCCCTGCTCGTCCGCGCCCGGCCCCGGTTCGCCGGTCCGGTCCTCGGTCTGACCACCCTGCTGTACACGGTGCCGTCGCTCGCGATGTTCTCGCTGCTGCTGCCCTTCTTCGGTCTTTCGGCCGCGCTCGTCGTGACCGGCCTCGTGCTCTACGCGCTGACGATCCTCGTGCGGAACACGCTGGCGGGGCTCGCCGCCGTGCCGGCCGAGACGCGCGAGGCCGCCCGCGGCATGGGGTACGGCTCGCTGCGGATGCTCTGGCAGGTCGAACTGCCGCTGGCGCTGCCCGTGCTGATGGCCGGCGTGCGGATGGCGACGGTCTCCACGATCGCGCTGACGACGATCGGCTCGGTCGTCGGCCGCGGCGGCCTCGGCAATCTCATCGAGGACGCGCTGCCGACCTTCTTCAAGGCACAGATGCTCGCCGCCTCGGTGCTGTGCGTGCTGCTCGCCGTCGTCGCCGACCTGCTGCTCCTGGGTCTCCAGCGGCTGCTCACGCCCTGGACCCGCATACGGACCGCGCCGGGAGGCGGGTGAGATGGGCATCGTGACGGACGCCTGGGGCTGGCTCGCCACCGGGGCGCACTGGACGGGCGAGGACGGCGTCGGGCAGCGGCTCGCGGAGCACGTGTACGTGAGCGGGGCGGCGTTGCTGATCGCCGCGGCGCTCGCGCTGCCGCTGGGTCTGTGGCTCGGCCACCTCGGCCGGGGCGGGGCGCTCGCGGTGAACGTGTCCAACGTGGGGCGGGCGATCCCCGTCTTCGCGGTGCTCGCGCTGTTCATGGTCTCCCCCCTGCGGAACGCCGGGTACGTCCCGACGGTGGTGGCCCTGGTGCTGTTCGCGATACCCCCGCTCCTCACCAACGCGTACGTGGGGGTGCGGGAGGTCGACCGGGCCGCCGTGCGGGCCGCGCGGGGCATGGGAATGACGGGCGGTCAGGTCTTCCTGCGGGTGGAACTCCCGCTGGCCCGGCCGGTGGTGATGACCGGGGTCCGCTCGGCCGCGGTGCAGGTCGTCGCCACGGCGACGGTCGCCGCGATGGTCGGACAGGGCGGCCTGGGCCGGATCATCACGGCCGGCTTCGCGACGTACGACACCGCGCGGGTCGTCGCGGGCGCCGTGCTGGTGGCCCTGCTCGCCCTCCTGGTGGAGGGCGTCCTGGTGGGCGTGGACCGGCTTTTCGACCGACACAGACGACATGGTGAACGCTGACTGGGATGGGTGATCTCGTGAACAGGGTCTCGCGTATCGCGGGCGCGCTGCTGGGTGCGGCGGTGCTGACCGCCGCCCTCGCCGCGTGCGGCGGGGACAGCCTGGAGGAAGGCAAGAAGAAGGAATCCGGCAGCTCCGGCGCCTCCGGTGGCGGGGAGAAGGGCTCTCTGGTGGTCGGCGCGGCGGCGTTCACCGAGGCCAAGGTCCTTGCCGAGCTGTACGCGCAGTCGCTGCGGGACGCCGGATACTCCGTGTCCATCACCACGGTGAAGAATCGCGAGCTGTACGAACCCTCGCTGGAGAAGGGCGAGATCGACGTCGTCCCGGAATACGCGGCGACGATCGCCGAATTCCTCAACGCGAAGGTGAACGGCCCGAAGGCGCCCCAGGACAAGCCGGTCGCCTCGGGCGACGCGACGGCCACCGTCGACGCGCTGCGGAAGCTCGCCGAACCGCGCGGTCTGAAGGTGCTCGCGCACGGAGAGGCGGTCGATCAGAACGCCTTCGCGGTGACGAAGGAATTCGCCGAGAAGAACAAGCTGACGACCCTTTCCGATCTCGGCCGGGCGAAGCTGAAGGTCAAGATCGCCGCCGGTGACGAATGCGCGGTGCGTCCCTTCTGCGCGCCCGGTCTGAAGAAGACGTACGGCATCGACGTGGCCGGGATCGACCCCAAGGGCGTCGGGACGCCGCAGGCCAAGCAGGCGGTCAAGGACGGGGTGGACCAGCTGGTCCTGACGACCACCACGGACGCCACGATCGACGGATACGGCCTCGTGTTCCTCACCGACGACAAGAACCTGCAGAACGCCGACAACGTGCTGCCGGTGGTCAACGCCAAGGACGCCGGTTCTCCGGAGATCGCCGCCGCGCTCGACGGCATCACCAAGGTGCTGACCACAGCGGATCTCGCCGAACTCAACCGCAAGGTGGACGCCGAGCGGGCGAAGCCGGAGGACGTCGCCAAGGAGTATCTGGAGACGAAGGGGCTGCTCAAGAAGTAGACGGCGGGGGAGGGGAGTCGGCCGGAAACGGAACCGGAACCGTCGATATCCACTTCTGGTGGCGAGAAGTGGCCAAGAGATTGCCGGGCCGACGCCCCACATGGCGCCTACGCACGGTAAATTTCAGGCCATGCCACGTGGACGCCACCGCCATTCCCCGCCTCTGCACAAGCTGCTGCCGCCCTCCGCGGTCGCCGGCACCGCGGTCGTGTGCGCCGCGGCCGCCTGGCTGCCCGGCGACCCGGTGATCGCGCGGCTGCTCGCGGCCGCGGCGGCGGCCGCCGCCGTCACCGGTGCCGTCCTCATGCGCAGTTGGGACCGGAGCGCCGGTCTGAGGGTCGCGGAGCTCGACCGGGCACGCGCCGCCGAGGTGTGGAAGGCGGAGGAGCGGACCGCCGAGCTGGAGGCCGACCTGGAGGAGTCCCGCGCGCTGCGCGCCCGGCTCGACGCCAAGCTCCGCGCCAAGCGCGTGGAGCTGGCCGGGCTGCGCGGCGAGCACGCGGACCTCCTCCGCCGGTACGCCACCGCGGAGACCGAGCGGGCCAGCGCCCTGGAAGGCCGCCGCGTCCTCGCCCTGGAGACCGGCACCACCGGCGCCAAGGCCCTGCCGGCCGCCGGCTCCACGCCCACCCCGGAGGCCTTCCGCCGCGCCGCCCAGGCCCTGCGCGACCTCCCGCGCAACGCCGCCGCCCAGCAGGCCCGCCGTACGGCCGAGGCGGCCCGCGCCCGCGACCTCGCCGAGCGCGCCCGGGAGACGGAGGAGCCGCAGGGGAAGCACGCGGCGGCCGCCGGAACCGAGCAGCACACCCGTACGGCCGCCTCTCCCGCGCTCCCCCCGGCCACGCCGGTCCCGGCGGTCCCGGTCGCGGCCGCGATCGTGCCGTACGCGGCCCGCAGGCCCGTCGTGCGCCCCGAGGGCAACTTCGACTTCTTCGGTACGCAGAAGGCCGAGGCGGCCATCGAGGCCGTGCAGAACACCGACCTCGCCGACGTCGTCGGCGAGGAGGTCCTCGAAGAGGCCCTGGCCTCCGGGGCCCCGCTGCTCACCCCGGTCGCCGCGCCGCTCGCCCCGCACGTCACTCCGCCGCGGGCGATCGGCCAGGTCATCGACCTGACCGCACATGACGAGACGGAACAGCTGGACGTCGCGGAACTGCGCGGCGCGGTGAACTCGTGACGTACCGCACGGCCCGCCTCGCGGCCGAGGAGCTCGCGGCGCGCCGTGACGAACTCCTCGCCCTGTGCGCCCAGGCCTTCTGCGGCGAGCCCTGGCACGAGCCGCCGCTCGGCGCCGTACGGACCGTGGACAGGCTGCTGGGGTCGGCCGGCGGCAGGGACGACTTCACGGCGGTGGCCGCGCTCGACGCCGAGGAGGCCCTCCTGGGGTTCTCCGCCGGCTGGACCGACACGGCCCTCTCCGGGGACGCCCCCGCCTTCGAGCTCGCCGAACTCGTCGTCGACCCGGGCCACCACGGGCGCGGCATCGGCCGCCGGCTCCACGACGAGCTGCTGCTCCGCGCGGCCCCCGGACCGGCCCTGCTCATGACCCTCGACGTCCCGGAGCTGACGGACCGCTACACGCGCTGGGGCTGGAGCGTCGTCGACCGTCAGCGGCCCGGCAGGGAGACGCGGGAGTACGTCGTGATGCGCAGGGAGCGCTGACGCCGAGCCCCCGGATGGCCCCGGCCCGGCGGCCGTTCAGTCGTCGACGACGCTACTTGTCGATGTCGCCGACGACGAAGAACAGCGAGCCCAGGATCGCCACCATGTCCGCGACCAGGGTCCCCGGCAGCAGCTCGACCAGCGCCTGGATGTTGTTGAACGAGGCCGAGCGCAGCTTCAGCCGGTACGGGGTCTTCTCGCCCTTGGACACCAGGTAGTAGCCGTTGACGCCGAGCGGGTTCTCCGTCCAGGCGTACGTGTGGCCCTCCGGCGCCTTGAGCACCTTCGGCAGCCGCTGGTTGATCGGGCCCGGCGGCACCTCGGCCATCCGGTCCAGACAGGCGTCCGCCAGGTCCAGCGAGTTGTGCGTCTGGTCGAGCAGGCACTCGAAGCGGGCGAGGCAGTCGCCCTCCTGCCGCACGGCGACCCGCAGGGTGTCCTGGAGCTCCCCGTACGCCAGGTACGGCTCGTCACGGCGCAGGTCGAAGTCGACGCCCGAGGCACGGGCGATGGGCCCGGACACCCCGTACGCGTGGACGGCCTCCGGGCTCAGGACGCCGACCCCGCGCGTACGGCCCCGGAAGATCTCGTTGCCGAGGACCAGGCGGTCGTACACGTCCATCCGCGACCGGACGTCCGCGACGGCCTGCCGGGCGCGCCCCAGCCAGCCGGCGGGCAGGTCCTCCTTGAGGCCGCCGACCCGGTTGAACATGTAGTGCATCCGGCCGCCGGAGACCTCCTCCATCACCGCCTGGAGCTCCTCGCGCTCCCGGAAGGCGTGGAAGACGGGGGTGATCCCGCCCAGTTCCAGGGGGTACGAGCCGAGGAACATCAGATGGTTGAGGACCCGGTTCAGCTCGGCGAGGAGCGTCCGCGTCCAGACCGCGCGCTCCGGGACCTCCATGCCGAGCATCCGCTCGACGGCCATGACGACGCCGAGCTCGTTGGAGAAGGCGGACAGCCAGTCGTGGCGGTTGGCCAGCATGATGATCTGCCGGTAGTCCCGCGCCTCGAAGAGCTTCTCGGCGCCCCGGTGCATGTAGCCGATCACCGGCTCGGCGTGCCGGACGACCTCGCCGTCGAGCACGAGCCGGAGCCGGAGCACACCGTGGGTGGAAGGGTGCTGCGGCCCGATGTTCAGCACCATGTCGGTGCTCTCCGCCGCGCCGCCGATGCCGACCGTCGTCTCCGTCATGCGGTCAGTATCCCCTGCCGCCTCCGCCGGCCGGGACCCGCTGCGTCAGCCACAGGAAGTCGCCGAGGCCGCCCCGCGCGGTGAGCTCGGCCGCCTCGCCGGCGGAGGCGAGCGCGCGGACGTACCCGGTGGGATCGGTCGAGGCGAGCGCGAGCGGCGGCCGCTCCCCGGACACCCCGAGCCGCGCCAGCGCCTCCCGCTGCGTGACCAGCTCGGCGCGGGGCAGCGCGCCCGGGGGCCCCGCCCCCGCACCGCCGTCCTCCCCGGGTCCCGCCGCGAGGCCGCCGCACGCGTCCAGGGCCACGTGCGACGTCACGTCGCAGGTGCCGTCCGGGACCGGGGGGACCTCGCGGCCCGCGCGGAAGCCGGTCAGGGAGCCGAAGGGCGGCCGGGAGTCCCGTACGTGCGCGTAGTCCACGGCCACCGCGCGGCCCGCCGCGACGTGGCCGACCGCCGCCGCCCAGGCCTCGTCGCGGGGCCGCCCGATCTCGGCCCGGGCGCCCGGCTCGCGCAGCGGCCACCAGCGGGCCAGCCAGTCGGCGTCCCGGCCGGTGACGGGCGAGCCGAGCCGCTCGGTGCCGTCCGGCGCGACCTCCACGTACCGGGCGGTGCCCTCCTCGTCCGCCTCGGCGACGTCCACCGGCACGTTGTCGAGCCACTCGTTCGCGAAGAGCAGCCCGCGCACCCCCTGAGGCACCCGGTCCGTCCACTCCACCCGCGGGTCGAGCCCGTCCGGGCGGGCGGCGCGCTCGACCGCGTAGGCCCGCACCCGGAGCGAGGGCCCGACGGCCGCGAGCACCGAGGCCGGCAGTTCGCCGCGGCCCGCGCCCACGTCCACCAGGTCGACCTCGTCCGTGCCCAGTTCCTCCGCGACCTCGCCGAGGAGCCGGGCCACGGCCGCCGCGAAGAGCGGGGAGGCGTGCACCGAGGTACGGAAGTGCCCCGCGGGTCCCTCGGGGCGCAGATAGAAGCCCCCGGGCCCGTACAGCGCCCGCTCCGTGGCCTCCCGCCACCCCTGCCACTGACACGTCTCATCCATCACGTGCCCCAGTCTCCACCTCGGGGAGTACGGGTCCCGCGCCAAGGATCGACCCCACGGTTGATCCCTGCACCTCTCCCTCTTCCCTACTCTGGGTGACGTGCAGAGCCTCTACGACTTCCTCCGCAGACACCCGACGGGCGTCGACGTCTTCTGGGCCGTCGTCCTCCTCGGGTTCTCCCTGCTGTGGGTGGTGTCGGCGGGTGACCTGGGGAGCGGCGCCCTCGCGTACGGCCTCGTCGCGGTGCTCTTCTCCCTGGTCGTGGCCCTGCGCCGGCGCGCACCGGAGAAGATGCTGGTGCTCGCGGTCACGCTGGGCGTCGCCCAGCTCGCCCTCGGCCTGAAACCGTTCATGGCCGACTTCGCCATGCTCGTGATCATCTTCACGGTCGCGGCGCACGACGGACCCCGCTGGGCGTCCCGGCTCGCGCTCATCGGCGGGCTGAGCGCCTCCACGCTCTCCCAGCTCAGATGGCCCCTGGAGGCCCAGAACTCCGGCGCCGCCCAGGTCTTCTTCACGATCATCATGACGGTGCCGTTCGCCCTGGCCTGGGTGCTCGGGGACTCGCTCCGCACCCGCCGCGCCTACTTCGCGCAGCTGGAGGAGCGGGCCTCCCGCCTGGAGCAGGAGCGCGAGGCCCAGGCCAAGGTCGCGGTCGCCGCCGAGCGGGCCCGGATCGCCCGCGAGCTGCACGACGTCGTCGCGCACAACGTGTCGGTGATGGTGGTGCAGGCCGACGGCGCCGCCTATGTCATGGAGTCCTCGCCGGAGACCGCCAAGCAGGCCCTGGAGACGATCTCCTCGACCGGCCGGCAGGCGCTCGCCGAGATGCGCCGCCTCCTCGGGATCCTGCGCACCGGCGAGCACCAGGAGGCCGGGGAGTACGTGCCGCAGCCCGACGTGGGGCAGATCGAGGACCTGGTGGAGCAGGTCAGGGGCGCCGGCCTCGCCGTCGACTTCGCGATCGAGGGGAGCCCGCGCCCGCTGCCGAGCGGCGTCGAGCTCACCGCGTACCGGATCGTGCAGGAGGCCCTGACCAACACGCGCAAGCACGGGGGTCCCGACGTCGGCGCCAGCGTGCGCCTCGTCTACTTCGACGACGGCCTCGGGCTGCTCGTCGAGGACGACGGCCGGGGCGCTCCGCAGGAGATGTACGAGGACGGGGGCGCCGACGGCCGGGGCCATGGTCTGATCGGTATGCGCGAGCGGGTCGGCATGGTCGGCGGCACCCTGGACGCGGGCCCGCGTCCGGGCGGCGGTTTCCGGATCAGCGCCCTGCTCCCCCTCAAGCCCGCTCATTGACGACCCCTAAGGAACTGACCTGATGTCCATCCGCGTGATGCTCGTCGACGACCAGGTGCTGCTGCGGACCGGTTTCCGCATGGTGCTCGCCGCCCAGCCGGACATGGAGGTCGTCGCGGAGGCGGGCGACGGGGTCGAGGCCCTGGAGGAGCTGCGGTCCACGGCCGTCGACGTCGTCCTGATGGATGTGCGCATGCCGAAGCTGGACGGGGTGGAGACGACCCGGCGGATCTGCTCGCAGCCGGACGCTCCGAAGGTGCTGATCCTGACGACGTTCGACCTCGACGAGTACGCGTTCTCGGGTCTGAAGGCGGGCGCGAGCGGATTCATGCTGAAGGACGTGCCGCCGGCGGAGCTGCTCGCCGCTATCCGCTCGGTGCACAGCGGCGACGCGGTGGTGGCGCCCTCGACGACGCGTCGGCTCCTGGACCGCTTCTCGCCGATGCTGCCGTCCTCGGGGAAGGAGACGCGGCCCGTCGACAAGGCGCTGGAGCGGCTGACGGACCGGGAGCGCGAGGTGATGATGCTGGTGGCGCAGGGCCTGTCGAACGGCGAGATCGCCGCCCGGCTCGTCCTCTCCGAGGCGACGGTCAAGACGCACGTGGGCCGCATCC
The DNA here is from genome assembly GCF_040303145.1 of Streptomyces sp. NPDC096079. NCBI lineage: Bacteria > Bacillati > Actinomycetota > Actinomycetes > Kitasatosporales > Streptomycetaceae > Streptomyces > Streptomyces sp. NPDC096079. The sequence continues at coordinate 619,268 of NZ_JBEOST010000003.1, forward strand.
TGACCAAGCTGGGCCTGCGCGACCGGGTCCAGGTCGTGGTCCTGGCGTACGAGTCGGGCCTGGTCCGGGCGGGCGGCGGCGGCGTCTGACCCGGCCGGCTAGCGCAGCACCGACTCCAGGAAGTCGCTGCCGAGCCGGGCGACGACGGCCACGTCGAGCTGGTGGAGCACGTACCGGCCGCGGCGCTGGGTGGTGATGAGCCCGGCCTTCTTGAGGACCGCGAGGTGGCGGGAGACCTCGGGGGCGGTGATGCTGTACGCGTCGGCCAGCTCGCTCGTCGTGCTGGAGCCGCGCGCCAGACTGCGGCACAGCCGCATCCGCATGGGATGGGCGACGGCCTCCAGACGCAGCTTGACCGCCTCCACGGAGGCCGCGCCGCCGAGGTCGCGGGCGGGGATCGGGTACTGGATGACGGGCTGCCAGCCCGGCGTGTAGAGGGCGAACAGGTGCGGCCAGCCGAAGGCCGTGGGCAGGAACGTCACGGCGGAGCCCTCGGCGCTCGTCCGCCCCTGCACCAGCTTGTCGACGACGATCCGGGTGCCCTGCGCGTCCTCCTCCAGGCACATCGCGGCGGAGACGTCGGCGACGGCCTCGGCGAGGCCCTTGCGGCGCATCAGCTCGGTCTTGTGGCGGGCGTCGGCGGCGAGCTGGATCCGGACGCGGCGCCAGGTGTCCGCGAAGAAGGCCTCGTCGCAGTCCTCCAGGAGCCGCCGGACCCACGCGCGCGTGCCGGGCGGGTCGGTCAGCATCCGCTCCACGAACGCGGCCTGGCGCGGTCCGCGCGCGGCCGCCAGGTCCTGGGCGCGGCGGCGCATCCCCGCGTCCACGAGCGGGGAGGGTGCGCCGTCCGTGTACTTGCTGTTGCAGGAGATCTCCAGGGCCGAGCCCACGAACTGCTCGTCGTCCATGCGGTCGAGGTCGTCCAGCTCCTCCGCCAGGGTCTCCCGGGGCCGCGAGGGGAGCAGGATGTCGGAGCGGGTGGAGTTCCACATGAAGTCGGCCTCGTGGAGCCGGTCGGCGAGTTCCGGCTTCAGGGCCGCCGTGGTCGTGGTGGTCCAGGCGTGCAGCCGGGGGTGGTGCGCGGGCTCGGCCAGGGCGTGCAGGGCGGCGCCCAGCTCGGCCAGCGGCGAGGGGCAGAAGGTGATCCGCTCGTGCGGCAGTCCGGTGATGTCGATGGTCACGCTCACCCGTCCATGGTGCGGGGTGCCGCGGGGGAGCTGTCGTCCCGTTTGACGGGGGGCGTCAATCGACGGGCCCCGGATTGACGGGGGTGGTCAATCAGAGGGCCGGAGCGCGGCGGCGCGGCGCACGGTGAGGACATGAACGCGCTGCACCAGTACCTCTTCGACACCTACCGGGCCACCTCGCTGGGCGAGTCGCCGCCGCCGGCGCCCGGTACCCATGACGTCGCCGTCCTCCGGGCCGTCCGCGACCGGCGCCGCTTCGAGCGGGTGGTGGCGGGCCGCCGTGCCGGCGGCGGGCTGCGCCTCCGGCTCCGCACGGCCCTGCGCCGCCACCGGCCCTCCTTCTGAACCCCCCCGGGGCTTCCGGCAGCCCGCCGTCACCCGCGGGCCCCAGGGGTTTCCCGGCGCCCCCCGGCGCCCCCGGCCCCCCGGCGCCCCCCGGCTTCACCCGAGGCGCCCCGTCACCCCTCGACGCGCGCCAGGAAGTCCCGTACCGCCTCCTTCACGTCCTGCGCCGTCCACGCGAGACCGGGCTCCGTGACCGTCAGCTCCGTCACGGCCACCCCCGGCGGGCCGCCCGCGCCCGGGGAGAACCAGCGGCGGAAGAACGCGATGCCGGTGTCCTCGGTCTGGGCGAGCGCCGCCGCCGTCAGGGCCTCCGGGTCGTACGGCAGCCAGACCTGGAACTGGTGGGTGTGCGGGGTCTCCGGGTGGACCCGGGACCAGCCGGTGCCCGCCTCGGCGAAGGCCTCCCGGATCGCGTCGGCCACCACGCGCGCGTGGGCCGCGTACGAGGGCAGCCGGGGCAGCTCGACGTCCAGGCCCCGGAGCGCGGACAGCGCCGCCGGATAGTTCTGGGCGACCAGGCCGCCGTACCGGTGGCGCCAGACCCTGGCCTCCTCCATGACGTCCTCGGGACCGGCGAGCGCGGCCCCGGACAGGCCGCCGAGGGACTTGTAGAACGACACGTACACGCTGTCGGCGAGCCCCGCGATCTCCGGGAGCCCGCGGCCGAGCAGCGTGGTGCTCTCCCACAGCCGGGCGCCGTCGAAGTGGACCACGGCGTCCCGCTCGCGGGCCGCCGCCACCACCTCGGTCAGCTCCTCCCAGGACGGCAGGACGAAGCCGGCGTCCCGCAGCGGCAGCTCCAGCATCAGCGCGCCGAAGGGCTCCGGGTGGTCCCGCACCTCCTCTGCGGTGGGCAGCCGGGGCTCGTCGGTCAGGTGGACGGTACGGAGACCGGAGACGGCCCCGAGCGCCCCGCCCTCGTGGACCTCGGGGTGGGCCAGCGGATGGAGGGCGACGACGGGATTCCCGGTGCGCCCGGCCCAGCAGCGCAGCGCCACCTGCTGCGCCATGGTGCCGGTCGGGAAGAACACGGCGGCGGGCAGCCCGAGCTCCTCGGCGACGCGCCGCTCCAGCAGCTCCACGAGCCCGTTCCCGTACATGTCGACCGGGGCCTCCGCGTGGCCCGCGGCCTCCGCCCAGGCGAGCAGCTCGCGCAGCCGCCCGCCGACCGTGCCGTCCACCGAGGTGTCCCACAGCCGGCGCTCGGCGCCGCCCCACACCTTCGCCCGGTGGAGCCGGGCCGCTTCCTCGTCCGCAGGGGTCTCCGCGGGATTCACAGGATTCATGGGCCGATCATCACACCACCGCCCACACCCTGTGGACAGCCCACGGAGCGCCGCGAAACGCTGGCGTAGCATGACCAGAAATCGTCCGGTACCCGCCGAGGACTGGAACGGAAGGCCGTCCCCACCGTGAACGCACCAGCAGCGCCAGAGCCCAGGGCATCGGAGCCCCGGGCCGAGGACCGACCCGCCCGGCTCACCGTCGGGGTCGTCGGCGCCGGCCGTGTGGGCCCCGCCCTCGCCGCCTCGCTCCGGCTCGCCGGGCACCGCCCCGTCGCCGTCTCGGCGGTCTCCGACGCCTCCCGGCGCCGGGCCGCGGAGCTCCTGCCCGACGTCCCCGTCGTCGAGCCCGCCCGTGTCCTCGCCCTCGCCGACCTGGTCCTGCTGACCGTGCCGGACGACGCGCTGCCGGGCCTCGTCGAGGGCCTCGCCGACACCGGAGCCGTACGTCCGGGCCAGCTGCTCGTGCACACCTCCGGGCGCTACGGGGCAAAGGTCCTCGACCCCGCCCGCCGGGCCGGCGCCCTGCCGCTCGCCCTGCACCCCGCCATGACCTTCACCGGCACCGCCGTCGACGTCCAGCGGCTCGCCGGCTGCTCCTTCGGGGTCACCGCGCCCGAGGAGCTGCGGCTGGCCGCCGAGGCCCTCGTCATCGAGATGGGCGGCGAGCCCGAGTGGATCGCGGAGGAGGCCCGGCCGCTCTACCACGCGGCCCTGGCCCTCGGCGCGAACCACCTGGTCACCCTGGTGGCGCAGTCGATGGAGCTGCTCCACAAGGCCGGGGTCGCCGCCCCCGACCGCATGCTGGGCCCGCTCCTGGGCGCCGCCCTGGACAACGCCCTGCGGTCCGGGGACGCCGCGCTCACCGGGCCCGTCGCGCGCGGTGACGCCGGCACGGTCGCCGCCCACGTCGCCGAGCTGCGCAAGCACGCGCCCGGCACCGTCGCCGGCTATCTGGCGATGGCCCGCACGACCGCCGACCGGGCGCTCGCGCACGGCCTGCTCAAGCCCGAGCTGGCCGAGGATCTGCTGGGCGTGCTCGCCGAGGGAGACCCCCGATGAACGTCACTCCTGTCACGCCCGCGCGCGCCGACGCGGCCGCGCCCGCCGGCGGCACGCCCTTCGCGCCCGTCCGCACCGCGCGGGAGCTGCGCGCCCTGGCCGGCGCGGGCACCGGCCCGCGGGCCGTGGTCATGACCATGGGCGCCCTCCACGAGGGGCACGCCACGCTGATCCGCACCGCCCGCGAGCGGGTCGGGCCGGACGGCACGGTCGTCGTCACCGTCTTCGTCAACCCGCTGCAGTTCGGTGCGGGCGAGGACCTCGACCGCTACCCCCGGACCCTCGACGCCGACCTGGAGCTGGCCCGCGCCGCGGGCGCGAGCGCGGTCTTCGCGCCCTCCGCGGACGAGGTCTACCCGGGCGGCGAGCCGCAGGTCCGGATCACCGCGGGCCCCATGGGCGAGCGCCTCGAAGGCGCCTCCCGGCCCGGCCACTTCGACGGCATGCTGACCGTCGTCGCCAAGCTGCTCCATCTGACCACGCCCGACCTGGCCTTCTTCGGCCAGAAGGACGCCCAGCAGCTGGCCCTGATCCGCCGCATGGCCCGCGACCTGAACTTCCCCGTCGAGATCGTCGGCGTGGAGACCGTCCGGGAGAGCGACGGCCTCGCCCTGTCCAGCCGCAACCGCTACCTGTCGGACGGGGAGCGCAGGACGGCCCTGGCGCTGTCCCGCGCGCTGTTCGCGGGACGGGAGCGGCTCGCCGCCCAGGAGGCGCTGCGCGCGCGTGCCGCCTCGCTGCCGGGCGCCCAGGAGCGGGCCGAGAACCGTGCGGAGGGCCTGTCCCGGCTCGGCGAGGCCCGGGCCGCCGCCGACGCCCACGCGGTCGCACAGGCCGCCGAGGGCGGTCGCGCCGAGGCCGTGCGGGCCGCGGCCCGCGCCGTCCTGGACGAGGCGGCCAAGGCCGAGCCGCCGCTGACCCTGGACTACCTGGCCCTCGTGGACCCCGCCGACTTCACCGAGGTCGCCGACGGCCACGACGGGGAGGCGGTCCTCGCCGTCGCCGCGCGCGTCGGGAGCACGCGGCTCATCGACAACACCCCCCTGACCTTCGGAGCCGCCAAGTGACCGGAATACGGCTGCACGCGCCCGCCCCGGGCTGGGCCATCGACGCCGACGTCGTCGTGGTCGGCTCCGGGGTCGCCGGCCTCACCGCCGCCCTGCGCTGCACCGCCGCCGGACTCCGTACGGTGGTGGTCACCAAGGCCCGCCTCGACGACGGCTCCACCCGCTGGGCCCAGGGCGGCATCGCGGCCGCCCTCGGCGAGGGCGACACCCCCGAGCAGCACCTCGACGACACGCTCGTCGCCGGTGCCGGGCTGTGCGACGAGCGGGCCGTGCGGGCCCTGGTCACGGAGGGCCCGGACGCCGTCCGCCGGCTGATCTCCACCGGCGCCGACTTCGACAGGACCTCCGACGGCGAGATCGCGCTGACCCGGGAGGGCGGCCACCACCGCCGCCGGATCGCCCACGCCGGCGGGGACGCCACCGGCGCCGAGATCTCCCGCGCCCTGGTCGAGGCGATACGGGACGGGGGCGTGCGCTTCATCGAGCACGCCCTCGTCCTGGACCTCCTGACCGACGCGGAGGGCCGCGCGGCGGGCGTGACCCTGCACGTCATGGGCGAGGGCCAGCACGACGGCGTCGGAGCCGTCCACGCGCCCGCGGTGGTCCTGGCCACCGGCGGCATGGGCCAGGTCTTCTCCGCCACCACCAACCCGGGCGTCTCGACCGGCGACGGCGTCGCGCTCGCGCTGCGCGCCGGGGCCGAGGTCTCCGACCTGGAGTTCGTCCAGTTCCACCCCACGGTGCTCTTCCTCGGGGCCGGCGCCGAGGGCCAGCAGCCGCTGGTCTCCGAGGCGGTACGGGGCGAGGGCGCCCATCTGGTCGACGCCGGCGGCGTCCGCTTCATGCTCGGGCAGCACGAGCTGGCCGAGCTCGCGCCCCGGGACATCGTCGCCAAGGCGATCACGCGCCGGATGCAGGAGCAGGACACCGACCACATGTACCTCGACGGCCGTCACTTCGGCGCCGAGATGTGGGCCGAGCGGTTCCCGACGATCCTGGCGGCCTGCCGCGCCCACGGCATCGACCCGGTGACGGAGCCGATCCCGGTCGCCCCCGCCGCCCACTACGCCTCCGGCGGCGTCCGTACGGACCTGCGCGGCCGGACCACCGTGCCGGGCCTGTACGCGTGCGGGGAGGTCGCCTGCACGGGCGTCCACGGCGCGAACCGGCTCGCCTCGAACTCGCTCCTGGAGGGCCTGGTCTTCGCCGAGCGGATCGCCGAGGACATCACGGCGGCCGGCCCGCGCGCGGCGGGCGTCCCGGTGCCTCCCCCGGCCCCGGTGCCCCTGCCGCTGCCCGTGGCCGGCGCCCGGACCCGGATCCAGCGGATCATGACGGCCGGCGCGGGCGTGCTCCGCTCGGAGTCCAGCCTGCGGGAGGCCGCCGAGGCCCTCGAAGCCCTGCACAGCGACGCCGTGGCGGGCGGCGACGACGACACCAAGGCGGGCGAGCCGGGCGTGGACGCCTGGGAGACCACGAACCTGCTGTGCGTCGCCCGGGTCCTGGTCGCCGCGGCCCGCCGCCGCGAGGAGACCCGCGGCTGCCACTGGCGCGAGGACCACCCCGACCGCGACGACGCGCGATGGCGCAAGCACCTCGTCGTCCACCTCACCCCGGGGCGGACCCTGGAGGTCCGCACCACCGACACCTTCGACTTTCCCCCCACCCTCGACGCAACCAGGGAGCCGTAAGTGAGCACGCCCGAGGAAGCCCGTCCCGAGCCCGTGGACGTCCCTCTCATCCAGATCAACACGGTCTCCTCCGAAGAGGCCGGCGGCTGTGGCGACGGCTGTGGCTGCGGCGGCGAGGAGTTCGAGTGCGGGCTCGACCCCGCCCTCGCGCAGCTGCTCGCGGACGCCGGTCTCGACCCCGTCCAGGTCGAGGACATCGCGCACCTCGCGATCGCCGAGGACCTCGACGGCGGGGTCGACGTCACGACCGTGGCGACCGTCCCCGAGGACGCCGTCGCCACCGCCGACTTCACCGCCCGCGAGGCCGGTGTCGTGGCCGGTCTGCGGGTCGCCGAGGCCGTCCTGTCGATCGTCTGCACGGACGAGTTCGAGGTCGAGCGGCACGTCGAGGACGGCGAGCGGGTCGAGGCCGGGCAGGTGCTCCTCAGCGTCACCGCCCGCACCCGCGACCTGCTGACCGGCGAGCGCAGCGCGCTCAACATCCTGTGCCGCCTCTCCGGCATCGCCACCGCCACGCGCGCGTGGGCGGACGTCCTGGAGGGCACGGGGGCGAAGGTCCGCGACACCCGCAAGACGACTCCGGGCCTGCGCGCCCTGGAGAAGTACGCGGTCCGCTGCGGCGGTGGCGTCAACCACCGCATGTCGCTCTCCGACGCGGCCCTGGTGAAGGACAACCACGTGGTGGCGGCCGGTGGCGTCGCCGAGGCCTTCAAGGCCGTCCGCGAGCTGTTCCCCGAGGTGCCGATCGAGGTCGAGGTCGACACGATGCACCAGGTCCGCGAGGTCCTGGACGCGGGCGCCGACCTGATCCTGCTCGACAACTTCACCCCGATCGAGACGGAGGAGGCCGTCGCGCTGGTCGCCGGCCGCGCCGTCCTGGAGTCCTCGGGCCGGCTGACCCTGGAGAACGCGGCGGCGTACGCGTCGACCGGCGTCGACTACCTGGCGGTCGGCGGCCTCACCCACTCCTCCCCGATCCTCGACATCGGCCTCGACCTGCGCGAGGTGCGGGCCTGATGCTGCTCACCATCGACGTCGGCAACACGCACACGGTGCTCGGTCTCTTCGACGGCGAGGAGATCGTCGAGCACTGGCGGATCTCCACGGACCCGAGCCGTACCGCCGACGAGATGGCGGTCCTGCTCCAGGGCCTCATGGGCATGCACCCGCTGCTCGGCGTCGAGCTGAGCGACGGCATCGAGGGGATCGCCATCTGCGCGACGGTCCCCTCGGTGCTGCACGAGCTGCGCGAGGTCACCCGCCGGTACTACGGGGACGTGCCGGCGGTCCTGGTGGAGCCGGGTGTGAAGACGGGCGTGCCGATCCTCACGGACAACCCCAAGGAGGTCGGCGCCGACCGCATCATCAACGCGGTCGCGGCCGTCGAGCTGTACGGCGGTCCGGCGATCGTCGTGGACTTCGGCACGGCGACGACGTACGACGCGATCACCGCGCGCGGGGAGTACGCGGGCGGGGCGATCGCGCCGGGCATCGAGATCTCGGTCGAGGCCCTGGGCGTCAGGGGTGCCATGCTCCGCAAGATCGAGCTGGCCCGCCCGCGCAGCGTGATCGGCAAGAACACGGTCGAGGCCATGCAGTCGGGCATCGTCTTCGGGTACGCGGGCCAGGTCGACGGCGTCGTGGCCCGGATGAAGCGGGAACTGGTCGGGCCGAAGGGCGACCCCTCGGACGTGACGGTGATCGCGACGGGCGGCCTGGCGCCGATGGTCCTCGCCGACTCGAAGGAGATAGACGAGCACGAGCCCTGGCTGACCCTGATCGGACTGCGTCTGGTGTACGAGCGGAACGTCTCCCGCATGTAGGGGCCATCGTCCGGGCGACCGGGGATGATCGTCCCGGCGCGCCGAAATGATCGCTAAGGGGAAATTGTCCGATTAGCGCGTATCGTCGGCCCATGCCCACGCCATACGGATCCCGCGGCGGCATGGCGTTCAGCACGGACGAGCTGCGTGTGCTCCGCCGCGCCCTTGCCATCGCCCTCCACCCTGCCCCCCTCCAGGACGAGGACGTCCAGGACTGCCTGCGCCTGGCCGAGTCCGTGGACGAGGCGGTCCGCGAGGCCGGCCGGCTGCGCGCCTTCCTCCTCGACGACCTGGCCCGCTACCGCGAGGCGCTGCCCGGGTCCCTCGGCGGGTACCTGGAGCTCCTCCGGGACGCGCTGGCCGCCGGCTACGACCCCGCCGCCGACGACCTCGCCGCCCTGCGCGCGCTGCGCCGCAACCCGGCCGCCGCCCAGCTGCTGGCCCGCTGCCAGGTCCTCGCCGAGCGTTCCGTACGCGCGCGCCTGGCCCGCGTCTCCCAGGCCACCGCCTCCACGGCCGCCCTCGTGCCCGCCGCCTCCCGGGCCCGGCTGCTCGCCCTGCCCGGCGGACGCTCGGCGGGCGACGAGCCCAAGCCGACCCCGCCCGCCCCCACCGAGCGCCCGGTGCCCAAGCCCTCCGAGGTGTTCCCGCCACGCCGACGCCCGGTTCCCCCGCCCCCGCCCGAGGACCGGGTCGCCGGATAGCTACTCTGGACGGCATGGACTACGTATCCGCGCTCCTGCCCCCCATCGTGATGGCCGCGTTCTTCATCGCCCTCGTCACCGTGATCGTCAAGAGCCAGGGCGGCCCGAACAAGGCCAAGGAGGACGCGGTCGTGGACGCCGCCCTCGCCCGCGCCGAGGCCGCCCGCCAGGCGGACGGCTCCTAGCTTCGCGGGGGCGCGTACGGCCCCGTGCCGTACGACCCCGTTCCGTACCGCAGTGCCAAGGGTGTGCGACCGCTTCCGGTCGTGCACCCTTTTCGTCGTTCCTGGGCGGCAATAGCCCTTTATTGCCGTTTCTCCCACTAGGGTGGCAGGGTGCCCCGCCCCCTGGGAGAACTCGAAGACGCGGTCATGACGCGCGTCTGGCAATGGAACCGTCCGGTCACCGTCCGGGAAGTCCTGGAAGACCTTCAGCAGGAACGGTCCATCGCCTACACCACCGTCATGACCGTCATGGACAATCTCCATCAGAAGGGCTGGGTGCGCCGCGAGGTCGAAGGCCGCGCCTATCGATATACGGCGGTCTCCACCCGCGCCGCCTACTCGGCGGCCCTGATGAACGAGGCCTGGGCGCAGAGCGACAACCCCGCCGCCGCGCTCGTCGCCTTCTTCGGCATGATGTCGCCGGAACAGCGCGAGTCGCTGAACGACGCCATCCGGATCGTCCAGCGCGACAACCCGCTGCCCGCCGCCCCGCGGGAGGCCGAGGGTGACGGAGGGGCACCCCGCCCGTAGCGATAGCGTCCCCCCATGTCGACCTCCGCCAAAGCCGTCACCGTACGCAGGGCCCGCACCAGCGATGTGGCCGCGGTCCGCCGTCTCGTCGATCCTTTCGTGCAGCGCGGCATCCTGCTCGACAAGGCGACCGTGACCCTTTACGAGTCCATCCAGGAGTTCTGGGTCGCGGAACGGGACGAGGACGCCGTTGTCGTCGGCTGCGGCGCACTCCACGTGATGTGGGAAGACCTCGCCGAAGTCCGTACTCTCGCCGTCGATCCCGAGTTCAAGGGAGCCGGCGTCGGACATCAGGTGCTGGACAAGTTGTTGCACACGGCCCGATGGCTCGGGGTGCGGCGGGTATTCTGCCTGACCTTCGAAGTCGACTTCTTCGCGAAGCACGGCTTCGTCGAGATCGGCGAGACCCCGGTCGACGGAGATGTCTACAGCGAGCTCCTGCGTTCCTATGACGAGGGAGTCGCCGAGTTCCTCGGTCTCGAACGAGTGAAGCCGAACACCTTGGGCAACAGCCGGATGCTTCTGCACCTGTGACGGGGAAGCCCGGCGATCCTCTCACGGAACCCTATGTCCGAATCGCGCACGTTTCCCGCGCTGTCGGGGTTCTGAACCTCTGCCAGGGGTTTGTGTTTTTCCGGGAAAAGCGGTTTCCTTTCCGCGTACTGCATTTTCGATGAAAGGAAATCCGGTGGCACAGAAGGTTCAGGTCCTTCTTGTCGACGACCTCGACGGCGGCGAGGCGGACGAGACCGTGACGTTCGCTCTGGACGGCAAGACCTACGAGATCGACCTCACCACCGCCAACGCGGAAAAGCTCCGTGGCCTGCTCGAGCCGTACACCGCCGGTGGTCGTCGCACTGGCGGACGCACCACCGGCGGACGCGGCAAGGGCCGCGCCGTGGCCACGGGCAGCCAGGACACCGCGAAGATCCGCGCGTGGGCCAAGGAGAACGGCATGAACGTCAACGACCGCGGTCGCGTTCCCGCCGACATCAAGGCGGCCTACGAGGACGCGAACCGCTGAGGCGAAAGCTGCTGAGCCGCTTCACGGGTACGGGCACTCAGCAGCCGCACCCGGTGGCACTCCGCCGCGGCGGTCGCCACGAGACGGACCAGGCAGGGGGCGTCCGCACCGCCCCACGGCGCGGACCGCACCGCCGGCAGCGAGGGCTCGACCTCGCACCCCGGCACGGGCGCCCGCAGCCACACCGAGGCGCCCGGCGCGCCGGAACCGCTCCACCCCGGGGGAAGGGGTGCGGTCATCCGGCCGCCGGCACCGAGGACCGCGAGATCCAGCGAGATCCCGCCCCACTCCAGCCAGTCGAGCAGCCCCGGCAGCTCCTCCGAGCTGCCCGCGGCCACGAGCAGCCCCATGCGGCGCCCCATCAGGGCCACCGGCCCCGTCGCCGCGCCCACCCGGCGCAGCACGGCCCGGCCGACCGCGGCGGGAACCTCCAGGACGTCGAAGCGCAGCCCCGTGGCGAGACCCACCGGCGGCCCCGCGACCGTGGCCCAGCCGAGCCCGTCCTCGTACCACCGCGCGATCCCGCCGTCGGACGGCGTACGGGGCAGCGGGACGGTGAGGGCCATGCCGGGGCAACTCCCGCGGGGGCGTGTTGGTTACGCCCGCGGTGACGGACGGTTCCCGGGCGAACGCGCAAGGTGTCCGTGATGGGGCGTACGCGTGCATTCGGCAGCGCAAGGGTGTTCGCTGGTAGCGGAGGGAACCGGGGTGCGCCGCATGGAGTGTCCGTGCTTACGGGTAAGACATTCCTAGTGGAGAGGGGCGACTCGCGGGCTTCGGCGTCTCACGTTCGCCATCGGCGTACTCAAGGCGCGGGTAACTACTTGGCCTGCGGGAACATCGTCTCGCACCATCGGGTTGGAGCATTTGTCGGCTGTTCGGCAGCAGGTCTCCCCGCTGAAGAGGGGGTGATCCGGACGGATGTCGGCAGTTGGAATGAGCGGTCCCCGCTTGCGGGACTAAGCTGCGGAAGGACAGGGAGGGGATCGACCCCTAACTGACTGACCGCTCTGAGGAGCGATTAACGATGTTCGAGAGGTTCACCGACCGCGCGCGGCGGGTTGTCGTCCTGGCTCAGGAAGAAGCCCGGATGCTCAACCACAACTACATCGGCACCGAGCACATCCTTCTGGGCCTTATCCACGAGGGTGAGGGTGTCGCCGCTAAGGCCCTGGAGAGCCTCGGGATTTCGCTCGAGGCGGTCCGCCAGCAGGTGGAGGAGATCATCGGCCAGGGCCAGCAGGCCCCGTCCGGGCACATCCCCTTCACCCCTCGTGCCAAGAAGGTCCTGGAGCTGTCGCTCCGGGAGGCCCTCCAGCTCGGCCACAACTACATCGGCACCGAGCACATCCTGCTCGGCCTGATCCGCGAGGGCGAGGGCGTCGCCGCCCAGGTGCTCGTGAAGCTGGGCGCCGACCTCAACCGGGTGCGGCAGCAGGTCATCCAGCTGCTCTCCGGCTACCAGGGCAAGGAAGCCGCCACGGCCGGCGGTCCTGCCGAGGGCACCCCCTCGACGTCCCTGGTCCTCGACCAGTTCGGCCGGAACCTCACCCAGGCGGCCCGCGAATCCAAGCTCGACCCGGTCATCGGGCGCGAGAAGGAGATCGAGCGGGTCATGCAGGTGCTGTCCCGCCGCACCAAGAACAACCCGGTCCTCATCGGCGAGCCCGGCGTCGGCAAGACCGCCGTCGTCGAGGGCCTGGCCCAGGCCATCGTCAAGGGCGAGGTGCCCGAGACCCTCAAGGACAAGCACCTCTACACCCTGGACCTCGGCGCGCTGGTCGCCGGCTCCCGCTACCGCGGTGACTTCGAGGAGCGCCTGAAGAAGGTCCTCAAGGAGATCCGCACCCGCGGCGACATCATCCTGTTCATCGACGAGCTCCACACCCTCGTGGGTGCGGGCGCCGCCGAGGGCGCGATCGACGCCGCCAGCATCCTCAAGCCGATGCTGGCCCGCGGTGAGCTCCAGACCATCGGCGCCACCACGCTCGACGAGTACCGGAAGTACCTGGAGAAGGACGCGGCCCTGGAGCGCCGTTTCCAGCCCATCCAGGTCGCCGAGCCGTCGCTGCCGCACACCATCGAGATCCTCAAGGGTCTGCGCGACCGGTACGAGGCCCACCACCGGGTCTCCATCACCGACGAGGCCCTCGTCCAGGCCGCGACCCTGGCCGACCGGTACATCTCGGACCGCTTCCTCCCGGACAAGGCGATCGACCTGATCGACGAGGCCGGCTCCCGGATGCGCATCCGCCGGATGACCGCGCCGCCGGACCTCCGCGAGTTCGACGAGAAGATCGCCGGCGTCCGCCGCGACAAGGAGTCCGCGATCGACTCGCAGGACTTCGAGAAGGCCGCCTCGCTCCGTGACAAGGAGAAGCAGCTCCTCGCCGCGAAGGCCAAGCGGGAGAAGGAGTGGAAGGCCGGCGACATGGACGTCGTCGCCGAGGTCGACGGCGAGCTGATCGCCGAGGTCCTCGCGACCGCCACCGGCATCCCGGTCTTCAAGCTGACCGAGGAGGAGTCCTCGCGTCTGCTCCGCATGGAGGACGAGCTCCACAAGCGCGTCATCGGCCAGAAGGACGCCGTCATCGGCCTCTCGCGGGCCATCCGCCGCACGCGTGCGGGTCTGAAGGACCCGAAGCGCCCCGGTGGCTCGTTCATCTTCGCCGGTCCGTCCGGTGTCGGTAAGACCGAGCTCTCGAAGGCGCTCGCCGAATTCCTCTTCGGCGACGAGGACGCGATGATCTCCCTCGACATGTCGGAGTTCAGCGAGAAGCACACGGTTTCCCGTCTCTTCGGTTCGCCGCCCGGATACGTCGGCTACGAAGAGGGCGGCCAGCTCACCGAGAAGGTGCGCCGCAAGCCGTTCTCCGTCGTCCTCTTCGACGAGGTCGAGAAGGCCCACCCCGATATCTTCAATTCCCTTCTCCAGATCCTGGAGGACGGTCGCCTGACCGACTCCCAGGGCCGGGTCGTGGACTTCAAGAACACGGTCATCATCATGACCACCAACCTCGGGACCAGGGACATCTCGAAGGGCTTCAACCTGGGCTTCGCCGCCCAGGGCGACACGAAGTCCAACTACGAGCGGATGAAGGCGAAGGTCAGCGACGAGCTGAAGCAGCACTTCCGCCCGGAGTTCCTCAACCGTGTGGACGACATCATCGTCTTCCCGCAGCTGACGCAGGAGGACATCCTCCAGATCGTCGACCTGATGATCAGCCGCGTCGACGAGCGCCTCAAGGACCGGGACATGGGCATCGAGCTCTCCCAGTCCGCGAAGGAGCTGCTCGCCAAGAAGGGTTACGACCCCGTGATGGGCGCCCGGCCGCTGCGCCGGACGATCCAGCGCGAGATCGAGGACACGCTCTCGGAGAAGATCCTCTTCGGCGAGCTGCGCCCCGGTCACATCGTGGTCGTGGACACGGAGGGCGAAGGCGAGGAGCGCAAGTTCACCTTCCGCGGCGAGGAGAAGACGGCCCTGCCGGACGCCCCGCCGATCGAGGCGACGGGCGGCACGGGCCCGAACCTGTCGAAGGACGCGTGACGCGGGCGCTGAGCCTGTAGCGACGAAGGGGCGGCCCCGGAACCTGATGGTTCCGGGGCCGCCCCTTTCGCGTGCCGTCAGCGGGACAGGGCCCGCTGGACCTCCTCGAAGGTCTCCAGCCGGACGAGTTCGAGGAGATCCAGCGAGGGGAAGATCGCGTCGATGCGGCTGCGCGCCGGTTCCTCCTCGTGGGTCAGCCGGACGGTCCGCACCGATTCCAGCGACGTCCCCTCCGGGCAGTCGACGAGATCCCCGTCGTCGATCCAGAGCGTGCGCACCGCGGAGAGGGCGGCGAGCCCTCGCCATGTGTCGGCGGTCAGGTACGGCGCCTTCCACAGGTTCAGCGAGGTCAGGTACGGGAGCCGTCCGAGCGCCCGCACGCCGTCCTCGGGCCAGCAGCTCGGCAGCTGCAGCAGGCCGAGTGGTGCTCCCGCGGGCAGGTCGGCCGTGGACCACCGGGCGTCGGCACGCAGTCCGAGAGTGAGGTGCTCCAGCCGGGTCAGCCCGGACAGGACCGAGAGGGAGGGGCGGGAGCCGGCCCGTCGCAGCCGGAGGGCCACGGGATCGCAGGCGGTGAGGAGCCGGGCGACGCCCTCGTCCGACACGGACACGTCGACCTCCAGCAGGTCGGGACGCAGGCCGAGCCGGAGGAGCGCGTCCACGTGCTCGTCGGTGGGGACGAAGTACCGGAGTTCGCTCGGATCGAGCCGCGCGATGACCTCCTCGGCGTACGGGCCGGGTTCGAAGCGGTTCCAGGCGTGCACCAGCTGGGCGCGGATCCGCAGGGAGGGGTGAGCGGCGAAGCGGGCCAGGTACGGGAGGGCGGCGTCCGCCGTGATGTGGGAGGCCGCGACCACGGAGTGGTACGCGTCTTCGTCGCCGAGCTCCCCGGGTCCGCCCAGCAGCCGGAGCACCGGTGAGCCGCCCAGCGCGAGCTGGCGCGCCTCGTCGTCCGAGCGGGGCGGGATCAGCTCGGCCGTGCGGGCCATGATCTCCTCCCGTACCTCGGGGGCCAATTCCGTGGCGCTCTCGAGCGCGGTCGCCGCGACCATCAGGATGCGCAGCTGGTCACGGCGGTCCTCGGCCGAGTCCACTGCTGCCAGCAGCTCGCGGAGGATCTCCGCGCACTCGCGCGGCCGGGCGTGGCCCACCGCCATGCGGATGACGTCCTCCCACTGGTCGTCCGCGGCGTGGCGGACCAGGACGCCGATGTCCCAGTGGTCCACCAGCGCCTTCGCGGCCAGGTAGTCCTGGAAGGTGCGGTGGACGAAGTCGACGGTGTCCTCCGTCGGCTCCCGCAGCAGCCCGCTGCGGTGGAGGAGGTGCCGGAAGACCAGGCCCGGGTCGTGCGGGGCGGCTTCCTGGACCGCCGGCACCGCCTCCCGCACGATCGATTCGGCGCGGGTCCGGTCCAGCTGGGTGCGTCCGTTGAGCGTCAGCCAGTAGGCGAGGCGCTGGATCAGCTGGATCTGGGGGGCCTCGTCGAGGGCGATGCCGGACGGGGCGCCCATGTCCCGCTCGCGGTCGCGGCGCGCGAGCAGCATCGAGAGGGCGGCCTCGTAGAGCGCCTTGCGGCCGCGGGGCAGGAAGCCGCGCCGGTCGCGGTGGAGGGCGCAGATGAGCCCGCACATCAGGGGGTTGGTGGCGAGCTGGGCGACGTGCTCGGTGGTGCGCAGGGCGTCGAGGAGCGGCTGCGCGTACGGCTCGGCGTCGGGTCCGGCGGCCCGGTGCCAGCGGCGTACGAAGGTGGTGACCCCGGTGCGGGTCATGGGCGAGAGCGTCAGCTCGGTGAAGCCGTCGGCGGCCAGCCAGTCGTCGCGGACGGCGGTGGGGCGTGAGGTGACGAGCCAGCGGTTGCCCTCGTACGTGTCGAGGAGACCGCGGAGCCACTCGCGGGCCCGTCCGCGCTCGGCTTCGGGGATCTCGTCGATGCCGTCGACGAGGATGACGCCCCGGCCGGCGGTGAGGACCCGGTCGGCCCAGCCGTCGGGCGGGGTGAGGGGGCAGCCGGCGGCGGGCAGGAAGCGGTCGGGGGCGGGGAGTCTTTCGCCGTGGCGGGTGAGGGTGCGCAGGGGGAGGACGAAGGGGATGCGGCCCTTGAGGTACGTCATGTCCTCCGCGCGGGCCTCGGTCGCCGCCGAGACGGTCAGCCACTGGACGAGGGTCGTCTTGCCGGAGCCGGCGAGGCCGCGGAGCAGGACCTTGTCGTGGCGGGCGAGGGCGAGGTCGGCGCGGACGGCCTGTTCCCGCTGGTGCGGGGCGGGGTGCTCGTCGGTCGCCATCGGTTCGGGCGCTTCGCCGGCCGCTTCCAGCGAGAGGTAGGCGAGGTCCAGCGGCCACTGGTCCGGCGAGTGGTGCAGGTCGATGCCGTAGATGGTGAGCCGGCCGTGGCGCTTGGCGAGGTGGGCGAGGTAGCGGTGCTCGAACGCCGTGTCCGGGCCGTCGGCACGGGGGGTGCGGGTCAGGACGGCGTCGACCTTGGCGAGGAGTTCGGCCTGGTTCCTGGTCTGTTCGACCAGGCTGCGGGCGATGAACGTGGAGCGCTGGGTGAAGAACTCCAGGATGTGGAGGCAGGCCCATTCGGTCATCGACTCCAGATAGAGGACCGAGTCGCCGGAGAGGCCGTCGGGAGAGGGGGCGGCGGCGCGCAGCCGGCGGGCGAGGGCCCCGTGGCCGAGGCGTACGGCCTGGACGTCGTCCATGTCGAGGTCGCCGAGGGCGAGGAGGGTCGCCGCGAGGGTGTCGGTGACGGCCTCGGTCTCGTCGGCGGGGAAGGGGGTCTCGCCGGGGCCGCCCGTCGAGCGGCCGACGAGGGTGGCGGCGAGTTTCCGGACGTCCTTCTCGGTGAGGGTGCGCTTTTCGCCCCGGAAGGAGACCAGGGAGGAGAGCCGGATCGTCGAGGAGCCGGTGAGGCCCGCCCCCGGTCCGTCGCTGACCAGCAGTTTCTTCAGGAGTGGGCCGATCGCGGCCGAGGCCAGGCGGGTGCCGATGAGCGCCGGTTCCATGTGTGCCCCCCCGTGGTGTCCCGAAGTGATCAGCGTAGTGCGGGACGGGGTTTCGGACGGCTCGGTTGCGTGACCCAGGTCCCATCCGGGGCGGGGCGCTGGTGACAAGGCGCACAGGGGTTTCGGAGGGTACTAGCCGGGTTAGTGGACCGCATCGGGGGTGAATCGGGATGTTTAGGGATCAAGCATCAGGACTTTGGTCCCGAGGGGCCCGAACCGGGCGCCGGGCCACGATTCGGGCACTTCCGTCTCCCCTCGACGTGCGGATAAACCGTATCCGCGAGGTTGTTTTGTCCGATTTCGTGATGCTGCCCGTCGGCCGTCAAGCCCCGCATTCCGCCGGAGATCGCTACGACGTCATGTCGTAGATGGGGTGTTTTGGCCGGGCCGGGGGTCCGGGTTACCAAGGATGAGCAAGCCCGACACGGCGACCGGCCGCGTCGGGTCCCGTACGTCCCGGAGGTTTTCCCCCGTATGTCGAAGCGCGTCATGAACCCCGCCGCCCGCATCACCGCCGTTGCTCTCGCCACCGCGGGTCTGGGAGCGTCGCTGGTGGCCGGAGCAGGGTCCGCCTTCGCCGCCGAGGGCAAGGCCGCCGCCCCCGTGGCCCTGACCGCGTCCGCCGCCGTCGCCGCCCAGGCCGACGCCCAGGCGCACGTCGCCGCCACGGTGAAGGCCGCCGTCGCCAAGGCCGCCGCCGTGAAGGCCACCCCCGTGAAGGCCGTCAAGAAGGTGACCCCGGCCTGGGTCAAGCCGGTCGGCGCCTACACCCTCAGCGCCAGCTTCAACCAGGGCGGCGCCATGTGGGCCCACAAGCACTCCGGCCAGGACTTCGCCGTCCCGGTCGGCACCCCGGTCAAGGCCGCGGCCGCCGGCACCGTCGTGAAGGCCGGCCCGAACGGCGGCGGCGACGGCCCCGCGTACGGCAACGCGATCGTCGTGAAGCACGCCAACGGCACGTACTCGCAGTACGCCCACCTGTCGAAGATCAAGGTCTACATCGGCCAGAAGGTCTCCGCCGGCCAGCAGATCGCCCTCTCGGGCAACACCGGCAACTCCTCCGGCCCCCACCTGCACTTCGAGATCCGTACGACCCCGAACTACGGCTCCGCGGTCAACCCGATGTCCTTCCTCCGGGCCCACGGCGTCGGCGTCTGACGCACCCCGTCGTGTCAGGCCCCCTGGGCCTGTTCGATCAGATCGAGGGCGACCTCGAGGATGGCTTCGCGCTTCTCCTCGGGGTCGCCCTCGATGTTCTCCATGAAGAAGGTCCCGGCGTGCAGCGTGAAGATCGCGCTCACCGAGCGGACCCTGTCCTTCATCGGGGCGCCGGGCTCCTGGATGAACTCGTTGAGCGCGATGAAGCGCTCCTTGAACGTGAGTCCGATGCTCAGGTCCCGCACGGTCGCCTGGTTCTCGTGCATGAAGCGGAACAGCGGGGCCGCCGCGAGCAGGGCCTTGTGGTAGCGGCGCAGGATCTCCCGCTTGGTGTCCAGGGTGCGCGGCTGCTCGGCGGCCCAGGCGACCAGTTCGTCGATCGGGCGCGCCAGGTCCTGGAAGATCCCGATGATGATGTCTTCCTTGGTCTTGAAGTGGTAGTAGAGCGCCGCCTTCGTCACGTCCAGCCGCTCCGCGATCTCGCGCAGCGAGGTCTTCTCGTAGCCCTGCTCGGCGAAGAGTTCGAGAGCCACGTCCTGGATGCGCTGGCGGGTGTTGCCTCGGGCCATGGCTGCTCTCCACTTTCCAGAAAACTTACTTGACGACCGGCTAGTGACCGGCCTACGTTCCTCAGTGTAGTAACTAGCCGGGCGGCAAGTAAGGGATCGACATGGCGACGAAACAGAACGTACAAGCAGCAGAGGGGGAGGCTGCGGGCCCGCAGCCGCGCAGCGTACGCGTCGTCCTCCTCGCCCTCATGATCGCGATGCTGCTCGCGATGCTGGACAACATGATCATCGGCACCGCGATGCCGACGATCGTCGGCGAGCTCGGCGGCCTCGAACACCTCTCCTGGGTCGTCACCGCCTACACCCTGGCCACCGCCGCCTCCACCCCCCTCTGGGGCAAGCTCGGCGACATGTTCGGCCGCAAGGGCGTCTTCCTGACCTCGATCGTGATCTTCCTGATCGGCTCGGCGCTCAGCGGCATGGCCCAGGACATGGGCCAGCTCATCGGCTACCGCACCGTCCAGGGCCTCGGCGCCGGCGGTCTGATGGTCGGCGTCATGGCCATCATCGGCGACCTGATCCCGCCCCGCGAGCGCGGCAAGTACCAGGGCATGATGGCCGGAATCATGGCCCTCGCCATGATCGGCGGCCCCCTCGTCGGCGGCACCATCACCGACCACTGGGGCTGGCGCTGGTCCTTCTACATCAACCTGCCGCTCGGCGCCGTCGCCCTCGCCATGCTGACCACGGTCCTGCACCTGCCGAAGAAGCAGCGCGCCACGGGCACCAGGATCGACTTCCTCGGCGCCGCGCTGCTGACCGCCGGCATCACCGCGATCGTCCTCGTCACCACCTGGGGCGGCACGGAGTACGCCTGGGGCTCGGCCACCATCATCGGCCTGACGGTCGGCGGCGCCGCCGCGCTCGCCGCCTTCCTCTTCGTCGAGACCCGCGCCGACGACCCG
This sequence comes from Streptomyces sp. NPDC096079, assembly GCF_040303145.1. Classification (NCBI taxonomy): domain Bacteria; kingdom Bacillati; phylum Actinomycetota; class Actinomycetes; order Kitasatosporales; family Streptomycetaceae; genus Streptomyces; species Streptomyces sp. NPDC096079. The sequence continues at coordinate 639,396 of NZ_JBEOST010000003.1, forward strand.
ATCATGCCGCTGCACATCTTCCGCAGCCGCAACTTCACCCTGATGTCCCTGATCGGCTTCATCACCGGCTTCGTGATGTTCGGCGCGGTCCTCTACCTGCCGATCTTCCAGCAGTCCGTCCAGGGCGCCTCGGCCACCAACTCCGGCCTGCTGCTCCTGCCGATGCTGCTGTCGATGATGGTCGTCTCGCTGCTCGTCGGCCGCTTCACCACCAGCACCGGCAAGTACAAGGTCTTCCCGATCGTGGGCGGCGCGCTCATGGTCGCCGGTCTCTTCCTGCTCTCGACGATGGACACCGGCACCTCGCGCCTCGTCTCCGGGATCTGGATGGCCGTCCTCGGCGCCGGCATGGGCTTCCTCATGCAGATCACCATGCTGGTCGCCCAGAACAGCGTGGAGATGAAGGACATGGGCGTCGCGTCCTCCTCCACCACCCTCTTCCGGACCCTCGGCTCCTCCTTCGGCGTCGCGATCATGGGCGCCCTCTTCACCAGCCGCGTCCAGGACGAGATGGCGGCCCGCGGCGGCGGCGGGCTCACGGAGCGGACCGCCCAGCTCGACGCGGCGAGCCTCGCCAAGCTGCCGGCCACTCTCCGCGAGGCCTACCAGCACGCGGTCGCCACCGGCACCCACGGCGCCTTCCTGGTCGCCTCGGCCGTCGCCGTCCTCGGCTTCGCCCTCGCCTTCTTCGTCAAGGAGGTCGCGCTCCGCGGCGCCGGACCGGCCGCGGCCCCGAAGGCGGAGTCCGGCGACGACGCGCCGAAGGTCGCCGAGACGGTCTGATCATCCGTGCGGGAGAGGGGGCCGGTCCTGGAAAGGACCGGCCCCCTCCGCCGTTCACTCCGGCAGCCGCAGCATCGGAAAGCTGCCCGTGTTCGTCGGAGCGTGGTCCGGCAGCCACAGCACCGCGATGGCGCCGCCCACGCCGCCCGGAGCGCTCTCCGCGGCCACGTTCCGGAAGGTCAGCCGGGCGCCGAGGACCCGGGCCTGGCCCGCCGCGATCGTCAGGCCCAGGCCGTGGCCCTGGCCCGCGCGGTCGCTCGTCCCCGTACGGAAGCGGCTCGGGCCCTCCTTCAGGAGCGCCTCGGGGAAGCCAGGACCGTGGTCGCGGACCCGGACCACCCGGCCCTCGACGGTGACCTCCACCGGCGGCTTGCCGTGCTTGGCCGCGTTGGCGAGGAGATTGCCGAGGACCCGCTCCAGACGGCGCGGGTCGGTGTTCACCCACGAGTCGTGCACGACCCGGACGACGACCTCCGGGTCCAGGGCCCGCACCCGCCGCTCCACGAACTCGCCGAGCGCGATCTCCTGCAGCTCGGCCCGCTCCGACGCGCTGTCGAGCCGGGCCACCTCCAGGACGTCCTCGACCAGCGTCCGCATGGCCTGCGCCCGGTCCCTGACCAGCTCGGTCGGACGCCCCGGCGGCAGCAGCTCGGCCGCCGTGAGCAGCCCGGTGACAGGGGTGCGCAGCTCGTGCGCGATGTCGGCGGTGACCCGCCGCTCGGCCTCGATCCGCTCGTTCAGGGCGTCCGTCAGGGCGTCCACCGCCCAGGCCAGGTCGTCGGTCTCGTCCCGTACGACTCCGCCGACGGCGTCCCGCACCCGTACGTCCGTGTTGCCCTGGGCCACCCGGCCCGCGGCGACGGCGGCCTTCCGCAGCCGCCGCGAGAGCTGACCGCCGATGAGCACGCCCAGGGCGCAGCCGCCGAAGACCACCGACACCGAGCCGATCACGAGCGCCCGGTCCAGATCGCTCATGATCGTCGCACTGCGGTCGGCGAAGGGGATGTGCAGCGACAGCACGTCGCCGTTGGCGAGCGGGACGGCCGCCCACACGTCCGGCGGCCCGCCGTGCCGGTGCTCCTGGACGTACGTCCCGCGCCGCTTGTCCCGCATCAGCTGGTCGAGCTGGGGCGGCAGCGCCGGGTCGTTGATCTTCGTGCCGAAGCGCGGTTCCTTCGGCTTCGACGTCTCGTACATCCGCTGGGCGAAGAGCAGCCGCTCCATCTGCACCTCGCGCGCGTTGTCGAGCATCGAGATGCGGGCGGCGTTGTGCACGACCACGCTCAGCGTGACCGCGATGAGCGCGCCGACCGCCGCGATGGCCACGGCGATCTTCCAGCGGACGCCGGTGCGCAGGGGGAGCAGCTTCACATGCACAAGTACGAGCCCTAGCTCTTGAGCTTGTAGCCGAAACCGCGGACGGTCTCGATGCGGTCCTGGCCGATCTTGGCCCGCAGCCGCTGCACGTGGACGTCCACGACCCGGGTGTCACCGCCCCAGCCGTAGTCCCAGACCCGCTCCAGGAGCTTGTCCCGGGACAGCACGGTGCCCGGCGCCGACGAGAACTCGAGCAGCAGCCGCATCTCGGTCGGGGTCAGCGCGACCGGCACCCCGCCCTTGCGGACCTCCATGCCCTCGGTGTCGACCTCCAGGTCGCCGAAGGAGAGCAGCCCGCCGCCGTCCGCCGGCTCGTCGTGCTCACCGGTGCCGGCCCCGCCCGCGTGCCCGAAGCGGCGCAGCACGGCCCGGATGCGGGCCATCAGGACGGAGCCGTCGAAGGGCTTGGTGACGTAGTCGTCGGCCCCGGCCTCCAGGCCGAGCACCACGTCGATCGAGTCGGCGCGCGCCGACAGCATGATGACGGGCACGGTCGACTCGTCGCGGATGCGACGGCAGAGGCTGACGCCGTCCATGCCCGGCAGCATCACGTCGAGGAGGGCGATGTCCGGCCGCTGCGCCCGGAAGGCGTCCAGGCCGGACAGCCCGTCGGGCATGGCGGTCACCCGGAAGCCGTCCCGCTCCAGGGCGAGCTGGGTGGCCTCACGGATGACGTCGTCGTCCTCGACGAACAGGACATGGGTTTCGGCCATCGTGCGTGCCCTTCGGGGTCGGTGCGTTCTCTCGTTCCACGGCTCAGTCGGCGGGCGACGCGCTCGGCGCGGGCTCCGCGCCCTCGCCGTCTCCGACGGCCCGGCTGTAGTCGTTGTGCACCCAGTCGTGCTGGGTGAACCTGTTCCCCGACCAGCGGTAGGTGATCACGTCCTCCCCCGAGGGGTACGCGACCGGGTCGCCCTTCGCGTACACCTGCTTGGTGACGATCAGGTCGCCCCGGTCGATCGCCGCGTACACCGCGGCGTCCTCGGCCATGAACACGTTCTCGTACCGGTCGCTCTGCTTGCGGTAGACGTACGTGCCGATGCCGACGGCGTCCCCGCAGGTCATCACGTTGACGACGACGTCGGGGGCGGAGGAGTTGGTGAGATTGCCGTAGGAGGCGTCCACCGGGTAGGCGTCCGCGACACACGGCTTCAGATCGGCCTTCAGCCGCTCGCCGATCTTCGGGTCGGCCTTCAGGAGCGCGATCGGATCCACCCGCTCGGCCGACTGCGGCCCCTCGCTGCCGGAGACGGACGGGGTGGGCGCGGCGGCGGCGATCTCGTCCGTGCGGGCCGCGCCCTCGTCACGGGAGCCGGTGCCGCCGGTCGAGCAGGCGGCCAGGGACAGCCCGACGGCGACGAGCCCGGCCGTCGCCGTGACGCTCGCCGCCTTGACGGTACGGCGCGAGCGGCGGCGCCCGGTCCCGTACCGGTCGTCGCCGCTCACCCCGTGCCGGCCTTCGTGTGGTCTGCCGTCCGGTTCGCCGTCTACGCCGCGCACCGCTCCCGCCCCCCTTCGTCGCCTCGTACGGTCGCCCGCTCCCCGGTCCGCCCCAGGGCACGGGCGTCGAGGTCACGGCTCTCCAGCTCCTGACGGAGCCGGGCGAGCGCGCGGTGGAGCGTGGACTTCACCGTACCGGTCGACATGCCGAGCGCCTCAGCCGTCTCCTCGGTGCTCATCTGCTCCCAGTGCCGCAGGACGACGACGCTGCGCTGCTTGGGGGCGAGGACCTTCAGGATGTCCATGAGGAGAGCGCGGTCGGCGTGCTGCTCGGTCGGGTCGTCGACGCTCGCGTCGGGCAGCTGCTCGGTCGGCACCTCTTCGAGCTTGCGGGAGCGCCACCACTCGGTCCTGGTGTTGATCATGACGCGGCGCAGGTAGGCGTCGGCGAGGGACTTGTCGGCGATGCCGTCCCAGCGGCCGTACGTCCGGGCCAGCGCCGTCTGGAGGAGGTCCTGGGCGTCGACGGGGTCGGCGACGAGACGACGGGCGCTGCGCAGCAGCGCGTCCTGCCGCGTGCGTACGTACTCCTCGAAGTCGAGCACCTCGCCGTGCCTCATCCGAACCGCCTCCGATCCCCGTGACCTGCTTCGTTCCTCGTGTCGTCGACGACGCTACGGAGCGGTTGTCACGGGGCTGTGCGGGGCAGCCGTCGGTGGACGCACGGCTACCCATCGGTTGTGTAACAGCGGGGGCGGAGGAGGTTTCGGGGGACGACCGGCGGGGACGGTCCCGCCTCAGGACAGCGGCAGCCGGTACCGGCCGCCGTCCAGCGGCTCGACGAGCCCGTCGGCGACCAGGCCGTCCAGCGCCCTGGCCCGCTGCACCGGCTCGTCCCAGACGGCGTCCAGGGCCGACTGCGCCACCGGATCCGCCGACTCCCGCAGCACGGCGAGGAGCCGGCCGCGGACCTGGCGGTCGGTCCCGGCGTACGTCTGGCCCCGCCGCGGCGGACCGTCGTGCGCCGGCTTCCCCGAGAGCCGCCAGGCGCACCGCTCGGCGATCGGGCAGCGCCCGCAGTCCTCGTTCTTCGCCGTGCACACGAGCGCGCCCAGCTCCATGGACGCCGCCGCCCAGCGGGACGCCGTCGGCTCGTCCTCCGGCAGCAGCGCGCGGGCCAGCCGCCGCTCCGCCGCCGTCGTCGCGTTCGGCGGGTACTGGACGCCGGTCGCCGCGCGCGCGAAGACCCGGCGCACATTGGTGTCCAGGACCGCGTGCCGCTGCCCGTACGCGAAGGAGGCCACCGCCGCCGCCGTGTACTCGCCGATCCCGGGCAGCGCCAGGAGCTGCGCGTGCTCGCGGGGCACGTCGCCGTGGTGCCGCTCCGTTATGGCGACCGCCGCCGCGTGCAGCCGCAGCGCCCGGCGGGGGTAACCGAGCCGGCCCCAGGCGCGGACGGCCTCGCCGGGCGCCTCGGCGGCCAGGTCGGCCGGGCGCGGCCAGCGCGCCAGCCACTGCTCGTACACCGGGAGGACCCGGACGACGGGGGTCTGCTGGAGCATGAACTCGCTGACCATGACGCCCCAGGCACCGGCCTCGGGGCGGCGCCAGGGCAGGTCACGGGCGTGCCGGTCGAACCAGGCGAGGACGGGCCCGTGCAGCTCGGCGGGGAACGCCGGGGCGACGGGGGCCTCGGAAGTCGGGGGAGTGTCGATGGAAGTCATGGCACCCCCGATCCTGGCACGTCCGCGGCGGGATCAGTACGCGCCGTGGCGCGCGCGAGAGCGCCGCTCGGAGTGCGCGGGGGCGTGCGCGGGGGCGTGGGCGCGCGGCCCGCGCCCCGCGCACCACAGCACGGCCGAGCTCCGGCTCGACCGGGCCGTGTCCACCAGCGACCGCACGGGCCGCTCCGCGAGCCGCATCACGAGGAACGCGACCAGGGCGCCGACCAGCAGCCCGACGGTCACGTCGTGCGGGTAGTGCACGCCGACGAAGACCCGCGAGAAGGCCATGAGCAGCGCCATCGGCACGGTCAGCCAGACGATCCCGCGCCAGGACAGGGCGAGCGCGATCGCCGCGGCGCCCGCGATGGCCGAGTGGTTGCTGGGGAAGGACCAGTCGCCGTGCGGCGGGCAGGCGACGAGCGAGACGGGTGCCCCGGCGACCGCGCGGCACGGACGCTCCTCGTCGATCAGCGACTTCAGCGCCTCGCTCACCACGTAACCGAAGCCGGTCGCGACCGGGGCGAGCAGCGCCAGCGCCATCGCACGGCTCGAACCCTCCCGCGAGCGCCACCAACCGGCCAGGAACAGCACGCCGAAGAGCAGCAGGCCGAGCTCGGTCCACACCTCGGCGAGCCACTGGAACCAGTGGGGCGTGGAGTGGGCGAAGTCGGCGACGTCGAGATACAGACGGTCGGAGAGGTCGAGGAGGGTGTTCATGGTCCATGACGCTAACCGGAATCCGGAGTCCGCCGCCCCGGGCCAACGGCCAGAACGACCCCCGACGAAAGTGGGGGGCCGCGATTCGGGCCGGTTCCCTACGGTTTCCGGTGGGGTTCCGCGAAAAGTTCCCGGAACCGACGGATGTGATCATCGGCAAAACTTGAGGTCTCGGGCGGCGGGTGGGGCGGGAGTTGGGCCGGATCTCTCGTAAGGTTCGGGTCGTGGGATCTTTGCGCAATCCGGTCGGGCCGCTTCCCTCCACCATCTACTGGCGACGGAGGGCGGTGGCGCTGTGCCTGGTGGCGCTTCTCGCGCTGCTCGCCGTCTGGGCCGTCACCTCCGGTGACAGCGGCGGGAAGAAGGCGAACGACGCCGCCAACGGCTCGTCGCCGACCCCGCCGTCGATCACCCCCGGACCCTCCGGTACCGGACCGGCGATCGACCAACAGCCCGGCGGACGCGACGAGTCGGGGGACTCCGGCGACAACGGCGGTTCCGGGGGCTCCGATACGGACGAGGGCGCGGGCGCCGACGCCGGTGCCGACGCGGGAGCCGACTCCGGCACCGCGGGCACCGGCAAGAACGGCGACACCGACGGGGCCGGCGGCGACGGCGGCGCGGGCACCGGCGCGGGACAGCAGGTCCCGGCCGACTCCAAGCTGCCCAACTGCCCTCCCGGAGCGCTGCAGTTGACGCTCCGCACCGCCAAGGTCAGCTACGAGACGGACGAGAAGCCCCGCTTCCACCTCGTCGCCAAGAACACCTCGAAGACCACCTGCAAGGCCGACTTCGGGCCCCGCAGCGCGGTTCTGACGATCAGCGACGACCGCGACGACGAGGTCTGGTCCACCGCCGACTGCCCCCGCCCCGGCAACCCGCTCCTGCTGCGCGTCCCCGCGGGCGCCACCCTCACCCACACCGTGGAATGGGACCGGGGCCGCAGCGCCCCGCAGTGCGCGAGCGTCCCGCCGGGCAAGGCCGGACCCGGCACCTACCTCGTGGAGGCGACCATGCCGGGCGCCAAGGTCCTCCCGGCCTCGTTCACGCTGGCGAAGGACTGAGCAACCCCGGGCCGAGGGCTCCGGGGTCAAGAGCTCCGGGGTCGAGAGCTCCGGGGTCGAGGGCTCCGGGGCTCAGACGTACCGCTCCAGGATCGACGACTCCGCCAGCCGCGACAGGCCCTCGCGGACGCTGCGGGCACGGGCCTCGCCGACGCCGTCGACGGTCTGGAGGTCGTCCACGCTCGCCGCGAGCAGCTTCTGCAGCCCGCCGAAGTGCTCCACCAGGCGCTCGATGATCGCACCGGGCAGCCGCGGCACCTTCGCCAGGAGCCGGTAGCCGCGCGGCGAGACCGCCGAGTCCAGCGTCTCGGGCGAGCCGCTGTAACCGAGGGCCCGCGCCACGACCGGGAGCTCGAGCAGCTCGGTGTGGGTGAGCGCGTCCAGCTCGGTGAGTGCCTCGGCGACGGTCCGCGAACGCTTCGCCGTCGGCTCCGGCACGTAGTCCCGGATCACCAGCTCGCGCTCCGGCTCCACACCCGCGATCAGCTCGTCGAGCTGGAGCGAGAGCAGCCGCCCGTCGGTGCCGAGCTCGACCACGTACTCGGCGATCTCGGTGGCGATCCGCCGGACCATCTCCAGGCGCTGCGCGACCGCGGTGACGTCCCGGACCGTGACCAGGTCCTCGATCTCCAGCGCGGAGAGCGTACCGGCCACCTCGTCGAGCCGCAGCTTGTACCGCTCCAGGGTCGCGAGCGCCTGGTTGGCGCGGGACAGGATCGCGGCCGACTCCTCCAGGACCCGGCGCTCACCGTCCACGTACAGCGCGATCAGACGCATCGACTGCGAGACGGAGACGACGGGGTACTTGCACTGCTTGGAGACCCGGTCCGCGGTGCGGTGGCGGGTGCCGGTCTCCTCGGTGGGGATGGACGCGTCCGGGACCAGCTGCACGCCCGCGCGGTGGATCTTGGTGATGTCCTTGTCGAGGACGAGCGCCCCGTCGAGCTTGCACAGCTCGCGCAGGCGCGTCGCGGTGAACTCGACGTCCAGCTCGAAACCGCCGGTGCACATCGAGTCGACCGTCCTGTCCAGGCCGAGCACGATGAGACCGCCCGTGTTCCCCCGGAGGATCCGCTCCAGGCCGTCGCGCAGCGCGGTACCCGGCGCGACCGCGCTCAGGGCGGCGCGCATCAGCGCTTCGTTGCCGGAGCCCGCGCCGGACTTTCCAGGAGCTGCTGCCCCGTCCTTGGCTGCCACTGCACTCCTCCGGCTCGTACGGATGGGCGAGACCAGGGCAAAGTCTAGCGACACCGCCCTGCGGGGAGTGTGCACAAGGAAATGACCGCGCCCGGCGTGCGCCCGAGCGCCCCCACGCCCCGCGCCCGGCGGGCACCCGGGCGTCCGTTCCACCCGCGCCCGGCGAGTGCCCCGGCGTCCGCTCTACCCGCGCCGGCGGGCGCCCCGGCGTCAGCGCTCGGGGCCCCCTCCCGGGGGTCAGCGGCCCGGGGCCTCCTCGGCGCTCTTCGCACGGCGGCTGCGCGGCAGCACCCGCAGCGCGTCCCCCACGTCGGCCACCTCGGTCACCTTCATCCCGGCCGGCACCTTCCCGGGGTCGCTCGGCACCAGCGCGTGCGTGAACCCGAGCCGGTGCGCCTCGGCGAGCCGCCGCTGCACGCCCGTCACCCGGCGCACCTCGCCCGCCAGCCCGACCTCGCCGATCGCCACCAGGTTCTTCGGCAGCGGGGTGTCGCTCGCCGCGGAGGCCAGCGCCAGCGCGATCGCCAGGTCGGCCGCCGGCTCGGTGAGCTTCACGCCGCCCACGGTCGCGCTGTAGATGTCCCGCTTGCCCAGCGCGCTGATCCGGCCGCGCTGCTCCAGGACCGCCAGCATCATCGAGACCCGCGAGGTCTCCAGACCCGAGGTCGTCCGCCGCGGCGAGGGGATCTGCGAGTCGACCGTCAGCGCCTGCACCTCGGCGACGAGCGGCCGCTTGCCCTCCAGGGTCACCGTCAGACAGGTGCCCGGCACGGCCACGTCCCGCCGGGTCAGGAAGAGCCCCGAGGGGTCGGCGAGCCCCGTGATGCCCTCGTCGTGCAGCTCGAAGCAGCCGACCTCGTCGGTCGCCCCGTACCGGTTCTTCACGCCCCGGACCAGACGCAGCCGGGCGTGCCGGTCGCCCTCGAAGCTCAGGACGACGTCGACCAGGTGCTCCAGGAGCCGGGGGCCCGCGATGGCCCCGTCCTTGGTGACGTGGCCGACGAGGAGCGTCGCCATGCCGCGCTCCTTGGACGCCCGGATCAGGGCCCCGGCGACCTCGCGGACCTGGGCCATGCCGCCGGGCGCGCCGTCGATCTCGGGCGAGGCGACGGTCTGCACCGAGTCCATGACCAGCAGGGAGGGCTTCACGGCGTCGAGGTGCCCGAGGACGGCGGACAGGTCGGTCTCGGCCGCCAGGTACAGATGGTCGCTGAGCGCGTTGATCCGGTCGGCGCGCAGCCGGACCTGGCTCGCGGACTCCTCGCCCGTGACGTACAGCGTGCGGTGCTCGTCGCTCGACGCCTTCGCCGCCACGTCGAGCAGCAGCGTCGACTTGCCGACCCCGGGCTCGCCCGCGAGCAGCACGACGGCGCCGGGCACCAGGCCCCCGCCGAGGACCCGGTCGAGCTCGTCGACGCCGGTCGAGCGTGCGGTCGCCTGCCGGCCGTCGACCTGCCCGATCGGAAGCGCGGCGGTGGAGACCCGGCCGGCGGCGGTCGTCCGGACGGCGGGCGCGCCGTACTCCTCGACCGTCCCCCAGGCCTGGCACTCGGGGCATCGGCCGAGCCACTTGGCCGTCTGCCAGCCGCACTCGGTGCAGCGGTAGGACGGCCGTTCCTTGGCGGTTTTCGTACGGGCAGCCATGCGCCACACCGTATCCGCCGCCACCGACAACGGGCCGCCGTCCTCCACAGGGGGGAGCCCCGCGGCACCGGAACACCCGCCTCGTGTCCCCTTTCGAGCGATACCTTCACCCGTAAGAATGAGAATGGCGCGACCGGTACGAAGAGTGCCCCCGGGCCTGCCTACGGTCGCCCAGTGACGAGCAGCAGGCTGGAATCCCACGGACGCACCACCGGCGCACACCGGGCGCACCACGCCATGGACCAGGGACCGCGCACGCTCGGCCGCCGGCCTCCCGCCCGCTACGAGGCGGCCCTCGACGGCCTCTTCACGTACTGCCTCTCCGTGCTCTGCGACCACGACACGGCCACCGCCGTCCTCGGCGAGGTCCTCTCCGTCGCCGAGCGCCACCACGGCCGCTGCCCCTCCGACGAGGACGGGCGCACCGCCTGGCTGTACGCCCTCGCCCGCTGGGCCTGCCTCCGCAGCCTCGGCGAGCAGCGGCGCAGGCGCCAGGGCGCCCACACCGGCCGTCCGGCCGTCACCGCCCCCGAGCCGCCGAGGGTCTCCGAGGAGACCGCCGGGCGCCGCCGCGCCGAGCTCGCCCTGCTGGCCTGGCCCGAGGCCGCCGGCACCACGCCGGAGCAGCGCGAGGCCCTGGAGCTCGCCGTGCGGCACGGCCTCAGCCACCGTCAGGTCGCCGCCGTGCTCTCCCTGGACCCGCTCGCCGCCCGCGAGCTGCTGGCCACCGCCGGCTGCGAGGTCGAGCGCACCCGCGCCGCGCTCGCCGTCGTCGAGACCGGCAGCTGCCCCACCGTCGCCCGGCTCACCGGCGACCACCAGGTGCTCCTCTCGGCCGCCCTGCGCGCCGAACTCGTCCGCCACGTCGACGACTGCCCGCGCTGCCGGCGCGCCGCCGAGCGCGTGGGCGCCGCGGGACCCTGGCCCGGCGCCACGGCCCTCCCGGCGGACCGGCTGCCGCTCGTCGAGGCGCCCAGGGCCGCCGCGTACATGGCGATGCTGCACGTCCCGCGCGCGCGTGCCGGCGCCCCGCGCTTCGCGCCGACGGGTTTCCCCATGGACCCGAAGGACCATGCCGCCCGCCGTGACCGGATGCGGGCCCGCGCGGTGACCACCACCGTCGTCGCCGCCGTGGTCGCCGCCCCGGTCCTCGCCCTGTGGACCTCCTACCGGGGCACTCCCGCGGCGGACACCGCGGGCCACGACGGGGCGAGGATCAGCGCGCGCGAGGCGGACGAACCGGTGGGCCCGGACGGCGACCACTACGAGAACGCGGGCAACGCCCGCACCACCCCCGAGCCCCGCTTCACCCAGGGCAGCCGGGCCCCCGACGTCTCCGTCGAGGTCGTCAGCCCCGGCGGCCCCACCGAACCGACCCGGCCCGGCGAAGCGGCCGCCGGCTGGATCACGGTCACCGCCACCGGCCGCGGCGACCTCACCCTGCTCACGCTCACCGCCTCCGGCGGCTCACCCGTCGACTGGTCGCTGTGGACGGACGCCCCCTGGCTGTTCGTGAGCCGGGCCTCCGGCACCCTCAGTCCCGGCGAGAAGGTCACGGTCGCCGTCCGCGTCGACCACGCGCGCGAACCCGTCGGCTCCTGGAGCGCGCGCCTGGGCGTGAACCCCTCGGGTGCGGTGGTCAGGATCGACGGCTACCGCCGGCCGACCGACGACCGGGTCATCACACCCCCACCGGTCACGACGACGGATCCGACGACGCCGCCGACGAGCCCGCCGACGTCCCCGCCCACCTCGCCGCCGACGACCGAGCCGACCACCCCGCCGACGTCCCCGCCCACGACGGAACCGACGACGCCGCCGACGACCGAGCCCACGACCCCGCCGCCGACCACGGAACCGACGACGGAACCGACCACCCCGCCCCCGACGACCGAGGAACCCCCGCCCACGACCTCGGACCCCGGCACGACCGCGCCGGAGGGATCCTCCTAGGGAGCGGGATCAGCCGGGTGCGGCGCCACCAGCGGCAGCTGCGAGGCGAGCCGCGCCTCGCACAGCCCGGCCAGTTCGGCGTACGCCTCCTCGCCCATCATCTCGACGAGCTCGGGCCGGTACGAGACGTACACGGGCTCCCCGCCGACGTGTGCCGACGTCGCCGTCGTGCAGTACCAGTGCAGGTCGTGGCCGCCGGGCCCCCAGCCGCGCCGGTCGTACTCGCCGATCGACACCTGCAGGACCTTGGTGTCGTCGGGGCGCTCGATCCAGTCGTACGTCCGCCGCACCGGCAGCTGCCAGCACACGTCCGGCTTCGTCTCCAGCGGCTCCCGGCCCTCCTTCATGGCCAGGATGTGCAGCGAGCAGCCCGCGCCGCCCGCGAAACCGGGCCGGTTCTGGAAGATGCAGGACCCCTCCCAGCGGCGGGTCTGCCGGTCGCCGTCCTCGTCGAGCTGCACCCAGCCCGACTCCGTACCGACCTCGTGGAACTGCCACAGCTCCGGAGTGAGCCGCGCCACGTGCCCGGCCACCCGCTTCTCGTCGTCCTCGTCGGAGAAGTGCGCGCCCAGCGTGCAGCAGCCGTCGTCGGCGCGGCCCTCCTGGATGCCCTGGCAGCCGTTGCCGAAGATGCACGTCCAGCGCGAGGTCAGCCAGGTCAGATCACAGCGGAAGACCTGCTCCTCGTCGGCCGGATCGGGAAACTCGACCCACGCGCGCGCGAAGTCGAGGCCCTTCTCGTCGGGCTCCTCGGCCTTGCCCCGCTTCTGCTTCCCGACCTTGACCGCCTTCACGGCCTTCGCCGCGTGCGCGGTCCTGGCCGCCTGCACACCGCCGTCGCCGTCACGGTCTTTGTCCGGCTTCGCCTTCTTCGTCTTTGGCACAGCACCAAGCGTAAGACTCCGGGCGCAGTAGCGTTCCGCCCATGAGACTCGGAGTCCTCGACGTCGGTTCGAACACAGTGCACCTCCTGGTGGTGGACGCCCACCCCGGCGCCCGGCCGCTGCCCGCCCACTCGCACAAGGCGGAGCTGCGGCTCGCCGAACTGCTCGACGAGCGGGGCGCGATCGCGCCCGGCGGCGTCGAGCGGCTCATCGCAACCGTCCGGGACGCGCTCCTCGCCGCCGAGGACAAGGGCTGCGAGGAGGTGCTGCCGTTCGCGACCTCCGCGGTGCGCGAGGCCAGCAACGCCGACGCCGTCCTCGCGCGCGTGAAGGACGAGACCGGGGTCGACCTCCAGGTCCTCACCGGCGAGGAGGAGGCCCGCCTCACCTTCCTCGCGGCCCGCCGCTGGTTCGGCTGGTCCGCCGGCAAGCTGCTCCTCCTCGACATCGGCGGCGGCTCCCTGGAGGTCGCGTTCGGCATCGACGAGGACCCCGACACGGCGGTCTCGCTGCCCCTCGGCGCCGGCCGCCTCACGGCGGGCTGGCTGCCCGGCGACCCGGCCGACACCGCCGACGTGAAGGCCCTGCGCCGCCACGTGCGCGCGCAGATCGCCCGCACGGTCGGCGAGTTCAGCCGCTTCGGCCGCCCCGACCACGTCGTGGCCACCTCCAAGACCTTCAAGCAGCTCGCCAGGATCGCGGGCGCGCCCGGTTCGGGCGAGGGCCTCTACGTCCAGCGGATCCTGACCCGCGCGTCCCTGGAGGAGTGGGTCCCGCGCCTCGCCGCGATGACCGTGCCCGAGCGCGCCGCCCTGCCGGGCGTGTCGGAGGGCCGCGCCGGACAGGTCCTCGCGGGCGCGCTCGTCGCCGAGGGCGCGATGGACCTGCTGGGCGTGGAGGAGCTGGAGATCTGCCCCTGGGCGCTGCGCGAGGGCGTCATCCTGCGCCGCCTCGACCACCTCCCGGAGCACTGACACCGCTCCGGCGCGGGGCCGTCCGTCGCGCTCCGGCGCGGGGGCCGGGGCGTGACCGGAACCACGCCCCGGCCCCCCGGCCCGCCCCGTACGCTGTTCCCCGTGGCAGAACCAGCGGTGCGCATCCCGGATGCGAAGGTCGCCCTGTCGACGGCCTCGGTCTATCCGGAGTCGACGGCGACGGCCTTCGAGATCGCCGCGCGCCTCGGGTACGACGGCGTCGAGGTCATGGTGTGGACCGACCCGGTCAGCCAGGACGTCGAGGCGCTGCGCCGGCTCTCCGACTACCACCAGGTCCCGATCCTGGCCGTGCACGCCCCCTGCCTCCTCATCACCCAGCGCGTCTGGTCCACCGACCCGTGGGTCAAGCTCCAGCGCGCGCAGGCCGCGGCCGAGCGGCTCGGCGCGTCGACGGTCGTCGTGCACCCGCCGTTCCGCTGGCAGCGCCAGTACGCGAAGGACTTCGTCACCGGCATCTGGCGGATGGCGGACGAGACGGACGTGCGGTTCGCCGTCGAGAACATGTACCCGTGGCGGTACAAGGACCGCGAGATGCTCGCGTACGCCCCCGAGTGGGACGTCACGAAGGACGACTACCGGCACTTCACCGTCGACCTCTCGCACACCGCGACCGCCCGCACCGACGCCCTCGCGATGCTCGATCGCATGGGCGACCGCCTCGGCCACGTCCACCTCGCCGACGGCAAGGGCTCGGCCAAGGACGAGCACCTCGTCCCGGGGCGCGGCACCCAGCCCTGCGCCGAGCTCCTGGAGCGGCTCGCGCTCACCGGCTTCGACGGGCACGTGGTGATCGAGGTCAACACCCGCCGCGCGATGTCAGCCGCCGAACGCGAGGCCGATCTCGCGGAGGCCCTCGCGTTCACCCGGCTCCACCTCGCCTCGCCGGCCGGCCGCCCGGCCGAGCGCACCCCGCGCTCATGACCGGCCCGGCCCCGCGCCGGCGCGGCCGCCCGTCCCGTACCGAGGAGGAGAGCGGCCCGGACGCGCGGACGCGCATCCTGGAGGCGGCCCGCGCCCAGTTCGCCGAGCGCGGCTACGACAAGGCGTCGGTGCGCGGCATCGCCAAGGCCGCCGGGGTGGACCCGGCGCTCGTGCACCACTACTTCGGCACCAAGGACGAGGTCTTCGCCGCCGCCGTCGAGGTCTCCTTCGAGCCCGCGGCCGTCCTCCCGGCGATCCTCGGCGGCCCGCGCGAGGCCATCGGCGAGCGGCTCGCCCGCTTCTTCATCGGCGTCTGGGAGAACCCGGCCTCCCGCGCCCCGCTCCTCGCGATCGTGCGGTCCGCGCTCACCCACGAGGCGGCGGCCAAGGTGCTGCGGACCTTCGTGCTGCGGCGGCTCCTGGAGCGGATCGCGGCCGAGCTCGACGTGCCGGACCCGAGCTTCCGCGCGGAACTCGCCGCCTCGCACATGATCGGGATCGTGATCATGCGGTACGTGATCCAGGTGGAGCCGCTGGCCTCGGCCGACCCGGAGCGGATCGTCGAGCAGGTGGCCCCGACGCTCCAGCGCTATCTGACGCAGGCGTGAGGCGGCGGGCCTCCAGGCTGACCGAAAGCTGAACAGCCGTCCCGTATCGCGGACACCCTGTCCAGATCTTGGAGCGGCGGCGTACGCTCGAAAGCAAGCACACCCATCACGAGGAGCGAGCGACGATGCCCGAGCTGAGGTCCCGCACAGTCACCCACGGCCGCAACATGGCGGGCGCCCGCGCCCTTATGCGCGCCTCCGGTGTACCCGGCGCGGACATCGGCCGGAAGCCGATCATCGCGGTGGCGAACTCCTTCACCGAGTTCGTCCCCGGCCACACCCACCTCCAGCCGGTCGGCCGGATCGTCTCCGAGGCCATCACCGCCGCCGGCGGCATCGCCCGCGAGTTCAACACGATCGCCGTCGACGACGGCATCGCCATGGGCCACGGCGGCATGCTCTACAGCCTGCCCTCCCGCGACCTCATCGCGGACAGCGTGGAGTACATGGTCGAGGCGCACTGCGCCGACGCCCTGATCTGCATCTCCAACTGCGACAAGATCACCCCCGGCATGCTGATGGCGGCCCTGCGCCTCAACATCCCGACGGTCTTCGTCTCCGGCGGTCCGATGGAGGCCGGCCGCGCGGTCCTGGTCGACGGCACGGTCCGCACGCTCGACCTGGTCGACGCGATGTCCGACGCGGTGAACCCCGACGTCTCGGACGAGGACATGCTCCGGATCGAGGAGAACGCCTGTCCGACCTGCGGGTCCTGTTCCGGCATGTTCACGGCCAACTCGATGAACTGCCTGACCGAGGCCATCGGCCTCTCCCTCCCCGGCAACGGCTCGCTGCTCGCCACCCACACCGCCCGCAAGGGCCTGTACGAGAGCGCGGCCCGCACGGTCGTCGACATCACGCGCCGCTACTACGACGAGGACGACGCCTCCGTCCTGCCGCGCTCGATCGCGACCCGCGCCGCCTTCGAGAACGCCATGGCCCTCGACATCGCCATGGGCGGCTCGACCAACACGATCCTGCACCTCCTCGCCGCCGCCCAGGAGGCCGAGGTCGACTACGGCCTGCCGGACATGGACGAGGTCTCGCGCCGGGTGCCCTGCCTGGCGAAGGTCGCCCCGAACGTCGCCAAGGACCGCACGTACTACATGGAGGACGTGCACCGGGCCGGCGGCATCCCGGCCATCCTCGGCGAGCTCTACCGCGCGGGCCTGCTCAACGAGGACGTGCGCTCCGTCCACTCCGCCTCCATCAAGGACTGGCTGGAGACCTGGGACGTGCGCGGCGGCTCCCCGTCCGACGAGGCCGCCGAACTGTTCCACGCGGCCCCCGGCTGCGTCCGCTCCGCGACCGCCTTCTCCCAGTCCGAGCGCTGGGAGGCCCTCGACGTGGACGCGGCCGGCGGCTGCATCCGCGACGCCGCGCACGCCTACTCCAAGGACGGCGGCCTGGCCGTCCTGCACGGCAACCTCGCCGTCGACGGCTGCGTCGTGAAGACCGCCGGCGTCGACGAGTCCATCTGGACCTTCGAGGGCCCGGCCGTCGTCTGCGAGTCGCAGGACGAGGCCGTCCAGAAGATCCTCCTCAAGGAGGTCAAGGAGGGCGACGTCGTCGTCATCCGCTACGAGGGCCCCAAGGGCGGCCCCGGCATGCAGGAGATGCTCTACCCCACCTCGTACCTGAAGGGCCGCGGCCTGGGCAAGGCGTGCGCCCTGGTCACCGACGGCCGGTTCTCCGGCGGCACCTCGGGCCTCTCCATCGGCCACGCCTCGCCGGAGGCGGCCTCGGGCGGCACGATCGCGCTCGTCGAGGACGGCGACCGCATCCGCATCGACATCCCGAACCGCTCGATCGAACTGCTCGTCGACGACGCCACCCTCGCGGCCCGCCGCGAGGCCCTGGGCGGGGTGTACGCGCCGAAGAACCGCGAGCGCAAGGTGTCGGCGGCGCTGCGCGCCTACGCGGCGATGGCGACGAGCGCCGACAAGGGCGCGGTCAGGGACGTGACGAAGCTGGGCTGAGCCCGGCCGAGGACGTACGAGGGAGGGGAGCGGGCCCGGACGGCCGCTCCCCTCCCTCGTTCCGTGTGTCAGACGCTCACCAGGACGCCGGATCGCGCGCGTCCACCGCGAAGACGGAGCCGTCCGGCGCCGTCCCGAAGACCCGCTCCCCGGCGACCAGCGGCGCGGGCACCAGCGGTGCGTAGCCGAGGCGGCCGTTCAGCAGCCGGGGCCTGGTCTGCCCGACGACGGCTCCGCGGGCGGTGTCGACGGCGAACAGCCGGCCGTCCCCGGCGGAGAAGTAGAGCCGGTCGCCGCCGCCGAGGACGGGTGTGGACACGTTCCCGGCGGCCGTCTCCAGCTCCCACAGCACCCTGCCCTTCGCGGCGGCGGTGTCGAAGGCGGTGAGGTGGCCCTCCGCGTCGAGCAGATGGACGACGGCGCCGCGCACGGCGATGCCCCGCAGGTCGATCCGGTAGGGCAGGCGCAGCTCGCGCACGGGCGCGTCGTAGTCCTCACCGGGGCCGAGCAGGACCAGGGAGTCGACCAGCGTGGACTGGTAGAGGTGCGCGAGGACCAGCGTGCCGTCGCCCGTGCGGCCCAGCGGATCGAGTTCGCCGTCCAGGCTCCGCTGCCCGACCACCTCGCCGCTCGCGGGCCGGATCGCCCCGACCCGGGTGTGCGTCCCGTCGACGGAGGTCTCGGACACCGTCAGCAGCCCGGAGGACGTGTCGTACGGTCCCGGGCGCGGGACCGTGAAGCCGGTCAGGCCGTGCCGCCACAGCTCCCGGCCGCCGCGGGCGTCGACCGCCCGGATGCCGCCGAGGCCGTCGGACAGGACGACGGCGGACCCGGCCGGCCGGTACGCCTCGGGGGTCTTCGTGCGGGCGGTCCAGCCGGGGGTGCCGTCCCCGGCCGCGTACGCCCGCAGCGGCGCCGTCGGAGCGGCGGCGCCGACCAGGCCGTCGCCGAGGAGCACGGGCGCGTCCGGCGCCTCCTGCTCGACGGGCGCGGTCCGCGACCAGAGGATCCGACCGGTCACCGGGTCGAGCCGGGCGAGGCCGATGCCCCGGGCCGCGCAGTACAGGGCGTCCGCGCCGTGGACGCAGGCGGGGGCGGCCGTGGGGCCGTGCTCCTGGAGCGGGGTGTGCCAGCCGGAGAAGGACGTGGCCACCTCGGCGGGGCTCGTGGGGGTCTCGGGCCCGCGGTCCGCCGGGCGGCTGAGCGCCGCGTACACACCGGCCGCGGTCAGCGCGAGCGCGGCGACGACGGCGATCGTCGGGCGCGGCCGGATCCGCGGCAGCCCCCGCGGGCCGCGGCGGGACGGGGCCGGCGCGGTGACCCGTACCGGCGTGTCGGCGTCCCACACGGGTGCCGGGCCGCTCTCGCCGCCGGGCAGGGCGGGCCGCCTCCGCTGTGCCGGTATGAAGGCCTCGGCCGCGTACGAGGGGGGCAGGAGCTCCCGCATGATCTGGGCCGGGGTAGGCCGCTCGACGGGATCCTTGGCGAGGCAGCGGGCGACGAGCGGAGCCAGGTCCGCCGGCACCCCGGTCAGGTCCGGCTCGTCGTGGACGACCTGGTACGCCACGATGTACGGGCTGTCGGAGTCGAACGGGCCGTGCCCGGTCGCCGCGTGCACCAGCACGGAGCCCAGCGCGAACACGTCCGCCGCGGAGCCGACCTCCCTGGGCCGCTGGAACTGCTCGGGCGCCATGAACGGCGGCGAGCCGATGAGCTTGCCCGTCTCCGTGTGCAGGTCGCTGTCGACGGGCCGGGAGATCCCGAAGTCGATGACCTTGGGCCCGGTGTCGGTCAGCAGGACGTTGCTGGGCTTGAGGTCACGGTGGACGACCCCGGCCCGGTGGATGTCGCGCAGCGCCTCCGCGAGCCCCGCGGTGAGCCGGCGCAACTCGGCCGGGGACAGCGGACCGTTCCGCTTCACCTGGTCGGCGAGGGTGGGCCCCGGCACGTACAGGGTCGCCATCCAGGGGCGCACGGCATCGGGGTCCGCGTCGACGACCGGCGCGGTGAAGGCCCCGCTGACCCGGCGGGCGGCCGCGACCTCCTGGCGGAAACGCGCCCTGAACTCGGGGTCCTCCGCATACCGTGCGTGCACGACCTTGACCGCGAGCCGCAGCCCGGAGGCGGAGGACGCGAGGTGCACGACGCCCATGCCGCCGGCGCCCAGACAAGCCTGGAGGCGGTAGTCGCCCGCGTACTCGGGCTCCTCCGCTTCCCGGTCGGCACCGGTACCGCGCAACGGTGGCATCGCCCACCCCCGTGAGTCCCCGTCACATCGCGACATCGCGCGCAGGTGCGCGACCCGACGGAGCCTAGTCCATGGCGCCCTCGAAGTCGGTGGGGCTTGCTAGCCTGCGCGTCGCGGAGAGTGAAACTCGGCGGAGCGCTTTCGCGCCACAGGGGGAGGACGCCATGACCACGCGCTACGAGGTCGCACCCGGCTACCGGGTCAACGTGCGCTCGGGACCGAGCACCAAGTACCCGATCGTCCGGACGCTGGCGCCGGGCGCCACCGTCGCCATCAGGTGCCAGAAGTACGGCGAGTGGGTCGACGGTCCGTACGGCACGACGAACATCTGGGACAGCGTGGCGGCGGGCGAGTACCTCTCGGACGCCTACGTGCACACGGGCAGCGACGGCATGGTCGCCCCGCGCTGCGCCTGAGCCCCTTCGCCGCCGCCCGGGGATAATCGACCCTGTGAGCGACGCAGAGCAGACCCCCAGCAAGACCGGCGCCCCGACGGGGCCGCGGCCGGAGGAGATCCGCTTCTTCGGCACGACCTGGCTCGACCACAGCGGCGGGTACGCCCTGCGCCGCCTCGGCCTCGCCGTCGGCGCGCTCGCCGCCGCCGTCGCGGCCTGCTTCGTGCTGCGCTTCGCCTACGAGGGCCTCCAGGTGGCCGACGTCGGCGGCCTCGTCAACACGCTGGTGGTCGTCATGTTCGCGGTCTGCAGCGCCATCGCGTTCGCCAAGACCTGGGAGGGCTTCGTACGCCGCCCGGCCGACCCGGGCCGCGAGGAGTCCCTCCGCAGCCTGAAGGCGATCGGCTTCATCGGCGCCCTCCTCTCCTACGCCGCCCGCTGCTTCGTCGAGGCCCCGGGCGAGAAGCTGCGCCGCGCGGAGTACGAGACGGCCCTCGCCCAGTACGAGAAGCGCCGGTCCACCCGCACGGGCAACCCCGCCGGCCGCAAGAAGCCGAAGCGCAAGTAGGAGCGCGTTCGCCCCCGGTCCTTGACGCCCGGCACCCCCAGGAGCACTATTCATCACATGATGAATTACTCGGTGGGTGAAGCCGCCGACAACGCATCGACCCCCGGCGCGGCCACCCCGGCGGCCACCACCGCAGCCATCACCGCGCAGAACCTCACCGCCACAAGAGGCGACCGCCAGGTCCTCCGCCACCTCGACTTCACCGTCGCGGCCGGCCACATCACCGGCCTCCTCGGCCCCTCCGGCTGCGGCAAGACCACCCTCATGCGCGCCATCGTCGGCACCCAGGCCAAGACCACCGGCACCCTCCAGGTCCTCGGCCGCCCCGCCGGCGACCCCGCCCTCCGCTCCCGCATCGGCTACGTCACCCAGGCCCCGTCCGTCTACGACGACCTCACCGTCCGCCAGAACCTCGACTACTTCGCCGCCGTCCTGCTCCCCGGCCGCGCCCACCGCCACGACCGCCGCACCGCCGTCGACCGCGCCATCGAGGACGTCGACCTCACCGGCCACGCCGACTCCCTCGCCGGCCGGCTCTCCGGCGGCCAACGCAGCCGGGTCTCCCTCGCCGTCGCCCTCCTCGGCACCCCCGAGCTCCTCGTCCTCGACGAACCCACGGTCGGCCTCGACCCCGTACTCCGCCGCGACCTCTGGAACCTCTTCCACCGCATCGCCGCCGACCGGGGCACCACCCTCCTCGTCTCCTCCCACGTCATGGACGAGGCCGAGCGCTGCCACCGCCTCCTCCTCATGCGCGAAGGCGAGATCCTCGCCGACGACACCCCCGAGGCCCTCCGCCACCGCAACGACACCGCCACCGTCGAAGAGGCCTTCCTCCACCTCGTCGACGCCGCGAACACCCGAGCCGCCGCCCACCAGGAGCGACCGTGAACGCGAACCGCACCCTCGCCACCGCCGCCCGCGTCCTGCGCCAACTGCGCCACGACCCGCGCTCGATCGCCCTGATGCTCCTCGTCCCCTGCCTGATGCTCCTCCTGCTCCGCTACGTCTTCGACGGCAGCCCGGGCACCTTCGACAGCATCGGCGCCTCGCTCCTCGGCATCTTCCCGCTCATCACGATGTTCCTGGTCACCTCCATCGCCACCCTCAGGGAACGCACCTCCGGCACCCTCGAACGCCTCCTCGCCATGCCCCTCGGCAAGGCCGACCTCATCACCGGCTACGCCCTCGCCTTCGGACTCGTCGCCGTCCTCCAGTCCGTCCTCGCCACCGGCCTCGCCGTCTGGTTCCTCGGCCTCGACGTCATCGGCTCCCCCTGGCTCCTCCTCCTGGTGGCCCTCCTCGACGCCCTCCTCGGCACCGCCCTCGGCCTCTTCGTCTCCGCCTTCGCCGCGTCCGAGTTCCAGGCCGTCCAGTTCATGCCGGCCGTGATCTTCCCCCAGCTCCTGCTCTGCGGCCTGTTCACCCCACGCGACCGCATGGCCCCCGCCCTGGAGACGATCTCCGACGCGCTCCCCATGTCGTACGCCGTCGACGGCATGAACCAGGTCCTCCACCACCCCGACATCACCGGCGACTTCGTCCGCGACGCCCTCGTCGTCGCCGGCTGCGCCGTCCTGGTCCTCGGCCTCGGCGCGGCCACCCTCCGCCGCCGCACCGCCTGACCGCCCCTCGGACACCCCACGCACCCCGGCCCCCACCGGTGAAAGGATGACCAAAAGGCCCCCTCCGGCGAGGTGAACAGACCCATGACCCAGACCGTCGCAGTCCTCGGCACCGGCAAGATCGGTGAAGCCCTCCTCAGCGGCATGATCCGCGCGGGCTGGCGCCCCGGAAACCTCCTGGTCACCGCCCGCCGCGCCGAACGCGCCGAAGAGCTCCACACCCGCTACGGCGTCGAGACCGTCACCAACGCCGAGGCCGCCAAGCGCGCCGACACCCTCATCCTCGCCGTCAAGCCGCAGGACATGGGCCGCCTCCTCGACGAGCTCGCCCCCCACGTCACCGCCGACCGCCTGGTCATCAGCGCCGCGGCGGGCATCCCCACGTCCTTCATCGAGGAGCGCCTCACCACCGGCACCCCGGTCGTCCGCGTCATGCCGAACACCCCCGTCCTCGTCGACGAGGGCATGTCCGTCATCTCCGCCGGCAGCCACGCCACCCCCGACCACCTCGCCCACACGGAGGAGATCTTCGGCGGCGTCGGCAAGACCCTCCGCGTCCCCGAGTCCCAGCAGGACGCCGCCACCGCCCTCTCCGGCTCCGGACCCGCCTACTTCTACTTCCTCGTCGAGGCCATGACCGACGCCGGCATCCTCCTCGGCCTGCCCCGCGCCCAGGCCCACGACCTCATCGTCCAGGCCGCCATCGGCGCCGCCGTGATGCTCCGCGACAGCGGCGAGCACCCCGTCAAGCTCCGCGAGGCCGTCACCTCCCCGGCCGGCACCACCATCAGCGCCATCCGCGAACTGGAGAACCACGGCGTACGGGCCGCGCTGATCGCCGCCCTGGAAGCCGCCCGCGACCGCAGCCGCGAGCTCGCCTCCGGCAACAGCTGACCGACTACGCCACGGACACGCCCTTCAGCACGTCCTCCGTGGTCACGACCCGGGCGAACCGCCCGCCGTGCAGCGACACCGCCGTCGCCCGGGTCAGCTCCTCCGCCGTCTGCGTCCAGCCGAACGGCCCCACCAGATCGAAGGTGTGCATCGCGTCCAGCGCGAAGAGCACGTCGTACCCGAGGTTCCCGCCCATCCGCGCGGTGGTCTCGTTGCACATGTTGGTCTGGATCCCCACGACCACGAACTGCTCCACCCCGGCGCCCTTCAGCCAGGCATCCAGGTCCGGCTCCCCGTAGAAGGCGGAGTTCACGGACTTCGTCACGAGCAGCTCGGGCCCGGCACCCTTCCCCCGCCGCTCCGCGACGAAGTCCTTGAAGTCGTTCCCCTCGGTCCCCGGCGCCAGCGGCGAACCCGCCTGCCGGGAGTCGTGCCGTACGAAGACGACCGGCCGCCCCGTCTCCTGCCAGGCGTCGATCAGAGCCGCGATGTTCCCCTCGGCCCCCGGATTGTCCCGCCGGCCCCAGAACTCCTGCTCGAAGCCCTTCTGCACGTCGACGACCACCAGCGCTGCGTTCTCGTTGATCTCCATGACCACGATCCTCCCGCCGCGGGCCGCCACCTCCCAGGGGTATGCATGCCAGCGATCGATGCTTTACTGCCACCGTGTCACGGAAGCCGGCCACCCGCCCCCAACGCATCGCCCTCGTCGCCTTCCCCGGCGTCCGCGCCTTCGACATCTCCGTCATCACCGAGGTCTGGGGCAGCGACCGCACCCTCCGCGGCGTCCCGCCCTTCGAACTCCGCCGCACCGCCGCCGACCCGCACACCCCCATCCCCCTGCGCGGCGGCCTCACCCTCACCCCCGACCGCCCGCTCGGCTGGCTCGACGACCTCACCCCCACCGACCTGGTCGTCGTCCCCGGCATCGAGGACCCCGAAGCCGAGCTTCCGACCCCCGTCCTCGACGCACTCCGCCACGCCCACAGCGCCGGCATCCCGGTCGCCTCCCTCTGCGCGGGCGCCTTCGTCCTCGCCCGCGCGGGCCTCCTCGACGGACGCCGAGCCGTCACCCACTGGCACCTCGCCCGCACCCTCGCCGCCCGCCATCCGGCCGTCCGGGTCGAACCCGACGCCCTGTTCGTCGAGGACACCGGCGTCTGGACCTCGGCCGGCACCGCCGCGGGCATCGACCTCTGCCTCCACCTCGTCCGCACCGCCCACGGCGCCGAAGCCGCCGCCACGGTCGCCCGCTCGATGGTCACCGCCCCCTTCCGTACGGGGACCCAGGCCCAGTTCATCGAGCACCCCACGCCCCGCGCCGACCGCGACGCCGACGCCCTCGCCGCCGTACGCGCCCACGCCCTGGCCCACCTCGCCGAACCCCACACCGTCGCGAGCCTGGCCGCACTCGCCGGCATGTCCCCCCGCTCCTTCGCCCGCCACTTCCAGGCCACGACGGGCACCACCCCTCTCCACTGGCTCATCACCCAGCGCGTGGCCGCGGCCCAGAAGCTCCTCGAACGGACCGACCACCCACTCCCCGAGGTGGCCCGCCGCGCGGGCTTCGGCAGCGAGGTCACCATGCGCCAGCACTTCGCCTCGCACCTGGGCACCAGCCCCCGCGACTACCGCACCGCCTTCCGTCACCCGGGCAGCGGAACCCCCGCGGACCAGGGTTGACACGGAACCCCCCGATCCGTAAGGTTCTCCGAGTTGTCCGACGTGAGCACCGACCCCGGTCGGCCCCGGACAGCCATTCCGCAAGAACCACTGAAGCTGACGGTGCTTTGTCGTGTCGTCGTGCTTTCCGCGCGTTTTTGCGAAATGAGGAATCCGCGTTCGAAGGTTTGAGCGCAGCGGCCCGATTAGCGTCGGGGGCAGGGAATCCGCTAAAGTCTCACTCGTCGGAACGGCCCAACAGCCGGAAAGACAAATCCCGCTGACTGGGAATCAGACGCCGAAAGGATCTGATAGAGTCGGAAACGAAGGAAGCGCCCGGAGGGCCTGGAAACAGGAACGAAGGAAGCGTCCGCACCTTGAGAACTCAACAGCGTGCCAAAAATCAACGCCAGATTAGTTGATACCCCGTCCATCTTCGGATGGTCGAGGTTCCTTTGAAAAAGTCCACCCCTTGGGGTGGCACACTACAGCGAGGACGCTGTGGACAGTCGGTCATATTCCGACATGACTGTCCCGCTCAACGCGAGTGTCTCACCGGATTACCGGTAAACATTCACGGAGAGTTTGATCCTGGCTCAGGACGAACGCTGGCGGCGTGCTTAACACATGCAAGTCGAACGATGAAGCCCTTCGGGGTGG
>NZ_JBEOST010000004.1:0-127794 GCF_040303145.1 Streptomyces sp. NPDC096079
CGGATGTGGAAGCCCAGTAATGGGTGGAGCTGACCGGTACTAATAGGCCGAGGGCTTGTCCTCAGTTGCTCGCGTCCACTGTGTTAGTTCTGAAGTAACGAACACGCCCCCCTTTGGGTGGTGCGGCGGTTCATATCTTCATAGAGTTTCGGTGGTCATAGCGTTAGGGAAACGCCCGGTTACATTCCGAACCCGGAAGCTAAGCCTTTCAGCGCCGATGGTACTGCAGGGGGGACCCTGTGGGAGAGTAGGACGCCGCCGAACACCCGCCCTTTTAGCTCAGTCGGTAGAGCGTCTCCATGGTAAGGAGAAGGTCAACGGTTCGATTCCGTTAAAGGGCTCCGAAACGAAAAGGCTCCCGCCTCTTGGCGGGGGCCTTTTCGCGTTTTCGGAGACGTCGATCCCCGACGCCGGCGCCCCCTTGCGAGGGGCGCCGGTCGGGCGGGGTCAGCTGGGGTCCGGCTCCCTGAGGCGCATCGCCAGGATCGCCATGTCGTCCGAGGCGGGAGCCTGGGCGAAGCGCTCGACCGCGCGGAGGACTCGGGAGGCGACCGCCCCGGCCGTCAGGCCCGTACAGGTCCTGAGGACATCGGCCAGGCCGTCGTCGCCCAGCATGCGGGTGCCTTCGCGGCGCTCCGTCACGCCGTCCGTGACGCACAGGAGGACGTCTCCCGGGGCGAGCGTGACCGTCTGCTCGTACAGCTCCAGGTCCTCCATGACGCCGAGCAGCGGCTGCGGTTCGGCCGCGGGCTCCACCGTGCCGTCCGGGCGGAGGCGCAACGGGAGGGGATGGCCGGCGCAGACGACCTTCAGGATCGCCGAGCCGTCCGGCTGCGGCCGCATCTCGCCGTAGAGGAGGGTCAGGAAGCGGCTGCGCGCGCCCTCGTCGAGGATCGCGGCGTTCAGCCGCTCCAGGACGGCCGGGCCGCCGAAGCCCTCGCGGGCCAGGAGGCGCAGGGCGTGGCGGGCGAGACCCGTGACGGCGGCCGCCTCCGGTCCCGTACCGCACACGTCGCCGATGGCGAATCCGTAGACGTCGTCCCTGATGGGGAAGACGTCGTAGAAGTCGCCTCCCACCTCGTTGCCCTCGCCGGCCGCGCGGTAGATGACGTCGACCTCGACGCCCGGGATCTCGGGGAGGCCGGGCGGGAGGAGGCTGCGCTGGAGGGACTGGCTGATCGCCACGCGCTCCGAGTACAGACGGGCGTTGTCCAGGGCCAGGGCGGCCCGGCGGGAGAGGTCCTCGGCGAGCTCCAGGATCTCCTGGCGGAAGTGGTCCTCCGAGGGCCTGCCGAGGGTCAGCATGCCGATGACCCGGTTGCGGGCGACCAGCGGCAGGACGACCGTCTCGCCGGCGACGGTGCTCGCGGTCGCCAGGGTGGTGTCGATGCCGGAGGAGAGCGGGCTCGCCGGGTGGTCGAGGGCACGGACCGAGGCGGTCAGCGCGGCGCGGTGCGCGGCGTCGCCCGGGGCGGACCAGACGCGGGCGCCGAGGGTCGGCACCGGGTCGGGCGGGGCGATCGAGGAGAGCAGTTCCTTCAGGCCGTCGATGCGGTCCTCGTCCTCGTGGAGCACGTACGAGAGGTACGGGTCGGAGGCCTGGTCGGCGAGGGTGTAGACCGCGCACCAGGTGGCGAGGGTGGGGACCGTCATCTGGGCCATGAGGGCCAGGGTCTGGTCGCGGTCGAGGGTGCCGGCCAGGAGGTCGGAGGCCTCGACGAGGAAGCTGAGGGAGCCGCGGCGGAGTCGTTCGAGTTCGCCGAGGCGGGCCGATTCGACGGCCAGGGCGATGCGGTCGGCGGCGAACTGGAGGCGGAGGGCCTCCTCGTTGGAGTAGCGGTTCGCGGATTCGGCGGCGACGCCGAGGGAGCCGGTGAGGCGGCCCTCGACCTTGAGCGGGACCGTGACGACCGAGCGCATGCCGGTGCCTTCGAGGAGGGGTACGGCGCCGGGGACGGCTGCCAGGTCCTCGTGGACGGCGGGCATGCGGGCGGAGCCGTAGCGGCTGGCTCCGGTCTCCACGGGGACGCGGGCGAAGCGCTGGCGGGCGGCCGGGAGCCCGGTGGTGGCCCGTACCTCCAGCTCGGTCTCGTCGTCGGTGGCGAGGAGCAGGAAGGCGGCGTCGCCGTCCAGCATGTCGCGGGCGCGTTCGACCGTGCGCTGGAGGAGGCCGTCGAGGTCGTCGGGGGCGGGGGAGCCGATGAAGACCTCGAACGGGTCGGCGGCGCGGCTCTCGGCGCCCGGCTCGGCGACGGGGCGCTGTGGGGTCTGCAGGACGGCGCGCTCGTGCTCGCGCACCAGGAGGCAGACGGTGGAGGGCTCGCCTTGGGCGTCGCGGACGCGGAGGTGGGAGGCGTAGACGGGGATCACGCGGCCGTCGGCGCAGCGGATGCCGTAGCTGCCCTCCCAGCGGGACAGGCGGAGGGCCTCGGCGAGGCCGGTGCCGATGCCGGGGGTGTGGGGCCAGGCGGCGAGGTCGCCGAGGGGTTTGCCGATGACGTGCTCGGAGGCGTACCCGAAGAGTTCCCCGGCGTCCTCGTTCCAGGCGGTGATGGTGCCGCCGCGGTCGATCTGGGCGACGGCGACGCGGACGCGGCTCTCGGCGACCGGGAGGAGGGCGTCCGGGAGGACGGGGCCGGCGGACCGGGTGCCGACGGGGCGCTGGGGGAGGTCGAGGTGGAACCAGACGTGCTTGCGGGTGGGGGAGTAGTCGACGCCCCAGCGGTGGGCGAGGGCGGCGCACAGGAGCAGGCCCCGGCCGTTCTCGCGGTCGGGGCTGCCGAAGGAGCGGCCGCTCTGGACGGGGATCTCGCGCTCGGGGTAGCGGTCGGCGACCTCGACGCGGACGCTGTCCTCGGAGCGGAGGCAGAGGACCTCGGCGGCGGTGCCGGCGTGGATGACGGCGTTGGTGACGAGCTCGCTGGTGAGGACGACCGCGTCGTCGACGAGTTCGGGGTGCCCCCAGCCCTGGAGGGTGTCCCGGACGAAGGCGCGGGCGGCCGCGACGGACCGCCCGACGGGCTCGAAGCTGGCAGTCGCCCGCGCGGTGATCACAGCACTCCTCGTACGCGTCTCGACGCCCGGCTCTGCCATGCTCGGTCTGTCCCTCCCGCTGCCCGGTGGTCGTGCGCACACCACGCCGCCCCTGCCGGGCGGACCGGGGCGGTTGGACAGCCGGATGCCAGGTTACTTACCTTCGCTGTCCGAGCGGATGCCGGTCACCGTTGATTCCGTCCCTCGGGGGTAGGGACGCTGTGCGAAGCTGCCGAACTGTTATCGCCTGGTTCGGTCACGGTGAAACACTGGGCAGGCTGACGGCGAGAGCCGGAACGGTACGGTCGACCCCTTTCGGGAGGGACACGGTGGAGTCTGGCACGGCGGCGCGGCGCGGCGGCGGCAGTGGCACGCGCGCGAGGGGCGGGCGTTCCCGTGGGGGGACGGTCCAGGTGGACGCGGCGGCGCTGGAGCGGTTGCTGGCCGCGCTGGTGTCGATGCGGGACGGGAACCTCCGCAGGCGACTGACGGTGTCCGGTGACGGGGTCATGGCGGAGATCTCCGCCGTGTTCAACGAGGTCGCCGACCGGCAGATGCACGTGACGGGGGAGCTGTCCCGGGTGCGGCGGGTGGTCGGCCGCGAGGGCAAGCTCTCCGAGCGGCTGGAGGCGGGGGCCAGTGAGGGGGCGTGGGCGGCGGCGATCGAGGCCGCGAACGCGCTCGTCGACGATCTGGCCCGGCCGGTGTCCGAGGTGGGGCGGGTGCTCTCGGCGGTGGCCGAGGGCGATCTGGACCAGCGGATGGACCTTCGTTCGGAGAGTGCGGACGGGACCGAGCGGCCGTTGCGCGGGGAGTTCCTGAAGGTCGCCCGTACGGCCAACAACCTCGTCGACCAGCTGTCGGTGTTCGCCTCCGAGGTGACCAGGGTCGCCGTCGAGGTGGGTACGGACGGCAAGCTGGGCGGGCAGGCGCAGGTGCGCGGGGTGTCCGGTTCGTGGAAGGACCTCACGGACTCCGTCAACACGATGGCGAACCGGCTGACCGCGCAGGTGCGGGACATCGCCCTGGTGACCACGGCGGTGGCGGACGGCGATCTCTCGCAGAAGGTCACCGCGAACGTGGCCGGCGAGATGCTGGAGCTGAAGAACACCGTCAACCGGATGGTGGACCAGCTGTCGTCGTTCTCCTCCGAGGTGACCCGGGTCGCGCGCGAGGTGGGTACGGAGGGCGAGCTCGGCGGTCAGGCCGAGGTGGCCGGGGTCGCCGGCGTGTGGAAGGACCTCACGGACTCCGTCAACACGATGGCGGGGAACCTCACCAACCAGGTGCGGGGGATCGCCGAGGTGACGACGGCGGTCGCCAACGGCGACCTGTCGCAGAAGGTGCGGGTCTCCGCGCGCGGTGAGATCGCCCAGCTCGCCGACACGATCAACCAGATGACCGAGACGCTGCGGACGTTCGCCGACGAGGTGACCCGTGTCTCGGGCGAGGTCGGCGCCCAGGGTCTGCTGGGCGGTCAGGCGCAGGTGCCGGGCGCGGCGGGGACGTGGAAGGACCTCACGGACTCCGTCAACACGGTGTTCCGGAACATCACCACGCAGGTGCGGGACATCGCGCAGGTGACGACGGCCGTGGCCAACGGTGACCTGTCGCAGAAGGTCACGGTGGACGTGGCCGGCGAGATGCTGGAGCTGAAGAACACCGTCAACACGATGGTGGACCAGCTGTCGGCGTTCGGCTCCGAGGTGACCCGGGTGGCCCGGGAGGTCGGCGTCGAGGGTCTGCTGGGCGGTCAGGCCGAGGTGCCGGGCGCGGCGGGGACGTGGAAGGACCTCACCGACTCGGTGAACACGGCCTTCCGCAACCTGACCGGGCAGGTGCGGGACATCGCGCAGGTGACGACGGCCGTGGCCAACGGTGACCTGTCGCAGAAGGTCACGGTGGACGTGGCCGGCGAGATGCTGGAGCTGAAGAACACCGTCAACACGATGGTGTCGCAGCTGTCGTCCTTCGCGGACCAGGTGACCCGGATGGCCCGGGACGTGGGCACCGAGGGCCGTCTCGGCGGCCAGGCGCGGGTCGACGGGGTGTCCGGGCGCTGGCGGGAGCTCACGGACTCCGTGAACTTCATGGCCGGCAACCTGACCTCGCAGGTGCGGCAGATCGCGCAGGTGACGACGGCCGTGGCGCGCGGTGACCTGTCGCAGAAGATCGACGTGGACGCGCGCGGGGAGATCCTGGAGCTGAAGAACACCATCAACACGATGGTGGACCAGCTGTCGGCGTTCGCGGACCAGGTGACCCGGGTGGCCCGCGAGGTGGGTACGGACGGGCGGCTCGGCGGTCAGGCGCAGGTGCCGGGCGTGGCCGGCGTGTGGCGTGATCTGACGGACTCGGTGAACGGCATGGCCGGCAACCTCACCACCCAGGTCCGCAACATCGCGCAGGTCGCCACGGCGGTGGCGCGCGGTGACCTGTCGCAGAAGATCGACGTGGACGCGCGCGGGGAGATCCTGGAGCTGAAGAACACCCTCAACACGATGGTCGACCAGCTCTCGAACTTCGCGGAGCAGGTGACCAGGGTGGCCCGCGAGGTGGGCACCGAGGGCATTCTGGGCGGTCAGGCCGAGGTGCAGGGGGTCTCCGGCACCTGGAAGGACCTCACCCAGTCGGTGAACTTCATGGCGAACAACCTCACCAGTCAGGTGCGGAACATCGCCGAGGTCACCACGGCGGTCGCCATGGGCGACCTGTCGAAGAAGATCACCGTCGACGCCAAGGGCGAGATCCTCGAGCTGGTGACGACCGTCAACACCATGGTCGACCAGCTGTCGAACTTCGCCGACGAGGTGACGAGGGTGGCCCGCGAGGTGGGCACCGAGGGCATCCTCGGCGGTCAGGCCCGGGTGCGCGGGGTGACCGGCACCTGGAAGGACCTCAGCGACAACGTGAACCTGATGGCCAACAACCTGACCAGTCAGGTGCGGAACATCTCCCGGGTGTCCGCGGCCGTCGCCAACGGCGATCTGACGAAGAAGGTCACCGTCGAGGCGCGCGGCGAGGTCGCCGAGCTCGCCGACACCGTCAACACGATGGTGACGACGCTGTCGTCGTTCGCCGACGAGGTGACCCGGGTGGCCCGTGAGGTGGGCACCGACGGCATCCTCGGCGGCCAGGCGCGCGTGCCGGGGGTCTCGGGCACCTGGCGGGACCTGACGGACTCGGTGAACGGCATGGCCGACAACCTCACCGGTCAGGTGCGGCAGATCGCCGCCGTCACGACCGCCATCGCCAAGGGCGACCTCACGAAGAAGATCGACATCGACGCGCGCGGTGAGATCCAGGAGCTGAAGAGCACCATCAACACGATGGTCGACCAGCTGTCGAACTTCGCGGAGGAGGTCACCCGGGTGGCCCGCGAGGTGGGTACGGACGGGCAGCTGGGCGGTCAGGCCCGGGTCCGTGACGTGGACGGCACCTGGCGGGACCTGACGGAGTCCGTGAACGAGATGGCCGGGAACCTGACCCGGCAGGTGCGGGCCATCGCCGCCGTCGCCACGGCGGTCACCCGCGGCGACCTCAACCTCAAGATCGACGGTGTCGACGCGGCGGGCGAGATCCAGGCCCTCCAGGAGAACATCAACACCATGATCGCCAACCTGCGCGACACCACCCTCGCCAACGAGGAGCAGGACTGGCTCAAGGGCAACCTGGCCCGCATCTCGGGTCTCATGCAGGGCCGGCGGGACCTGGACGACGTGGCCTCGCTCATCATGAGCGAGCTGACGCCGGTGGTCTCGGCGCAGCACGGCGCCTTCTTCGTGGCCATGCCGACGGGCTCCGCCCACAGCGACGCCGAACTCGTCGGTGAGGGCGAGGGCTCGTACGAGCTGCGCATGCGCGGGAGTTACGGATACTCCACGGGGTCCATGCCGACCTCGTTCCGGCCGGGCGAGACCCTGATCGGGACGGCGGCGGAGGAGAAGCGGACCATCCAGGTCAACGTGCCGCCGGGCTATCTGAAGATCTCGTCCGGGCTGGGCGAGGCCGCGCCCGCGCACGTGATCGTGCTGCCGGTCCTCTTCGAGGGGAAGGTCCTCGGTGTGATCGAGCTGGCGTCGTTCCAGCCGTTCACGCAGATCCAGCGGGACTTCCTCAACCAGCTGGCCGAGCTGATCGCGACCACGGTCAACACGATCAGCGTCAACACCAAGACCGAGGTGCTGCTCCAGCAGTCGCAGGAGCTGACCGAGCAGCTCAAGGAGCGGTCGGCCGAGCTGGAGCACCGGCAGAAGGAGCTCCAGGGCTCCAACCTGGAGCTGGAGGAGAAGGCGGAGCTGCTCGCCCGGCAGAACCGCGACATCGAGGTGAAGAACACCGAGATCGAGGAGGCCCGGCAGGTCCTGGAGGAGCGCGCGGAACAGCTCGCCGTCTCCATGCGGTACAAGTCGGAGTTCCTGGCCAACATGTCGCACGAGCTGCGCACACCGCTCAA
Source organism: Streptomyces sp. NPDC096079 (assembly GCF_040303145.1). Taxonomy (NCBI): domain Bacteria; kingdom Bacillati; phylum Actinomycetota; class Actinomycetes; order Kitasatosporales; family Streptomycetaceae; genus Streptomyces; species Streptomyces sp. NPDC096079. The sequence goes on from NZ_JBEOST010000004.1 coordinate 7,490, forward strand.
CTCGCTGCTGATCCTTGCCAAGTTGCTCGCCGACAACGCCGAGACCAATCTGACGCCGAAGCAGGTCGAGTTCGCCGAGACCATCCACGGCGCCGGGTCGGACCTGCTCCAGCTGATCAACGACATCCTCGACCTGTCGAAGGTCGAGGCGGGCAAGATGGACGTCTCCCCGACCCGTATCGCGCTCGTCCAGCTCGTCGACTACGTGGAGGCGACGTTCCGCCCGCTCACGGCGGAGAAGGGCCTGGACTTCTCGGTGCGGGTCTCGCCCGAGCTGCCGGCCACCCTCCACACCGACGAGCAGCGGCTGCTCCAGGTCCTGCGCAACCTGCTGTCCAACGCGGTGAAGTTCACCGACACGGGCGCGGTGGAGCTGGTGATCAGGCCGGCGGGCGCGGACGTGCCGCAGTCGATCCGGGAGCAGCTCCTGGAGGCCGGTTCGCTGCGCGATCCGGAGGCCGACCTCATCGCCTTCTCGGTCACGGACACCGGGATCGGGATCGCGGCGAGCAAGATGCGGGTGATCTTCGAGGCGTTCAAGCAGGCCGACGGCACGACCAGCCGGAAGTACGGCGGTACGGGTCTGGGGCTCTCGATCAGCCGGGAGATCGCGCGGCTGCTGGGCGGTGAGATCTTCGCCGCGAGCGAGCCGGGGCGCGGCTCGACGTTCACGCTCTACCTGCCGCTCAGCCCGACGGAGCTGCCGTCGGGCGGGTACGGGCAGGGCGCGCAGGACGCGGACGATCCGCAGCAGGGCGCGGAGGAGGGCGCGGCCGGGGCCGTCCATCCCTTCCCGCACTTCCCGCCGCCCGTACGGACGGAGGCGCGGTCCGGGGCCGGGGCGCTGTTCCGGCACCGGCGGAAGGCGGCCGCGGAGGCGACCGGGTCGCTGGGAGCGGTGCCCGGGCAGTCGGGCCAGCCGACGGCGGCGGAGCGGGAGGAGCCGGAGGCCGAGCCGCGCCGCACCTTCGGCTTCTCCGGCGAGAAGGTGCTCATCGTCGACGACGACATCCGCAACGTCTTCGCGCTCACGAGCGTCCTGGAGCAGCACGGGCTCGCGGTGCTCTACGCCGAGAACGGGCGGGAGGGCATCGAGGTCCTGGAGCAGCACGACGACGTGACGGTCGTCCTGATGGACATCATGATGCCGGAGATGGACGGGTACGCGACGACCACCGCGATCCGGCGGATGCCGCAGTTCGCCGGGCTGCCGATCATCGCGCTGACGGCGAAGGCGATGAAGGGGGACCGGGAGAAGGCGATCGAGTCCGGTGCCTCGGACTACGTGACGAAGCCGGTCGACCCCGATCACCTGCTGTCGGTCATGGAGCAGTGGATGCGGGGGCAGTGATCCCGCTCCGGGGGGCCGCGCCGCGCGCGGACCCCCGGACTCCGCCGGGGCCCGCTGACGGACTGTCGCCAGGAGCGTGTGAGAGGGCGGGATACGGGGAACCTTCTGGTCTCCCACCGCGTTTGTCGGTACGTGCACAGTGACATCGCGGTGACAGGGTGTGGCGACGGGCGGGGTGCGGCTACGATGACCGGCACAAGGACGGACGGCGCTAGGGAGTCGTCTTCTGGGGCGGCGCCCGGTGCTTCCCCCGGTTCGGGGGACCGGGGAGAGCCGTTGCCGGGACGAGGAGGACGGGGCATGGTGCAGAAGGCCAAGATCCTCCTGGTCGATGACCGGCCGGAGAATCTGCTGGCGCTGGAGGCCATTCTCTCCGCGCTCGATCAGACGCTGGTGCGGGCATCGTCCGGGGAGGAAGCGCTCAAGGCGCTGTTGACGGACGACTTCGCGGTCATCCTGCTCGACGTCCAGATGCCGGGAATGGACGGTTTCGAGACCGCCGCCCACATCAAGCGGCGGGAGCGGACCCGGGACATCCCGATCATCTTCCTCACCGCCATCAACCACGGCCCCCACCACACCTTCCGGGGGTACGCGGCCGGGGCGGTCGACTACATCTCCAAGCCGTTCGACCCGTGGGTGCTGCGGGCCAAGGTCTCCGTGTTCGTCGAGCTCTACATGAAGAACTGCAAGCTGCGCGAGCAGGCCGCCCTGCTGCGGCTGCAGTTGGAGGGCGGCGGCGAGGGCGGTCACGGCAAGGAGTCCGCCGGGCTGCTCGCCGAACTCTCCGCGCGGCTCGCCGCGGTCGAGGAGCAGGCCGAGGCGCTGTCGAAGCAGCTCGACGACGACTCCGCCGACGCGGCCGCCGTCGCGACCGCCGCGCACCTGGAGCGCAAGCTCACCGGACTGCGCCGGGCCCTGGACGCCCTGGAGCCGGGTACGGGCGCCGCGCCGACGCTGCCCGCACAGAGCTGACGCACCGTCATCGTCCGTGCCGGTGCGGCGCCGCCGTCGTGATGCGGCGTCAGCATCGCGCCCCGGCCCGGGCGACACGAACGGGTGAGGCGGACAGGCGCTCTCCACACCGGTAACCTCGGCATCATGGCTTCACGTACGTCCGGCAAGGGTTCCCAGGGCACGGCGGGCACCGCGAAACCGCGCGCCGGCCGGACGACGGGCGCCGCGAAGAAGGCGGCGCCCGCGAAGTCCCCCGCGAAACCGCCCGCGAAGAAGACACCGGCCAAGAAGGCCGCGCCCGCCAAGCGTGCCCCGGCGCGGAAGACCGCCGCGAAGAAGGCCGCGCCCCGGCCCGCACCGTCCCCGACCGGGGGCGTCTACCGGCTCGCGCGCGGCGCCTGGCTCGGCCTCGCCCATGCGATCGGGGCGATGTTCCGGGGGATAGGGCGCGGCGCCAAGGGCCTCGACCCCGCCCACCGCAAGGACGGGCTCGCGCTGCTCCTCCTCGGCCTCGCGCTGATCGTCGCCGCCGGCACCTGGTCGAATCTGCGCGGCCCGGTCGGCGACCTCGTCGAGATGCTGGTCACCGGCTCCTTCGGCCGGCTCGACCTGCTCGTACCGCTGCTGCTCGGCGCGATCGGCATCCGGCTGATCCTCTACCCGGAGAAGCCCGAGGCCAACGGCCGGATCAGCATCGGTCTGTCCGCCCTCGTCATCGGCATCCTCGGCCAGGTGCACATCGCCTGCGGTTCCCCGGGGCGCGGTGACGGCAGCGCGGCCATGCAGGACGCCGGCGGGCTCATCGGCTGGGCCGCGTCCCAGCCGCTCGTCTTCATGATGGGCGAGGTCCTCGCCGTACCGATGCTGGTGCTGCTCACCGTCTTCGGGCTGCTCGTGGTCACCGCCACCCCGGTCAACGCGATCCCGCAGCGGCTGCGGCTGCTCGGCGCGAAGCTGGGCATCGTCGAACTGCCGTACGACCCGGCGGAGGCCGGGGAGCAGCCGGGCCCCGAGGGGTACGAGGAGGACTGGCGGGACGCGGGGCCGCGTCCCGCGCGGCCCGTCCGGCGCCGGGCGGCCGGGCCCTCGGAGCCGTACGACGTGGACCGGGCCGAGGCGGAGATGCTGGAGCGGCGTGGCCGCCCGGCCCGCCGGACCTCCGGGCGCGAGGCCTTCGACACCGGTCTGGACCCGGTGGACGTCGCCGCAGCGGCCGCCGCCGCGCTCGACGGCGCCGTGCTGAACGGCATGCCGCCCTCGCCGATCGTCGCCGACCTGACCAAGGACGTCACCGCGGAGCGGAACGCGGCCCTGGCCGCCTCCGCCGATGCCGCGGCCGCCGAGAAGGCCGCCCCCGGGAAGGCCGCCCCCGTGCCGCCGGCCCGCGGGGTGGACCGGCCCGCCGGCGGCGTACCGGATCTGACGAAGCCGGCGCCCGAGCCGACCGACCTGCCGCCCCGGGCCGAGCAGCTCCAGCTCGCCGGCGACATCACGTACTCCCTGCCCTCGCTCGACCTGCTGGAGCGCGGCGGTCCCGGCAAGACCCGCAGTGCGGCCAACGACGCCGTCGTCGACGCGCTCTCCAACGTCTTCACCGAGTTCAAGGTGGACGCGGCCGTCACCGGCTTCACGCGCGGCCCGACGGTCACGCGGTACGAGGTCGAGCTCGGCCCGGCCGTGAAGGTCGAGAAGATCACGGCCCTCACCAAGAACATCGCCTACGCCGTGGCCTCGCCCGACGTACGGATCATCTCGCCGATCCCCGGCAAGTCCGCGGTCGGCATCGAGATCCCGAACAGCGACCGCGAGATGGTCAACCTCGGGGACGTGCTGCGGCTGGCCGACGCGGCCGGGGACGAGCACCCGATGCTCGTCGCGCTCGGCAAGGACGTCGAGGGCGGCTACGTGATGGCCAACCTGGCGAAGATGCCGCACGTGCTGGTCGCCGGTGCCACGGGCTCCGGAAAGTCCTCGTGCATCAACTGCCTGATCACGTCGGTCATGATAAGAGCGACCCCCGAGGACGTCCGGATGGTGCTCGTCGACCCCAAGCGGGTCGAGCTCACCGCCTACGAGGGCATCCCGCACCTGATCACCCCGATCATCACCAACCCCAAGAAGGCCGCCGAGGCCCTCCAGTGGGTCGTGCGCGAGATGGACCTGCGCTATGACGACCTGGCCGCCTTCGGCTACCGGCACATCGACGACTTCAACCAGGCCATCCGGGACGGCAAGATCAAGCTGCCCGAGGGCAGCGAGCGCGAGCTCAACCCCTACCCGTACCTCCTGGTGATCGTCGACGAGCTGGCGGACCTGATGATGGTCGCGCCGCGCGACGTCGAGGACTCGATCGTCCGCATCACCCAGTTGGCCCGCGCCGCCGGCATCCACCTCGTCCTCGCCACCCAGCGGCCGTCCGTGGACGTCGTCACCGGTCTGATCAAGGCGAACGTGCCCTCGCGCCTCGCCTTCGCCACCTCCTCGCTCGCCGACAGCCGGGTCATCCTCGACCAGCCCGGCGCCGAGAAGCTCATCGGCAAGGGAGACGGGCTCTTCCTGCCGATGGGCGCCAACAAACCCGTCCGCATGCAGGGCGCCTTCGTCACCGAGGCCGAGGTCGCGGCCGTCGTGCAGCACTGCAAGGACCAGATGACGCCGGTCTTCCGGGACGACGTCACCGTCGGCACCAAGCAGAAGAAGGAGATCGACGAGGACATCGGCGACGACCTCGACCTGCTGTGCCAGGCGGCCGAGCTGGTCGTCTCGACGCAGTTCGGCTCCACCTCGATGCTCCAGCGCAAGCTGCGCGTGGGCTTCGCGAAGGCCGGCCGGCTGATGGACCTGATGGAGTCCCGGAACATCGTCGGACCGAGCGAGGGCTCGAAGGCGCGGGACGTACTCGTGAAGCCCGACGAGCTGGACGGTGTCCTGGCCGTGATCCGGGGGGAGTCGGGGGAGTAGCGCGTGTGGCTCCCCCGGGCCCGGGTACCCGATCGAGACCGGGCCGAGACTCACTCGTAAGGGAACGGTGGGCAACCGTTTCCCCTGGCCGCACGTCAAGTTGGAGGGAGGGACAGAAGGATGTCCCAGCCTCATGGCGTACAAACAGCACCCGCCCGGTTGCCCCACCCTTTCGTACCACCCATAGACTGAACGTCCAGCAGGTGGCTACACGCTCGAAAGGCGCTCTCGTGTCCATCGGCAACTCCCCCGAAGACGACCGGACCTTCCCGGCAGACGACCGGGACTCGATCGGTCGCGCTCTCCAGCAGGCCCGCGTCGCCGCCGGTCTCACCGTCGAAGAGGTCAGTGCCTCCACCCGTGTCCGGATTCCGATCGTGCAGGCGATCGAGGAGGACGACTTCTCGCGCTGTGGCGGCGACGTCTACGCCCGCGGCCACGTCCGTACCCTCGCGCGCGCCGTCGGGCTCGATCCGGCCCCGCTGATCGAGCAGTACGACGCCGAGCACGGCGGCCGCCCGGCGCCCACCCCCGCCGCCCCGCTCTTCGAGGCGGAACGCATCCGCCCCGAGCCGCGCAGGCCCAACTGGACCGCCGCGATGGTCGCGGCCATCGTCGCCGTCGTCGGTTTCGTCGGCTTCACGATGTTCAACGGGAACGAGGCCCCCAAGGGATCCACCGTGGCCGACGGCGGCCCGGCCCCCGCCCCGGAGAAGGCGACCTCCGCCGCCAAGCCGAAGCCGGCCAAGCCCGCGCCCAAGCCCACCGAGAGCGCGATCGCCGCGGTCCCGCAGGACAAGGTCACGGTCAAGCTCTCCGCGATCGACGACAAGAGCTGGATCTCGGCGAAGGCCCACGACGGCAAGCTCCTCTTCGACGGGCTCCTCCTCAAGGGCGAGTCCAAGACCTTCCAGGACGACGAGCGCGTCGACCTCGTCCTCGGCAACGCGGGCGCGATCGAGCTCTACGTGAACGGCAAGAAGCTCGACGACAAGTTCGAATCCGGCCAGGTCGAGCGGCTCAGCTACACCAAGGGCGACCCCGAGGCCGGCTGAGCCCCGCCCCGAGGCGGGCCCCGCGGCCCGCGATGTGACCTCTGTCGCGCAGGTGAACCCTGCGCGACGGGGGAACGGCCGGGACGAAGTAGTCTTGAGTCCATGCCCGAACGCCGTACCGTCGCCCTTGTCACTCTTGGCTGCGCCCGTAACGAGGTGGACTCGGAGGAGCTCGCAGGCCGCTTGGCAGCGGACGGCTGGGAGCTCGTCGAGAACGCCGAGGAAGCGGACGTCGCCGTCGTCAACACCTGCGGATTCGTCGAAGCCGCGAAGAAGGACTCCGTCGACGCCCTGCTCGAAGCCAATGATCTGAAGGACCACGGCAAGACCCAGGCCGTCGTCGCCGTCGGCTGTATGGCCGAGCGGTACGGCAAGGAGCTCGCCGAGGCCCTCCCGGAAGCCGACGGCGTCCTGGGCTTCGACGACTACGCCGACATCTCCAACCGCCTCCAGACCATCCTCAACGGTGGCAGTGTCGAGGCCCACACCCCGCGTGACCGGCGCAAGCTGCTGCCGCTGTCGCCCGTGGAGCGCCAGGAGGCCGCCGCGGCCGTGGCCCTGCCGGGACACGGCTCGGTCGAGGCCCCCGAGAACGTGCCGAGCGACCTGCCCGAGGGCCTCGCGCCCGCCTCCGGGCCCCGCGCGCCGCTCCGCCGCCGCCTGGACACCAGCCCCGTCGCCTCCGTGAAGCTCGCCTCCGGCTGCGACCGCCGCTGCTCCTTCTGCGCCATCCCCTCCTTCCGGGGTTCCTTCGTCTCGCGCCGTCCCTCCGACGTGCTGAACGAGACGCGCTGGCTCGCCGAGCAGGGCGTGAAGGAGGTCATGCTGGTCTCCGAGAACAACACCTCCTACGGCAAGGACCTCGGCGACATCCGGCTCCTGGAGAGCCTGCTGCCCGAGCTGGCCTCGGTGGACGGCATCGAGCGCGTCCGCGTCAGCTACCTCCAGCCCGCCGAGATGCGCCCCGGCCTGATCGACGTCCTGACGTCGACCGAGAAGGTCGTGCCCTACTTCGACCTGTCCTTCCAGCACAGCGCCCCCGACGTGCTGCGGGCCATGCGCCGCTTCGGCGACACCGACCGCTTCCTGGAGCTGCTGGAGACCATCCGCTCCAAGGCGCCCACCGCCGGTGCCCGGTCGAACTTCATCGTCGGCTTCCCCGGCGAGACCGAGGCGGACTTCGCCGAGCTGGAACGCTTCGTCACCCACGCCCGCCTCGACGCCATCGGCGTCTTCGGATACTCCGACGAGGACGGCACCGAAGCCGCGGGCTACGAGCACAAGCTCGACCAGGACGTCGTCGACGAGCGGCTCGCCCACCTCTCCCGGCTCGCCGAGGAGCTCACCGCGCAGCGCGCGGAGGAGCGGATCGGAGAGACCCTGGAGGTACTCGTCGAGTCCGAGTCGGACGACGAGGACGAGAAGGGCGGCTGGATCGGCCGCGCGGCCCACCAGGCGCCCGAGACCGACGGACAGGTGCTGCTGCTCCCCGCGGACGGCGGTGCGGGCAGCGACCTGGCCCCGGGCCGTATGGTCAGGGCGAAGGTCGTCGGCACGGAGGGCGTCGACCTCGTGGCCGAGTGTCTTTTCGAGGAGGCGGGCAGATGACCGGAGTCCCGGCATCCGCGACGGGCGGGACCGGTAGGCCGGCGCCCCGCGGCAAGCTGGGCACGGCGGCCGTCAACCAGGCCAGCCTGTGGAACATCGCGAACATCCTCACGATGATCCGGCTCGTCCTCGTGCCGGGCTTCGTGGTGCTGCTCCTCCAGGACGGCGGGCACGACCCCGTGTGGCGCGCCTGGGCATGGGCCGCGTTCGCGGTGGCCATGATCACGGACGTCTTCGACGGGCACCTCGCCCGTACGTACAACCTGGTCACCGACTTCGGGAAGATCGCCGACCCCATCGCCGACAAGGCGATCATGGCGGCCGGTCTGGTCTCGCTGTCCGCGCTCGGCGACCTGCCCTGGTGGGTGACCTCGGTCATCCTCGCCCGCGAGCTCGGCATCACCCTGATGCGGTTCTGGGTCATCCGGCACGGGGTCATCCCCGCCAGCCGCGGCGGCAAGATGAAGACGCTCGCCCAGGGCACCGCCGTGGGCATGTACGTCCTCATGCTCACCGGGGGCCTGGCCACCCTCCGCTTCTGGGTGATGGCGCTGGCCGTCGTGCTGACGGTCGTCACCGGTCTGGATTACGTCCGCCAGGCGGTCGTCCTGCGCCGCGAGGGCCTCGCGGCGGAACGGGAAGCCGCACGGTCGGAGACGGCGACGCGATGACCGAGGCCGCCCGGGTGCTGGCGCTGCTCGCGGAGCGTGAGCAGACCCTCGCCGCAGCGGAGTCGCTCACGGGTGGCCTCGTGGCCGCCGAGCTCACCGCGGTGCCCGGGGCCTCGGTGTCCTTCCTGGGGTCGGTCACGGCGTACGCCACGGGCCTCAAGCGCGAGCTCCTCGGCGTCGACGGGGCCCTGCTCGCGGAGCGCGGAGCGGTCGATCCCGAGGTCGCGCTGCAGATGGCGGCCGGTGTACGGGACCGGCTCGGCGCCGACTGGGGGATCTCGACGACCGGGGTCGCGGGGCCCGCCCCCCAGGACGGCCAGCCCGTCGGGACCATCTACGTGGCGGTCGCCGGGCCCGTCGCGACGAGCGCGCGGGCCGGGAAAGTGGTGTCGTTGAGGTTGAACGGCGCTCGTACGGAAATCCGTAGAGAGAGCGTACGGAGCGTGCTGGAGCTGCTCCATGAGGAACTCTCGGGAAATGCGCGGGCACAGGATACGGAACACAACGGGGGGAATTGATGTTTGCAGCCCTGAGTGAACACGACATCGCTCCCCGCACGGCCGCAGCGCGAGGCGGTACGGTGGGGCGTGAAGGATGCGGCTACGCGGTCCGAGGAGGGAGCCACCGATGATTCTGCTCCGTCGCCTGCTGGGTGACGTGCTGCGTCGGCAGCGCCAGCGCCAGGGCCGTACTCTGCGCGAAGTCTCCTCGTCCGCCCGAGTCTCGCTCGGCTATCTCTCCGAGGTGGAGCGGGGGCAGAAGGAGGCTTCCTCCGAACTGCTCTCCGCGATCTGCGACGCGTTGGACGTACGGATGTCCGAGCTCATGCGCGAAGTGAGCGACGAGCTGTCGCTCGCCGAACTGGCCGAGTCGGCAGCGGCGAGCGAACCGGTGCCGGCACCGGTGCGTCGCCCGATGCTCAATTCGGTGTCGGTGACGTCGGTGGCCGGTGTGCCCACCGAGCGGGTGACCATCAAGGCGCCCGCGGAAGCGGTGGACGTCGTCGCCGCCTGAACCGAAGCGGGGCGAGCCCCGGTCGGTGCCTCCTCGTGGGGCGCTGACCGGGGCTTTTCCCTGTGCGGGCGGTCGCGGCCGATTCGTCTGAGATGCCGGGGTCCCGTATGCCGTGCCATGGTGGGAGGGACGTACGACTGGGCCGTGTGCGCCGGGTCTGCCTCCGGTGCGCCCTCCCGCAGGGTGATCCTGCCGGTCTAGCGTCGACCGCAGGAGGCGGCCATGGTACGGCGACGGATTCCGCTGGTGACGCTCGCGTTGCTCGCGTGCGGCCTCGCGGCCGGAGGGATCTGGTGGTGGGCCGTACTGCGCCTGCTGCTCGTGCCGGGGGAAGCCGGGCCGGTCGAAGGCGCGGTGGCGGCGGGCGGCTGGGGCCTGAGCCTGCTGCCGGTGCACGTGGCGGCCTCGTCGGGACGGCGGCTCGCCCCGACGGTGGACGTGCGCGCCGTCACCAGGGCATCGCGACTCCGCCGTTGGGGCGGAGGATCTGACCGGTCGTGAACGCGGAGGCGTCCGAGGCGAGGTGCAGCACCGCGTGCGCGATGTCCACCGCCTCGCCGACCCGGCGCAGCGGTGAGTGCCGGACCATCGCGGCCTCGGCCTGCTCCTGGGCGGCCGGCTCGTGGCGGTCGGTCATCGGGGTGCGGATCCAGCCCGGCGCGATCGCGTTGACCCGGATCCCGTGCGGACCGGCCTCCGTCGCCAGGGTCTTCGTCAGCTGGACGACCGCCGCCTTGGTGACGCTGTAGCAGAGCAGGCCGGGGCTGGCGGTGTCCATCGCGCCCGAGGCCATCGTGACGATGGAGCCGGGGACGCCGGCCGCGATCATCGAGCGGGCGGCCTCCTGGCAGGCGTGGAGCACGCCCTTGAAGTTGACGGCGAGGACGCGGTCGAGGTCCTCCTCGCGGGTCTCCAGGACCGTGCTCGTGTGCATGATCCCGGCGATGGCGGCCATGACGTGGAGGGGGCCGGCCGACCGGACGGCCGCGGCCAGTGCGGCACGGTCGGTGACGTCCAGGGGGTGGGTGTGCGCGGTGCCGCCCGCGCGGGCGATCAGGGCCGCGGTCTCCTTGAGGCCCGCCTCGTCGCGGTCGGCGCAGTGCACGGTGGCCCCCGCCTGGGCGAGGAGGGCCGCGGAGGCGCGGCCGATGCCGCTCGCCGCACCGGTGACGAACGCGGTGCGGCCGGTCAGGTCGTACGCCGGAAGAGCCCTCGTCGTGGTCATGTCCGGACCGTACGACCAGATCTGACGGGGCGTCAATTGTCCGGGTGGTGGTTTCCGTCGGGGCCCCGCTGACAGCCCGGGCACCAGTACGTCACCCGGTCGCCCAGCTCCGCCTTGCGGATCGCGGTGCCGCAGCGCAGACACGCGCGGCCCTCACGGCCGTAGACGTACAGCGGGGTGCCGGGGCGGCGGGTGGTCGTCGTGCGCCGGTCCGGGCGGTCCTTGTTCGCCTCCAGCAGGCGGTGGGCCGTGGCGACCAGGCGGGCCGGGACCTCAGGGGCGAGCTCGCCGACCGGGAGCCAGGGGGTGACGGCGGCGAGGAAGGCCAGCTCCGACTTGTACACGTTGCCGATGCCGGCCAGGTTGCGCTGGTCGAGGAGCGCGTCGCCGAGGGGGCGCGCCGGATCGGCGCCGAGCCGCCGCACGGCCTCCGTCGGGTCCCAGTCCGGGCCGAGCAGATCGGGGCCGAGATGGCCCACGACCCGGGACTCCTCGGCCGTACGGATCAGCTCCAGGACGGGGAGGCGGTAGCCGTACGCCGTGGACTCGGCGTTCCCGAGGATCGCGCGGATCTGGAACTCGGGGCCGCCGTGCGGGCGCTGCCCGGTGGCGTACACCCGCCAGGCGCCGTCCATCCGGAGATGCGAGTGGAGGGTGAGCCCGCCCTCGATCCGGGCGAGGAGGTGCTTGCCGCGCGGGGTGAAGTCGAGCAGCGTCCGGCCCGTGAGGTCGGCGGTCGCGAACCGGGGCACGCGGAGGTCCGCGCGGGTGAGGACCCGGCCGGCGAGCGCGGTGTGCAGCCGGTGGGCGGCCTGCCAGACGGTGTCTCCTTCGGGCACGGCTCCATTGTGCCGGGTCCCGTCGGGGCGGGTGGGCTGGACGGTGCCGTCAAGGACGGAGGCGGAGGCCCTTCGGGGTGGCCAGGAAGCCGGCGGATTCCAGGGGGCGGGACAGGGGCGACGTCAGCGACGTCCCGCCGTTGATCCGCTCCACCGTGACCGTGCCCAGCGTCCCCGACCGGGCCGACGCGGACAGCGCCTCCGCCGCCGCGCGCAGCGCCGGATCGTCCGGTTCGGTGGGCCAGGAGAGGAGCGTCTTGCCGCCGCGCTCCATGTAGAGCGTGAGCTCGCCGTCGACCAGGACCACCATCGCCCCCGCCTTGCGGCCCGGCTTGTGGCCCGCCCCGGTCGGGGGCTCGGGCCAGGGCAGGGCCGCGCCGTAGGCGTTCGCGGGGTCGGCCGCCGCGAGCACCAGGGCATGGGGGCCCGCCGCCGCCTCCACGCCCCGGTCGCGGGCGGTCGCCGCCGCACGCAGCCGGTCCACCGCCCCGTCCATCGCGAACTGGGCCGCGCCGAGCCCCTCCACCACGTAGCCGCGCCGGGCCTGCCCGCTGTCCTCGAAGGCGGCCAGGATCCGGTACGTGGCCGAGAAGCCGCCCTCCACGCCCTCGGCGGCCACCGCGCCACGGGTGACCACGCCGTGCCGGTCCAGGAGCGTGCGGGCCAGGGCGTGCGCCCGGTGCGTCGGCTCCGGCTCCACCGGAGGCAGCGCGGACCAGCGGCCCGACACCGTCGGCGGGCCCGAGCGGGACGCGGTGCGGGCCGCGGCCGTCAGCGTGCCGTACCGCCCGCGCGGAACCGTGCGCCGCGCGCGGTGCGCGGTGGAACCCGCCGTGCGGCCCGACCCGAGGAGCGCCCGGAGCGGGGCCAGGGTGTCATTCGTGAGCCGGCCCGACCAGGCCAGGTCCCACAGGGCGTCCGCGAGCTGGGGATCGGTGGCGTCGGGGTGGGTGGTCGCCCGGACCTGGTCGGCGATCTGCCGGAAGAACAGGCCGTACCCGCCGGAGAGGGCCGTGAGGACCGATTCGTGGAGGGCGGTCGGCTCCAGGGGGTGCGCCGGCGGGAGGAGCAGGGGGGCCGCGTCGGCGAGGTAGAGGGAGACCCAGCCGTCCTTGCCCGGGAGCGAGCCCGCGCCCGCCCAGACGACCTCGCCGGTCGTCGTCAGCTCGTCGAGGAGCGCCGGGGAGTAGTCACGGACCCGGGACGGCAGGATCAGCTTCTCCAGGGCCGAGGCCGGGACCGGGGCGCCCTGGAGCTGCTCGATCGCCCGCGCGAGGCCGTCGATGCCGCGCAGGCTGTTGCTTCCCAGATGCTGCCACTGCGGCAGGAAGGTGGCGAGGGCCGCCGGGGGCACCGGCTCCAGCTCGTGGCGCAGGGCCGCCAGGGAGCGGCGCCGCAGCCGGCGCAGGACGGTCGCGTCGCACCACTCCTGGCCGATGCCCGAGGGGTGGAACTCGCCCTGGACGACCCGGCCCGAGGCGGCCAGGCGCTGGAGGGCGCCGTCGGTGACGGCCGCGCCGAGACCGAAGCGGGCGGCGGCCTGGGAGGAGGTGAACGGGCCGTGCGTGCGCGCGTGCCGTGCGAGCAGGTCGCCCAGCGGGTCCTTGACCGGCTCGGTGAAGGCCTCGGGCACGCCGACCGGCAGGGCCGTCCCCAGGGCGTCCCGCAGGCGTCCCGCGTCCTCGATCGCCGCCCAGTGCTCCCGGCCGCCGATCCGCACCCGGATCGCGCGGCGGGCCGCCCCGAGCTCGGGCGCCCAGCCCGCTTCCGCGCCGCGCTCGGCCAGCTCCTCGTCCGTCAGGGGGCCCAGGACCCGCAGCAGGTCGGCGACGCCCTCCACGTCCTTGATCCGGCGGTCCTCCGTCAGCCACTGGAGCTCCCGCTCCAGCTCGGTCAGCACCTCGGGGTCGAGCAGCTCGCGCAGCTCGGCCTGGCCGAGGAGCTCCGCGAGCAGCCGGGAGTCCAGGGAGAGGGCGGCCGCCCGCCGCTCCGCGAGCGGGGAGTCGCCCTCGTACAGGAACTGCGCCACGTACCCGAAGAGCAGCGAGCGGGCGAAGGGCGAGGGCTCCGGGGTGGTGACCTCGACGAGGCGGACGCGGCGGGACTCGATGTCCCCCATCAGCTCTTCGAGGCCCGGGAGGTCGAAGACGTCCTGGAGGCACTCGCGGACGGCCTCCAGGACGATCGGGAACGATCCGAACTCGCTCGCCACCTGGAGGAGCTGCGCGGCACGCTGCCGCTGCTGCCACAGCGGGGTCCGCTTGCCCGGGTTGCGCTTGGGCAGCAGCAGGGCGCGGGCGGCGCACTCCCGGAAGCGGGAGGCGAACAGCGCGGAGCCGCCCACCTGGTCGGTGACGATCTGCCCGATCTCGCCCTTGTCGAAGAGGGCGTCGGCAGCGCCCACGGGCGCCTTGTCCGCGTCGTACGTCGTGTCCAGGTGACGGCCCGGGTCGACCGGCTCGTGGTCGAGGAGGTCAAGGCCCATGTCCAGGCCCATCAGGTCGGCGTCCGGCAGGCGCAGCACGATGCCGTCGTCCGCGTGCATCACCTGCGCGTCCATGCCGTACCGCTCGGCGAGCCGCGCGCCGAGCGCCAGCGCCCAGGGGGCGTGCACCTGCGCCCCGAACGGCGAGTGGATGACGACCCGCCAGTCCCCGAGCTCGTCCCGGAAGCGCTCGACCAGGATCGTCCGGTCGTCCGGCACGTGGCCGCAGGCCTCGCGCTGCTCCTTCAGGTACGCCAGGACGTTCTCCGCGGCCCAGGCGTCCAGGCCCGCGGCGAGCAGCCGCAGGCGCGCGTCCTCGTCCCCGAGGGCGCCGACCTCGCGGAGGAACGCGCCCACCGCACGGCCCAGTTCGAGCGGGCGGCCGAGCTGGTCGCCCTTCCAGAACGGCAGCCGGCCCGGCACACCGGGCGCGGGGGAGACGAGCACCCGGTCCCGGGTGATGTCCTCGATCCGCCAGGACGTCGTGCCGAGCGTGAAGACGTCGCCGACCCTCGACTCGTACACCATCTCCTCGTCGAGCTCGCCGACCCGGCCCCCGCCCTTCTTGGGGTCCGAGCCCGCCAGGAACACACCGAACAGGCCGCGGTCGGGGATCGTGCCGCCGGAGGTGACGGCGAGCCGCTGAGCGCCCGGCCGGCCCGTGACCGTCCCGGCGACCCGGTCCCACACCACGCGCGGCCGCAACTCCGCGAAGGCGTCCGAGGGGTAGCGGCCGGCCAGCATGTCCAGCACGCCGGTGAACGCCGACTCCGGCAGCGACGAGAACGGGGCCGCGCGGCGCACCACCGCCAGCAGGTCGTCCACCTGCCAGGTGTCGAGCGCGACCATCGCGACCAGCTGCTGCGCGAGGACGTCCAGCGGATTGGCGGGGATCCGCATGGACTCGATGGCCCCGGAGCGCATCCGCTCGGTGACCACGGCCGCCTGCACGAGGTCGCCCCGGTACTTGGGGAAGACCACGCCCGTGGAGACCGCTCCCACCTGGTGGCCCGCGCGGCCCACCCGCTGCAGGCCGGAGGCCACGGACGGCGGCGACTCGACCTGCACCACCAGGTCGACCGCGCCCATGTCGATGCCCAGCTCCAGGCTGGAGGTGGCCACGACGGCGGGCAGCCGGCCCGCCTTCAGGTCCTCCTCCACCTGGGCGCGCTGCTCCTTCGACACCGAGCCGTGGTGGGCCCGGGCCAGCAGCGGCGGGGCGCCCTGCGCCGCCCCCGACTGGGCCATGACCTGGGCCGGGGGAGCCCCCTCGGGGAGCGGCTCGCCGGTCGCCCGCTCGTACGCGATCTCGTTCAGCCGGTTGCACAGGCGCTCGGCGAGCCGGCGGGAGTTCGCGAAGACGATCGTGGAGCGGTGGGACTGGACGAGGTCGGCGATCCGCTCCTCGACGTGCGGCCAGATCGACGGCTTGTCCCCGCCGTCCTTCCCCTCGGAGGCCGGGGAGCCCCCCAGCTCGCCCATGTCCTCGACGGGGACGACGACGGACAGGTCGAACTCCTTGCCCGAGGGCGGCTGCACGATCTCCACGGCCCGCCCCGGGGAGAGATAGCGGGCCACCTCGTCGACCGGGCGGACCGTGGCCGACAGGCCGATCCGGCGGGCCGGGCGGGGCAGCAGCTCGTCCAGCCGCTCCAGGGTCAGCGCCAGGTGTGCGCCCCGCTTCGTGCCCGCGACCGCGTGGACCTCGTCGAGGATGACCGTCTCCACACCCGCCAGGGCCTCGCGCGTGGCGGAGGTCAGCATCAGGAACAGGGACTCGGGCGTGGTGATCAGGATGTCCGGCGGCCGGGTCGCGAGCGCCCGCCGCTCGGCCGGCGGGGTGTCCCCGGACCGGATGCCGACCCGGACGTCCGGCTCGGGCAGGCCGAGCCGCACCGACTCCTGGCGGATGCCGGTCAGCGGCGAGCGCAGGTTCCGCTCGACGTCCACCGCGAGGGCCTTCAGCGGTGACACGTAGAGCACACGGCAGCGCTTCTTCGCCTCGGCCGGCGGCGGCGAGGACGCGAGCCGGTCCAGGGAGGCGAGGAACGCCGCCAGGGTCTTGCCCGAGCCGGTGGGTGCGACGACGAGCACGTCGGAGCCCGCTCCGATGGCGTTCCAGGCGCCCTCCTGCGCCGCCGTGGGCGCGGTGAACGCCCCGGTGAACCAACCACGGGTCGCGGGGGAGAACGAGTCGAGCGCGGACCTGACCATGCCCCCCATCGTGCACCCGACCACTGACAACCGTCCGGACCTGGGCGGATCCCGATCGTCGTGGGGCGTCGGCGGGGCGCAGAATGGGGGAATGGCGACGGGCGCGGCGAAGGACGGAGCGAGCGGGGAGCGGGCCCGTTACTGGCAGTACGCGGAGCTGCCCGGGGTCGACCTGCTGCACGCCCACTACATCAGCAAGGCCTTCGCCCGGCACACCCACGAGACCTTCGTCTTCGCCGCGATCACCGAGGGCGTCGAGGCCTTCCACTACCGCGACGAGCTGGTCCAGGCCGGCCCCGGCCAGATCGCCCTCGTCAACCCGGACACCCCCCACACCGGCCACGCGGGCGTGCCCGAGGGCTGGACCTACCGGACGATCTACCCGGACGCGGAGATCGTCCGGTCGATCGCCGCCGACGGGTTCGGGCTGCGCGGCGCGGCCGGCTTCACCTCGCCCGTCGTCGACGACCCGTACGCCGCCCGGCTCGTCATCGGCGTCCACCGGGCCGCGGAGGAGGGCAACGCGCTCGCCGCGGACAGCCTCCTGCGCCTGGTCACCGCCCGGATGCTGCGCAGCCACGGCGGGCTCCTCACGCCGCTGCCGCCCCGGTCGGCCGGCTCCCGGAACGCGGCACGCGCGCGTGACGTCCTGGAGGCCGCGATGGTCGAGCCGCCGACCCTGGAGCGCCTCGCCGCCGACCTCGGCACCAGCCCGTTCGCCCTGCTCCGCGCCTTCCGCGAGGCGTACGGGATGCCCCCGCACACCTGGCTCACCGATGCCCGCGTACGGAGGGCCCGCCGGCTCCTCGACGCGGGGACGCCCCCGGCGGAGGCTGCCGCAGCCGTCGGCTTCACCGACCAGTCGCACCTCAGCCGGCACTTCACCCGCAGCGTCGGGGTGCCGCCCGGCGCCTACCAGCGCGCGCGTGGAGGGCGACGCCAGGCTCCTTAGGGCCTGACTGACCATTCCCGTCGGGTCCGGCCCGGACCAGCAGGCCCCTGGCCGCCGCAAGAACGTACAAGACCACGGCCTCCCCGGCCCGTAGCGTCTCCGACGTGGCAGAACAGACAGCACCCCCCGTCATACGCGACGACACCCCGGCCAAGCCCGACGCCGCCGTCGTCCGCGACGCACTCGGCGTCGGCGTCGCCGTCGGGCTCTCCGGCTTCGCCTTCGGCGTGACCTCGGCGGGCTCCGGCCTCAGCCTCCTCCAGACCTGCCTCCTCAGCCTGCTCGTCTTCACCGGCGCCTCGCAGTTCGCCCTGGTCGGCGCGCTCGCCGCGGGCGGCAACCCCTTCACGGCCGCCGCCGGAGCCTTCTTCCTGGGCACCCGCAACGCCTTCTACGGCCTGCGGCTCTCCCAGCTCCTCGCCCTGCCGAAGGCCGTCCGGCCGCTCGCCGCGCACTGGGTGATCGACGAGACCGCGGCCGTCTCCCTGGCCCAGCCCGACCGGCGGGCCGCCCGGATCGGCTTCACCGTCACCGGCCTCACCCTCTACGTCCTCTGGAACCTCACCACGTTCCTCGGGGCGCTCGGCGCCGAGGCGATCGGGGACACCGCGGCCTGGGGGCTCGACGCCGCCGGACCCGCCGTCTTCCTCGCCCTCCTCGCCCCCATGCTGAAGTCCGCGACCGAACGCGCCACCGCGGGGATCGCCGTCCTGCTCATGCTCGGGCTGCTGCCCGCCCTGCCCGCCGGCGCCCCGGTGCTCGTCGCCGCCCTCGCCGCGCCCGCCGTGCTCTGGGCCCAGGGACGCCGCACGGCCCGCACCGGACAGAAGGACCCCCGATGAACGTCTGGATCGCGATCGCCCTCACCGCCGCCGGGTGCTACCTCGTCAAACTGATCGGCCTGCTCGTGCCCGCCGGAGCGCTCGAACGCCCGCTCGTCCAGCGGCTCGCCGCCCTGCTCCCCGTCGCCCTGCTCGCCGCCCTCACCGCGCAGCAGACCTTCAGCGCGGGCGACGGCCTCGTCCTGGACGCCCGGGCCGCAGGGCTCGCCGCGGCCGCCGTCGCGCTCGTCCTGCGCGCGCCGTTCCTGGTCGTCGTGGGCGCTGCCGTGGCCGTCACGGCGGGTGTCCGCGCCCTGGGGTGGTGACTTCGGGAACCCTCGGCACGCGTGCGCGTCAGCCGATGGCGCGGCCGTGCGCCCGGAGCGTGCGCAGGGCCTCCACGGTGACGATCGGGCGCCACTCCAGGGCGGAGCCGGGCGCCCAGGCGGTCGGGCGCCACTCCAGGGCCGAGCCGGGCGCCCAGGCGGGCGATCGGACCGGCCAGCCGCCGTCCTCCTGCTGGTCGGACGCGAGACGGTCCAGCGAGCGGGCCATCTCCTCCTCCGTGAACCAGCGTCCGGCGAGCGAGTCCGGCACGCGCGCGTAGTCGTGCGGGTAGTGGTGCTCGCCGTGCGCGTACCCGTCCGCGAGCGGGTGGTCCTCCGGCGGGCCGGGGTCCAGGACGGCGAGCCCCCGCTCGCGGACGAGCCGGCCCAGCTTGTCGGCGGCCGCCTCCGCGCGCCCCCGGTCGGGGGCCGAGTCGAGGAAGGCGACGGCGGCCTGGATCTCGTACGGATGGGCCTTCTCCAGCGACTCCACGGCCGACCAGCAGAACTCGGTGGCCCGGAACAGCCACGCGTGCCACACCTGGTTGCGGTGCAGCACGCCGACCACGGGGCCGGTCGACAGCAGCGCGCTCGGCGGGGAGTCGACCACCGGCGCGAAGGGCGCCGACGGGTAGCCGCGCTGGGACGGATGGATCGCGGGGAGCGCCCCGTCGTGCGTGGACACCTCCGTGAGGTAGCGGCAGATCCGCTCCACCCGCAGTCCGCCGCAGCGGCCGATGGAGTCGAGGATCCGCAGCCCGTGCGCGGTGTGCAGCGGCTGGCTCACCGGGCCGCGCAGGTCCGGTTCGAGCGCGTGCCCGTAGCCGCCGTCCTCGTTGAGGTACGCCATGAGGGCCGCCTCGACCCGGTCCGGTGCACCGCGCAGGAAGTGGTAGGCGAACCGGTGCTGCTCCAGGACGCGGGCCGTCAGCCAGATGAAACGCTCGGCGCGCGCCAGGGGAGTCGAGGGCGGGGTGGGGAGGGGGTTTTCGGCCATGCTCCGACCGTAGGGCGGAAAAGCGCGGTGACAAGGTCTGCGGAGCGGGCTGCACTCTTGGGAGCGGGATACTGGCTTCATGCGGTTGACGATTTTCTGGGAACGGATGGCCGACCACTTCGGTGCGTCCTACGCCGAGTCCTTCGCGCGTGACCATGTGATGGCGGAACTCGGGGGGCGGACGGTACGGGAGGCGCTGGACGCCGGCTGGGAGGCGAAGGACGTGTGGCGTGCCGTCTGCGCGGCCGTCGACGTCCCGGCCGACAAGCGGTGACCGGCAGGCGAACCCTGGGGTGACCGGCGGGGATGTGCGGGGTCCCGGGTGGAATGTCCGTGCGGTGCGCGAGACTGGCGGGGTGGCCCCGACTGACGACACCGACAAGACCGAACCGAACGACATGCCCGATACCGCGCCCGACGCGCCCGACGAGGTGAAGGGCACCCCGGCTCCCCAGGTGCCGGCTCCGGCCCACGCGGCGGTTTCGGCCCCGGCGCAGGCCCCGGCCGCCGTCGCCGCGGACGCCGCGGCCGGGCCGGCCGCGGCGTCCGCGCGCATGCCGCGCTGGCTGCCCCGCGCGCTCGTGCTCGCCCTCGCGCTCTACGCCGTCTTCCAGCTGGGCAACTGGGCCTTCCACCAGGTCGTCGGCCTCCTCGTCAACATCCTGCTCGCGTTCTTCCTCGCCCTCGCCATCGAGCCGGCGGTCGGGCGCATGGCGGCACGCGGGATGCGCCGCGGCCTCGCCACCTTCCTCGTCTTCTTCGCCGTCACCGTCTTCGGCGTCGGCTTCGTCGTCCTCCTCGGCTCGATGCTGGCCGGCCAGATCGTGGACATGGTCGAGAACTTCCCGAAGTACCTCGACTCGGTGATCAACTGGATCAACCAGAACTTCCACACCGACCTGTCACGCGTCGAGGTCCAGGACAGCGTCCTGAGCTCCGACTGGCTGCAGAAGTACGTGCAGAACAGCGCGTCCGGCGTCCTCGACGTCTCCGCCACCGTCCTCGGCGGGCTCTTCCGGCTCCTCACGATCTTCCTGTTCTCGTTCTACTTCGCGGCCGACGGCCCCCGGCTGCGGCGCGCGCTCTGCTCCGTCCTGCCGCCCGCCCGGCAGACCGAGGTCCTGCGGGCCTGGGAGATCGCCGTCGACAAGACCGGCGGCTACCTCTACTCGCGCGGTCTGATGGCCCTCATCTCGGGCGTCGCGCACTTCGTGCTCTTCGAGATCCTGGGCGTGCCGTACGCTCCGGCGCTCGCCGTGTGGGTCGGCCTGGTCTCGCAGTTCATCCCGACCATCGGCACCTATCTGGCCGGTGCCCTGCCGATGCTGATCGCCTTCACGGTCAACCCCTGGTACGCGCTGTGGGTGCTGGGTTTCGTCGTGATCTACCAGCAGTTCGAGAACTACATGCTCCAGCCGAAACTCACCTCGAAGACCGTGGACATCCACCCGGCGGTGGCCTTCGGCTCGGTCATCGCGGGCACGGCGCTGCTGGGCGCCGTCGGCGCGCTGATCGCGATCCCGGCCGTCGCCACGCTCCAGGCCTTCCTCGGCGCGTACGTGAAGCGGTACGACGTGACGGACGACCCGCGCGTGCACGGACACCGGCGGTACGGCGAGGCGGTCGTCGCCCGGCTGCAGAAGGCCCTGCACCACAAGAAGGAGGGCTCGCAGGGGGAGGCCTCGCAGGGGGAGGGTTCCGAGAAGGGGGCTTCCTCGGACGGGTCCGCTGGGAACGGGGGCTCTTCGGACGGGGCCTGAGCCCGCCGCGCGGTCAGAGGTACGAAGGGCCGGTCACCCGGTGCCGGAAGGCGTGCCAGATCCACGCCTGGACGGCCACGAGCAGCGGCGTGACGACCAGCAGGGTAGGCACCAGCAGGCCCAGCGTGGCGGCGGAGGCCGTCCGCCCGGCGAGCGGCAGCCCGGTGCCCGCCCAGAGCGTCAGCCCGGCGAGCAGGGCACCGGTGAGCGCGAAGGACTGCCACGGGCGCCCCGCGCGTCCGACGAGCCGGCGGGCCCGCTCGTACGGCACGCCCGTCAGGCGCAGCGCGGCGAAGCCGAGCCCGTGCGCGGCGAACAGCGCGGCCACGGCGAGCGCGGCGAGCACCGCTGTGGGACCCGTCGCGGGGGCGTAAGGATGTCCGGTCAGCAGGGCCGTGAGCAGCCACCCCCAGGAGAGCGCGACGGCCCAGCTGCCGCACGTCACGGCGGCGTCGCAGCCCGCGCGCCAGCGGGGCCCGGGACCACGCCCGCGCGACCACAGCCCCGCGTCCCGGAGGATCCAGCCGGCCAGCAGGGCCACGAAGACCGGGAACTGGCCGCTCAGGAGGTCCCCCTCAAGGGCGGGGAAGCAGCCGACGAGGACACCGGCGGCGGCGACCAGCCAGACCTCGTTGCCGAGGAAGAAGGGCGCGACGGAGGCGAGGACGAGGCGCCGCTCGCGGTCGTTCCGGCCGAGCCACGGGGTGAGCATGCCGGTGCCGAGGTCGGCCCCGGCGAGGACGGACCAGCCCACGGCGAAGAGGGCGAGCAGGGCGATGGCCAGGGTCTCCACGGGGGGCTCCTCGATGGGTGGGACGAACGGGCGGTTCAGTAACGGGGAGCCGGCAGCGAGTCCGCCGGATCAGTCGGCGGCGCCCCGTGCTCGCCGCTGCGCGCGTCCGGGCGTTCGTCGTGGCCGAGCCCGGACTCGACGGGGCCGCGACGGGCGTGCCGGGCGAGGAGCCAGGCGTTGAGGAGGGCGAGCAGGACGAAGACCGTGGTGAAGACGGTCAGGGAGAGGCGCATGGTGCCGGGCGAGAGGTCGGAGACGGCGTCCTCGGTCCGCAGGAGGCCGTAGACCACCCACGGCTGGCGTCCGGACTCCCGGAAGACCCAGCCGCCGATCATCGCGAGGTACGGCAGTGGCACGGCCGCCATCAGGGCGAGGTGCCAGAGCCGGAACCGGAAGACGACCTTCTTGAAGCAGGCCAGGATCACCCCGGCGAAGCACAGGTACATCATCAGCGCGAAGCCGATGAGCATCACCAGGCCGCCGCCCCTGGTCCAGGCCTCCGACGGCACGTAGTCCCCCGGCCCGAAACGGTCCGTCATCTCCGCCTGGATCCGGGCGATCTCGGCCGCCTTTCCGCTGAAGACCGCCGACTTCATGGGCTGGAAGGTGGTGAGCGCGCCGAACTGCAGTCCGCCGAAGACGGCCGCGGCCATCAGCGCGGGCGCCGACAGGAAGACACCGGTGCGCAGACCGCGGCCGAAGAACTCCCACTCCGGGCTGCGCCGGAAGAGGTGGTACGCGCTCACCCCGGCCATGAAGAACCCGGCGGTCAGCAGCGCGCCCGCCAGGACGTGCCCGAAGGCGAGCAGCGCGGAGGGGTTCGTGAGGACGGCGACCGGGTCGTCGAGGACCAGCTCGCCGCCCTCGGAGGCGTAGCCCACGGGATGGTTGAGGAAGCCGTTGGAGACGAGGATCCAGTACGCCGACAGGTAGCCCGTCAGGACGACGATCCAGATCGCGGCCAGATGGGCCCAGCGGTTGAGCCGGTTCCAGCCGAAGATCCACAGACCGAGGAAGGTCGACTCGACGAAGAACGCCACGATCGTCTCGACGGCGAGCGAGGCCCCCAGGACGTTGCCCGCCTCGTGCGTGAGCCCGCTCCACGCCATGCCGAACTGGAACTCCATCACGAGGCCGGTGACGATCCCGACCGCGTAGTTGATCACGTACAGCTGGCCCCAGAACCGCACCATCCGCGCGTACAGCGGATTCCGGCCGAACGTCGCCATGGTCTGGAGCACGGCCACGACGGTCGAGAGCCCCAGGGTGAGGGCGACGAAGAGGAAGTGGCCGCCCGCGGTGAGGGCGAACTGCAGCCGCGCGAGATCGAGTACGTCCTGATTCACCCGATCAGCGTGGGCGTACGGTCAGGGGCCCGGCGTCACCCCCGGGTGGACACCGGGCGTACCACCGGGGTTGCGGCCGCCCACGCGCGCGTACCCCGTGAGTCGTGAACCGGCAGCCCTGTCCCCTAGGGCCTGTCTGGCAATGCGCGTCGGATCGGGCCTTAGGGGTGTCAGGCCAGCCAGCCCGGAGTGATCATCCCGGACTCGTACGCGAGGATCACCAGCTGCGCCCGGTCGCGCACGGCCAGCTTGGTCATGATGCGGCTGACGTGCGTCTTGGCGGTGGCGGGGGAGAGGACGAGCCGGCCGGCGATCTCGTCGTTGGAGAGTCCGGCGCCCACCAGTCCCAGCACCTCGCGCTCCCGCTCGGTGAGGGCGTTCAGGCGGGGACTCGGGTCCGGCTGCCGCCCCGCGAGTCCGGCGAACTCGGCGATCAGACGCCGTGTCACGGCCGGGGAGATCAGGGCGTCTCCGCGCGCCACGACCCGGACCGCGTGCAGCAGTTCCATCGGCTCGGTGTCCTTGACGAGGAAGCCCGAGGCGCCCGCGCGCAGGGCCCCGTACACGTGGTCGTCCGCGTCGAACGTGGTCAGGATGACCACCCGCACCCCTTCGAGCCCGGTGTCGGCGGTGATGCGGCGGGTGGCCTCCAGGCCGTCGAGCACCGGCATCCGGATGTCCATCAGGACGACGTCGGGGCGCAGTTCACGGGCGAGCCCGATCGCCCGCTCCCCGTCCCCGGCCTCACCGACGACCTCGATGTCCTCCTCGTCGGACAGGATCGACCGGAAGCCGGCCCGGACCAGGGTCTGGTCGTCGGCGAGCACGACACGGATCATCACGATTCCCTCTCGGGCGGGGTGGGGCCGGTGGCCTCGGTGGGGGCCGTGGCTTCGGGGCCTGCGGGGGCTTCGGTGGCCTCGGAGGACGGGGCGGGCGACGTCGGTGGGGTCAGCGGGAGGCGGGCGTCCACCAGGAACCCGGCGTCGCCATTGCGGGCGGTGAGCTCGCCGCCGAAAGCACGGGCCCGTTCGGCCATGCCCCGGATGCCGCTGCCCGACGGCCGCCCCTCCGGCGCGCCCCCGCCGTCGTCGGCGATGCGCAGCCGTACCGCGTCGGCACCCCAGTCCAGGGTGATCGACACGGTCCTCGCGCCCGCGTGGCGTGTGACGTTCGTCAGCGACTCCTGCACGATCCGGTACGCGGCCAGGTCCACGGGCGGCGGCAGCGGTACGGGCGTGCCCGTGACGTGCGTACGGACGTCGAGGCCGGCGCTCCGGGCGCGCGCGGCGAGGTCGCCGAGGAGCGCCAGGCCCGAGGACGGCGTCGTCGGCGTGGCCTCGTCCGCTCGGCGCAGCACCCCGAGGGTCGCCCGCAGCTCGCGCAGCGCGTCCTTGCTGGTCGCCTTCACCGCCGTGAGCGCCTCGGTGGCCGTGACGAGCCCCGCCTCCGGAGCCGGTCCCTTGCCGAGCCGGTGCAGAGCCGCGCCCGACTGGACGTTGATCAGCGAGATGCTGTGGCCGAGCACGTCGTGCACCTCACGGGCGATCCGCAGGCGCTCCTCGGTCGCGGACTGCCGGGCGCGGGCCTCCTGCTCCCGCTCCGCGGCGAGCGCCCGCTGCTCCACCTCGTGGAGGTAGGCGAGCCGGGTGCGCTGGGCCCGGCCCACGGCGACCAGGCTGATCAGCCAGCCGGCGAGCATGGCGAGCGAGGTGTCGTCGATCTGCCGGTGCCCGGGCTGCTGCCGGATCTCGCCGAACCCGACCGCGAGCAGCGTGACGGCCGCGAGCGCGACGGCGGCGACGAACCGGCCCTCGGCGGCGGTCGTGTACAGCGCGAGGGCGAACGCGATCATGAGCGGCCCGTCCTGGGCCGACAGCGGGTAGTACACGACGCAGGCGAGCAGCGTGACCACGGCCACCGCGACGGGCTGCCGTCGCCGGAAGTACAGCGCTCCGCAGCCGCTCAGGATCAGCGCCCAGCCGAGCGCCGTGCGGAGAGCGGGCTCGCTCGTGTAGTGCGCGGAGACCAGCGTCCAGACCGCGACGACGAGCAGGACGACCCCCGCCACGAGGGCGTCGGCGGCCCTGGGCGACAGGCGGCCGGCGCCGGGGGCGCGGAGGGGGAGGGGCATGCGTCGAAGGATAGGCCGCGAGGGAGCCATCGAGGGTGATAGTCGAGTTGTTTAGTAAACGAAGTGACTATGATGCGGGCAGGTCGCGCGTCGGTGGCCGGGGAAGGCGGGGTTCATGTCGGACGGCACGTTTCTGCGGTACGTCGCCCTGGGGGACAGTCAGACCGAGGGGCTCGGGGACGGGGACGACACCGTCGGGCTGCGCGGCTGGGCGGACCGCCTCGCGGAGTCCCTCGCCCGCACGCACCCCGACGTCCGCTACGCCAACCTGGCCGTACGGGGCCGACTCGCCGGACAGGTCCGCGCCGAGCAGCTCGGCCCCGCCCTCGCGCTCCGGCCGGACCTCGCCACGGTCGTCGCCGGCGTCAACGACGTGCTCAGGCCCCGCTTCGACGTGGACGCGACCGCCGGGCACCTGGAGGCGATGTTCGCGGCGCTGACCGGGCAGGGGGCCCGCGTGGCCACCCTCACCTTCCCGGGCGTCCGCAGGATCACCCCGCTCGCGCGCCCGCTCGGCCCCCGCGTCGAGGCCCTCAACGAGCGGATCCGCGAGGCCGCGCGCCGACACGGCGTCGTGGTCGTCGAAGCCTCCGCGCACCCCGTCGTCGACGACCCCCGGCTGTGGAGCCCCGACCGGCTGCACGCCGGACCGATCGGCCACGCGCGCATCGCCGCCGCCGTCGCCCACGCGCTCGCGCTGCCCGGATCCGACGACTCCTGGACCCGGCCGCTGCCCCCGTGGGACCACCCCACGGGGGTGAGGGCGGTGGCCGCCGAACTCCGCTGGGCCGGCTCCTTCCTGGGGCCCTGGCTCGGCCGGCGCCTGCGCGGCCGCTCCTCCGGCGACGCCCGCCGCGCCAAGCGGCCGGACCTCCTGCCGGTGACGGCCGGTCCACGGTAGGCGCGTGTCGCCGCCGGGGCGGGAGGGTGCGGTCGTGGCGTGACCGGGAGCGGCGCCACCTCGCGGCCGCGCGGGAGCGGATGTCGCCTCGCGGCCGCGTGTCAGGTCCGGTGGGTGAGGACGCGGAACGCGTGGCCCTCCGGGTCGGACATGCGCGTCCACGGGGCGTCGCCCCGGCCGCCGTCGAGGTCGGTCGCGCCGAGGGTCCTGAGCCGGGCCACCTCCGCCTCGTGATCGTCGCGAGGGCGGCCCAGCAGGTCCAGCCCCACGCGGTCCCGCACGGCCTTCGTGCCGGGGACGCGGAGGAGCTCCAGATACGGTCCGACGCCCTGGGCGGAGCGCAGCACCGCGTGGTCGTCGGCCACTTCGAGCAGGGGCCAGTCCAGCGCCTCGTCCCAGAACCGGGCCGTCGCCCGCGGGTCCGCGCAGTCGACGACCACCGCGGCGATCGGGCCGGTGTCCCGGTAGACCTCCCGGGGCTCCAGGACGCAGAACTCGTTGCCCTCCGGGTCGGCGAGGACGGTCCACGGCACATCGCCCTGGCCCAGGTCGACGGGGGTCGCGCCGAGGGCCCCGAGGCGGGCGACCAGCTCCGCCTGGTGGGCGGCGGAGGTCGTGGCGAGGTCGAGGTGCACACGGTTCTTCGTCGTCTTGGGCCCGGTGACGGCGACGACGTCGACGCCGAGGGCGATCGGATCCCACGGGTCGGAACCGGCGGGTCCGACCCGCGTCTCGCCGGGTCGGGGACGGGAGGCGTGCCAGCCGAGCGCCTCCGCCCAGAACCGGCCGACCGCCGTGTCGTCGAGCGCCTCGATGTACAGCAGGACCGGTCGCAGCGTCATGGGGACGATCCTAGGGAAGGGACGGCGACGCACCTGGGGCAGCTGGAGACGGAACCGAGCCCGCCCGCCGTGCTCACGCAGGCCGACCGGGACGCTCGGTGGCCCCGGAACGCTCGGTCACGCGACGGCCTCCGGCGACCGCGTGGCGCGCTTGACACTAAAATCGAACATCCATTCTCATGGAAGCCCGACCCTTGGAATCACGGGCTTGTCGCCGGGTTGTCCACAGGTCGGAGGGGACGCCGGGGCCCATTGTCAGTGGCAGGGGTTAGCGTCTTTCACATGAAGCGATCGACTCAAGCAAACCGGGTGGAACCCATGGCAGGAACCGACCGCGAGAAGGCGCTCGACGCCGCGCTCGCACAGATTGAACGCCAATTCGGCAAGGGCGCCGTGATGCGCATGGGCGACCGCACCCAGGAGCCGATCGAGGTGATCTCCACCGGATCGACCGCCCTCGACGTCGCCCTCGGCGTCGGCGGCCTGCCGCGTGGCCGCGTCGTGGAGATCTACGGCCCGGAGTCCTCCGGTAAGACGACCCTGACCCTGCACGCCGTGGCCAACGCCCAGAAGGCCGGCGGCCAGGTCGCCTTCGTGGACGCCGAGCACGCCCTCGACCCCGAGTACGCCAAGAAGCTCGGCGTCGACATCGACAACCTCATCCTGTCCCAGCCGGACAACGGTGAGCAGGCCCTCGAGATCGTCGACATGCTGGTCCGCTCCGGCGCCCTCGACCTGATCGTCATCGACTCCGTCGCCGCGCTCGTCCCGCGCGCGGAGATCGAGGGCGAGATGGGCGACTCGCACGTCGGCCTCCAGGCCCGACTGATGAGCCAGGCCCTCCGGAAGATCACCAGCGCGCTCAACCAGTCCAAGACCACCGCGATCTTCATCAACCAGCTCCGCGAGAAGATCGGCGTGATGTTCGGCTCGCCGGAGACCACGACCGGTGGCCGCGCCCTGAAGTTCTACGCCTCGGTGCGCCTCGACATCCGTCGCATCGAGACCCTCAAGGACGGCACGGAGGCGGTCGGCAACCGCACCCGCGTCAAGGTCGTCAAGAACAAGGTCGCGCCCCCCTTCAAGCAGGCCGAGTTCGACATCCTCTACGGCCAGGGCATCAGCCGCGAGGGCGGCCTGATCGACATGGGCGTCGAGCACGGCTTCGTGCGCAAGGCGGGCGCCTGGTACACGTACGAGGGCGACCAGCTCGGCCAGGGCAAGGAGAACGCCCGCAACTTCCTGAAGGACAACCCCGATCTCGCCAACGAGATCGAGAAGAAGATCAAGGAGAAGCTGGGCGTCGGCGTCCGGCCCGAGACTCCGTCGGCCGAGCCGGGTGCGGACGCGGCGGGCGCCGCCGACGCCACCGGTGCGGACGACGCCGCAAAGAGCGTCCCGGCTCCCGCGAGCAAGACCGCGAAGGCGACCAAGGCCACCGCGGTCAAGAGCTGAACCGGTGACCGGGCGCATCGAATGGCCGGGTGACAGCTCCGACTCGTCGAGGGCCGAGAAGGAGCTGTCACCCCAGGATCCGGCTGAGCGGGCGCGCGCGATCTGCCTGCGCCTGCTCACCGGAAGCCCCCGTACGCGCAAGCAGCTCGCCGACGCGCTGCGCAAGCGGGAGATCCCCGACGAGGTGGCGGAGGAGGTCCTCTCCCGCTTCGAGGACGTCGGTCTCATCGACGACGCCGCCTTCGCGGGGGCCTGGGTGGAGTCCCGTCACCACGGCCGGGGCCTCGCCCGCCGGGCGCTCGCCCGGGAGCTGCGCACCAAGGGCGTCGAGCCGACGCTCATCCAGGAAGCGGTGGAGCAGCTCGACTCCGAGCGGGAGGAGGCCACCGCCCGCGAGCTCGTGGACCGCAAGCTGCGCGCCACCCGCGGCCTCGACCGCGACCGGCGCCTCAGACGGCTCGCGGGGATGCTGGCCCGCAAGGGGTACCCCGAGGGCATGGCCCTGCGGGTCGTCCGCCAGGCCTTGGAGGCCGAGGGCGAGGACACCGACGGGCTGGACGAGTCCTTCTGACACGGGGGGACAGAAGGACTCGCCCGGCCCGCCGATCCGGTGGGGCGTGGCCCCGCACCGGCCCGGCGCGGGGGCGCGGGGACCGACGTAGCCCGGGGCGGCGCGGCGTCCGAAGTGGCGCCGGGCCGGAGGTGGTGCCGGGCCCGACGGGCGGGGTGCCCGACGTGGTGCCGGGCCCCAGGTGGCGTCCGGGTCGTGCGCGACGTCCACACGGCGCAGTCGGCGCTCCAGCCCGGCGCCGGGCCGGAGGTGGCGACGGGCCAGAGGGTGGTGCCGGGCCCGACGGGCGGGGTGCCCGACGTGGTGCCGGGCCCGAGGTGGCCCCGGGCCCGAGGTGGTGCCGGGCCCGAGGTGGCCCCGGGCTCGGTGTGGTGCCGGACCCGGCGTGGTGCCGGGCCCGGCGTGGTGGGTCGTCAGGTGCGGGTGGTCGGGAGGAGGACCGGGAGGCCGGCGGACTTCCAGGCCTGGAAGCCGCCGATGAGGTCCGTCGCCCGGTGCAGGCCCAGGCGGCGCAGGGACTCGGCCGCGAGGGAGGAGGCGTAGCCCTCGTTGCAGAGCACCACCACCCGCAGGTCGTGGCTGTCCGCCTCCGCCGCGCGATGGCTGCCCAGCGGGTCGAGCCGCCACTCCAGCTCGTTGCGCTCCACGATCAGCGCGCCCGGGATCAGGCCGTCCCGCTCCCGGAGCGCCGCGTAGCGCGTGTCCACCAGGAGCGCGTCACCCGCCTCGTACGCCTCGTAGGCGGCCCGGGGCTCGATCCGGTCGAGGCCCGACCTGACCCGCTCCAGGAGCTCGTCGATGCCCACTCGTTCCTCGCTCACTGCCAGTCCTCCGGACGCTCGACCTGCTCCAGACGCAGCACCGCGCCCGCCCGGCTGAACCGACGGATCAGCGGGAGCGGCGGGTAGTAGGCGTGCACCGACACCGCGTGGGTGTCCGGGGACTCGTTGAGCACCTCGTGCACGTGGTGGCGGCCGAAGGCCCGGCCGGTGCCCTCCGCGAGACGCCGGGAGCGGTCGAGGCCGTCGGCCAGTTCCAGGGTCTTCCAGCCGCTCGCGGGCAGCCGGACCGCGAGCGCGTTCTCGGTCAGCGTCCCGCGCGCGGTCGCGAAGGCGCCCAGCGACTCGGCGTGGTCGTGCCAGCCGGTGCCGGTGCCCGGTGGCCAGCCGATGAGCCAGGCCTCGCTGCCGCCGGGGCCGTCGAGCCGTGCCCAGGTACGGCCCTCGGGGTCGAGCGGCAGCGAGTCGACGAGTGCGGTGTCGGCCGCGGTACGGCGGACGAAGTCGAGGAGTTCCGCCGAGGTCGGGGAGGCGGCGGAGGGGGAGGAGGAGAGGGCAGGGGGAAGGGAGGAGACGTGCTGGGGCACGGGTGACCGTCCTGAGGTTCGCGACAGGGCGCGCGACGGCGCACGGCACGCGGACGGGCGTCAGCGGGCGGTGGCGGGGGCGCGCGGGGAAGGGGGCGAGATCAGAAGGACGGGCGACACACGCAGCCCGCGTAGCGGACGAGGTCCATGTGGACCCTCCGCCACAGGCGCACATCGGTGTCGGTCACGCTCCGGAGTACACCATGCGCGCCTGCGGGAATCAATGCATGTCCGCCGTGCGGTCACTCACCACGGACACCGCGGGGGCCTCCTCCGCGGCTTCTTCCGCGGTGGCCGGGCCGCCGCCGCGGGCCGCGTCCGCCGCCGCGTACAGCTCCTCCGGGCGGACCCCGGAGAAGGCGGCGACGAGGTGGCCGTCGGGTCGGACGAGCAGGACGGCGTGGGCCGGAGCCCCCGGGTAGGCCTCCGTCACCAGGACCTCGGCCTGCACCGGGAGGGCCTCGACCGCCTCCTCCAGCCGGGGCATCACTCCGGCGCTCCGCCAGTGGCGCCGGTCCCACACTCCGGTGCCGGGGGCCACGAGGAGGACCAGGAGGCGGCCCTGACCGAGCCGGTCCCGGAGCCGTACGGTCGAGCCGTCGGGGGCGGTCACGCGGACGTCCTCGACGGGGGCGCCGGCCGGGGTGCCCACGGGCGTCTGCCCCTCGGCGTACGGGGGTGCGAGGGGGGAGTGGGGGTACGCCGGGGGCGCACCGAGCGGTCCGCGCCCCAGGTGGCCGTCGGTCAGCAGGGCGTCGTGGCCGCGGGTGGCCCCGGGCAGGTAGGTCCGCAGGCCTCCGCCGCCGCGCAGGACCGGCAGGGACTGGTCCGCCGCGCGCAACCGGGTCGCGACGGCCGTCCGGCGCTCGCTCTGGTAGCTGTCGAGCAGCCGCTCCGACCCGCCGTGGTGCCAGGCGTGGGCGAGCTTCCAGGCGAGGTTGTCCACGTCCCGCAGCCCCTCGTCGAGGCCCTGGGTGCCGACCGCGCCCAGCAGGTGGGCCGCGTCCCCGGCGAGGAGGACCCGGTCCACCCGCCAGCGGCGGGCGAGCCGGTGGTGCACGGTGTGGACGCCGGTGTCGATGAGCTCGTACGGCGGTGTGGCGCCCTCGCACCAGCCGGCCAGGGTCTCGCGGATCCGGGCGACCAGCGCGTCCGGGGTGACCAGGTCGCCGCGGGGAGGCAGCAGCCAGTCGATCCGCCACACCCCGTCGGGCAGCGGACGCGCGGCAATCTCCTCGGCAGCGCCCCGCCAGGGCGGCTGACGGTGCAACAGGGCCTCGCCGGGCCACGGGAGTTCGGTGCGGAGCGCGGCGACCGCGTGGCGCTCCACGGCGGTGCGTCCGGGGAAGCGGAT
The DNA here is from genome assembly GCF_040303145.1 of Streptomyces sp. NPDC096079. Lineage (NCBI taxonomy): Bacteria > Bacillati > Actinomycetota > Actinomycetes > Kitasatosporales > Streptomycetaceae > Streptomyces > Streptomyces sp. NPDC096079. The sequence goes on from NZ_JBEOST010000004.1 coordinate 39,488, forward strand.
GCCGAGCAGTTTGCGTACGGTCGAGCGGGCCCCGTCGCAGCCGACGAGGTGGCTGCCGCGCCACCAGGTGCCCGCCGGACCGCGGGTGTGGGCGACGATCCCGTCCCGGTCCTGTTCGATGGTGTCGAGCCGGGAGTCGGTGACGAGCCGGATCAGCTTCTGCCGGGTGATGGCGTCGCGCAGGCCGCGGGCCAGGGCGTGCTGGGGGATGTGCAGCGGGGCGGCCGGGGCGGCGGGCGCGTCGGGGTCCTCCGACCACTCCTCCGTGCCGCCGAGCCCCAGGTCGAGGGTGAGCCGGCGCACCTCCTGGCGGCGGCGCATCCCGCGCCAGCCGATCCAGCGGACGCCCTCGTCACGGAGGGTCGTGCAGCCGAGGCGCTCGACCATCGCGGCCATGTCGGCCCGCAGGACGACGCTGCGCGCCGGGCGGGACTCCTCCTTGCCGGCGCTCTCGTCGAGGACGACGCTGGGCACGTCCTGCGCGGCGAGCGCGAGGGAGAGCGCGAGGCCGACCGGCCCCGCGCCCACGATGATCACCGGGTCCACGGCGCGGCTCCTGGAGGCCGGACGGTCATGAGGGCAGCACAGCTGAGTGTGGCACGAGCCCGGTGGTTGATCACAGACCGTATGCAACCCACTGAGGGTGCCCGCGTCAAGCGACGGGGTGGGCGCGGTGCGGCTGACCTCCGGTCAGTACCGCTCCGGCCCACCCCTGTTGTGTCACGGACCCCCGTCGGGTCAGGCGCCGGTGGTGGCCCCGGTCTCCACCTCGGCGGCGTCCGCCTGGGCGGGGATGGTGACCGCGGCGGACTTCCGGCCCTGCCGCAGACGCCGCTCCAGGCGGCCGGCGAGATGGGTGAGGATCGAGTTGATCACGATGTAGATCAGCGCGATGACCGTGAAGGTGGCGATGGTGTTGGCGCCGTAGTTGGCGGTGATCTGCCGGTTCTGGCTGAGCAGCTCCGCGTAGCCGAGGAGGGCGCCGCCGAGCGCGGTGTCCTTCACGATGACGACGAGCTGGCTGACCAGGGCCGGGAGCATGACGGTCACGGCCTGCGGCAGCAGGACGTACAGCATCGTCTGGCCCTTGCGCATGCCGAGCGCCACGGCCGCGTCGCCCTGGCCACGGGGCAGGGAGAGCACGCCGGCCCGGACGACCTCGGCGATGACGGAGGCGTTGTAGAGCACCAGGCCGGTGACGACCGCGTACAGCGGGCGGAAGTCGGAGCTGACGGTGGTGAACTCCGCGTACACGGCGCTGGCGAACATCATCAGGAGCAGCACCGGGATGGCGCGGAAGAACTCCACGACCACACCGACCGGAACCCGCACCCAGCGGTGGTCCGAGAGCCGGCCGATGCCGAGGGCTGCGCCGAGCGGCAGGGCGATCAGGATGGAGAGCGCGGCGGCCTTGAGGGTCTCGACCAGGCCCGGCAGCAGGTACGTCGTCCAGACCCGGGAGTCGGTGACGAACGGGCTCCACTTGTCGGCGTCCAGCTGGTTCTTGTCGGCCAGGGCCGCGAGAACCCACCAGGCCACGAGGGCGAGGACGGCGAGGAAGCCGATCGTGTAGACGACGTTGCGCCGCTTGGCACGGGGTCCGGGGGTGTCGTACAGGACGGAGCTCATCGCTTCACCGCCAGTCGCTTGGCCGCCCAGCCGAGGATCAGGCCGGTGGGGAGGGTGAGGACGAGGAAGCCGAAGGCGAAGATCGCGAAGACGGCGAAGAGCGCGTCGGCCTCGTTCTCGATCATCTCCTTCATCAGGAACGCGGCCTCGGCGGCGCTGATGGCAGCCGCCACGGTGGTGTTCTTGGTCAGGGCGATGAGGACGTTGGCCAGCGGGGCCACGACGGCGCGGAAGGCCTGCGGGAGCACCACCAGGGTGAGGACCTGGGTGAAGCTCAGCCCCAGTGCGCGGGCGGCCTCGGCCTGGCCCGGCGGAACGGTGTTGATGCCGGAGCGCAGTGCCTCGCAGACGAACGTGCCGGTGTACGCGACCAGTCCGAGGATCGCGAGGCGGAAGCCGATCGTCTCCGAGTCCTCGGCGCCGAGTGTGATGCCGAGGGTCTGGTCCAGGCCCAGCGAACACGCCACGATGACCACGGTCAGCGGGGTGTTCCGGACGAGGTTGACGTACGCGGTGCCGAAGGTCCGCATCAGCGGGACCGGGCTGACCCGCATGGCGGCCAGGGCCGTACCCCAGATCAGCGAGCCGATCGCCGAGTAGAGGGCGAGCTGAGCCGTCACCCAGAAGGCGCCGAGCAGGTCGTACTGCCCGGAATCAAGAAAGTCGAACACGATGCCCCGCGCTCTCCCCTGGTGGTCGGTCGGTGTGGAGGCCGCCGCTTGGACGGCGGCCGGTGCCGGTGCGACGGCCGCCGGTGTGCGGGGCGGCCGTCGCGGCGGAGGCGCGGGTTACTTCTGGATCGCCGGCGCGGCCTCGTACTTGTAGCCCGAGGGGCCGAAGTGCTGCTTGACGAGCTTCTCCCAGGTGCCGTCGGAGACCATCTTCTCCAGCGCCTTGTTGATCTTGCCGCGGAGCTCGTCGTCGCCCTTCTTCAGGCCGATGCCGTAGTTCTCTTCGCTCATCTTCAGGCCGACGAGCTTGAACTTGCCCTGGTTCTCCTTCTGCGCCGCGTAGCCCGCGAGGATGGAGTCGTCGGTGGTCAGAGCGTCGACGCGCTTGTTCTCCAGGCCGGTCAGGCACTCGGAGTAGCCGCCGAGCTGACGGAGGTCGGCCTTCGGGGCGAGCTTGTCCCGGACGTTCTGCGCGGAGGTCGAGCCCGTCACCGAGCAGAGCTTCTTGGAGTTGAGGTCGTCGACCTTGGTGATCGAGGTGTCGTCGGCGCGGACGAGGAGGTCCTGGTGGGCCAGGAAGTACGGGCCCGCGAAGTCGACCTCCTTCTTGCGCTTGTCGTTGATCGAGTAGCTGGCGACGACGAACTTCACGTCGCCGTTCTTGATCAGGTTCTCGCGCTCGGCGCTCGGCGCCTGCTTCCAGTTGATCTTGTCCTCGGCGTAACCGAGCTCCTTGGCGACGTACTTGGCGACGTCGACGTCGAAGCCGGCGTACGTGCCGTCCGGGGTCTTCAGGCCGAGGCCCGGCTGGTCGAACTTGATGCCGATGTTGATCTTGTCGCCGTTGCTGCCGGAGTCGGAGCCGCTGCCACAGGCGGTGGCGGTCAGGGCGAGGACGGCGGCGGCGGCCGCGGCGGCGGAGACGCTGCGAAGCTTCATGGAGGAAAGTCCCTTGCGTAGGCGTGAGTTGGGAAGACTAGGTCGTCGACCCGCTCAGTGGTGAAGGATTTTGGACAGGAAGTCCTTGGCCCGGTCGCTGCGCGGGTTGCTGAAGAACTCCTCGGGCGTCGCCTGCTCGACGATCTTTCCGTCGGCCATGAAGACGACCCGGTTGGCGGCGGAGCGCGCGAAGCCCATCTCGTGCGTGACGACCACCATCGTCATGCCGTCCCGGGCCAGTTGCTGCATGACCTCCAGGACCTCGTTGATCATCTCCGGGTCCAGGGCCGAGGTCGGCTCGTCGAAGAGCATGACCTTCGGGTCCATCGCCAGCGCGCGGGCGATCGCCACGCGCTGCTGCTGGCCACCGGAGAGCTGGGCGGGGTACTTGTCCGCCTGCGTGCCCACACCGACCCGGTCGAGCAGTGACCGGGCCTTGGCCTCGGCGGCCTTCTTCTCCGTCTTGCGGACCTTGATCTGGCCCAGCATCACGTTCTCGAGCACCGTCTTGTGCGCGAAGAGGTTGAAGGACTGGAACACCATGCCGACGTCGGAACGCAGCCTGGCGAGCTCCTTGCCCTCCTGCGGCAGCGGCTTGCCGTCGATGGTGATGGTGCCGGAGTCGATGCTCTCCAGCCGGTTGATCGTGCGGCACAGCGTCGACTTGCCGGACCCGGACGGTCCGATGACGACCACGACCTCGCCGCGGGTGATCGTCAGATCGATGTCCTGGAGGACATGCAGTGCGCCGAAGTGCTTGTTCACGTCGGACAGTACGACCAGGTCGTCCGCGGCACGCGGGGTGTCCTCGGGACTCTTGGACACTGACTCTCCGCTCATCGGCCTCTTGCTCCGTCCTCCTCGGTTGGGGAGGACACTAGAGACCCGATGTGATGACCGTCATCACATCTGAGCGGAAATTGAGGATAACGATCCGGCTGCAACCGGACACAGTGCGTGAAGCCGACGCCCCGTGCCGTACCGGGTCCATAACGGAAACGGCGGCGTCACAGGGGGACACTTGACTGTGACACCCATGTTCGGTGTTCATGCCCTGGTACCACCTGGTACACAGAGAGCCGCCGTCGGCGGCCACGAGGACTTCACGGAGGAGGTACGCATGCGACTGCTGCTCGTCGAGGACGACGACCACGTCGCCGCCGCACTCTCCGCGATCCTCGCGAAGCACGGCTTCACGGTCACGCACGCGCGCAACGGCGAGGAGGCCCTCCAGGCCGTCCTGCCCACCGCTCAGGGCGAGCGGCCCTCGTACGGAGTGATCCTGCTCGACCTCGGCCTGCCCGACCAGGACGGCTACCAGGTCTGCGGCCGCATCCGGAAGCTCACCACCACCCCGGTGATCATGGTGACCGCGCGCGGCGACGTGCGCTCCCGGATCCACGGGCTCAACCTCGGCGCCGACGACTACGTCGTGAAGCCCTACGACCCCGGTGAGCTGCTTGCCCGCATCCACGCCGTCAGCCGGCGCAACGCCGGAGCGGAGGAGGCCGCCGGGGCCGCCGCAGAAGGCACCCTGCTCCGGCTCGGCCCCGTCACCATCGAGCTGCCCACCCGCCGGGTCAGCGTCGACGGCGAGAGCGTCCCGCTCACCCGCAAGGAGTTCGACCTGCTCGCCCTCCTCGCCCAGCGGCCCGGCGTCGTCTTCCGCCGTGAGCAGATCATCAGCGAGGTCTGGCGCACCAGTTGGGAGGGGACGGGCCGCACCCTGGAGGTGCACGTCGCCTCCCTGCGCTCCAAACTGCGGATGCCCGCCCTGATCGAGACCGTGCGCGGCGTCGGCTACCGCCTGGTCGCCCCCGCCGCGTAACACTCCCGGACGGCTCCTGACGTGCGCACCCGACTCCTTCCGCTGCTCCTCGTGCTGATGGCCGGCGTCCTGCTCGCCCTCGGCTTCCCGCTGGCCGCCAGCCTCGCCGCGTCCGAGCAGCAGCGGGTCGTCGTCGACCGGCTCGACGACGCCGCGCGGTTCGCCGCCCTCGCCCAGTTCGTCAGCGAGAGCAGCCCCGGCACCGACGAGCGGCAGGCCACCCTCGGCGGTGAACTCGCCAGCTACCACGACGTGTACGGCATCCGTGCCGGGATCTTCTACCGCGACAACCGGGCGATGGCCGCCGCCCCCGAGGGCTGGGTCGTCCCGTACGACGGGGAGGGCCGGCGCGCCTTCAACGAGGCCCTGCTCGGCCGCCGCAGCCACGACCCGCCCCAGGTCTGGCCCTGGCAGCGCGACGCGCGGCTCACCATCGCGTCCCCGGTGGTCCGCGACGGGGACGTCGTCGCCGTCGTCGTCACCGACTCGCCCACCGGACAGCTCCGCTCCCGGATCCTGCGCGGCTGGCTGCTGATCTTCGCGGGCGAGGCCGCCGCGATGCTGCTCGCCGTCGGCGCCGCCTTCCGGCTCACCGGCTGGGTGCTGCGACCGGTCCGCGTCCTCGACGCCGTCACCCACGACATCGCCACCGGGCGGATGAACTCCCGCGTCGCCGCCACCGGCGGGCCACCCGAACTGCGGCGCCTCGCCAGCTCGTTCAACGAGATGGCCGACAACGTCGAGGACGCGCTCGAACAGCAGCGCGCCTTCGTCGCCGACGCCTCGCACCAGCTGCGCAACCCGCTGGCCGCGCTGCTCCTGCGGATCGAGCTGCTCGCCCTGGAGCTCCCCGAGGGCAACGAGGAGATCGCCTCGGTACGGACCGAGGGCAAGCGCCTCGCGCAGGTCCTCGACGACCTCCTCGACCTGGCGCTCGCCGAGCACGCGGCGGCCGAGCTGCGGCTCACCGACGTCGGCGCGCTCACCGCCGAGCGGGTCGCGTCCTGGCGCCCGGTCGCCGACGACAAGGGCGTCGCGCTGACCGGGGAGTGCGCGGCGGTCACCGCCTGGGCCGACCCCGTGGCCCTGTCCAGTGCCCTCGACGCGGTGATCGACAACGCGCTGAAGTTCACCCCCGCCGGGGAAGAGGTCACGGTCGCGGTCGTCCCGGACCGCTCGACCGTCGCCGTCGTCGTCGCCGACCACGGACCCGGGCTCACCGAGGAGGAGCTCGGCCGGATCGGCGACCGCTTCTGGCGCTCGGGCCGGCACCAGAACGTCAAGGGTTCGGGCCTCGGCCTCTCCATCGCGCGCGTGCTGCTCACGGCGGGCGGCGGAGGCGTGACCTTCGCCCCGAACGATCCGCACGGCCTGCGGGTGACGGTCACCGTGCCCCGGCACGCCCCCGCTGATCCGTAGGACGCGGGAGACGGCGGCTCAGGGCTTCACGGACCGGTAGTACCGGCGGGCGCCGTCGTGGAGGGGCAGGGGTTCGGTGTAGACGGCGGTGCGCAGGTCGACCAGCTGGGCCGGGTGGACCTGGCGACCGATGCCGTCCCGGCTCCTGATCACCGTACGGGTGAAGCCCTCCACCAGGTCCTCGTCGGCGTCCACCGTGGTGACCAGCAGGTTCGCCACGGCCAGGGTCTCGATGGGCCGGCCGTCCTGGGCCTTCGCGTACGCGTCCGCGGGGATCACCGCCGACCGGTAGTGCCGGGTCGACTCGCCGACGTCGTGCAGCCGGTCGACGAGGCGCGCGTCCAGCGGGATCAGCCGGATCGGGAAGCGTTCGGACAGGGTCTGCACCGCCTGGGTGGGCAGTCCGCCCGACCAGAAGAAGGCGTCGAGCTTCCCCTTCTCCAGGAGCTCCGGCATCGTGTCGATGCCCGCCGACACCGGCTCGACGTCCCGGTCCGGGGTCAGACCGGCCGCCGCGAGGGCCCGGTCGGCGATCAGCCGGACGCCGGAGCCGTCCTGGCCGACGCCGACCCGGAGGCCGCGCAGGTCCCGCACCGTCTGCACCGGGGAGCCCTTGCGCACGACGAGCTGTACGTAGTCGTCGTAGAGCCGGGCGCAGCCGCGCAGCCGCTCGAAGCCGGGCTTGCGCTCGCGCTGGTACTGGGCCACCGCGTCGGCCGTGGCGACGGTGAAGTCGGCCTCGCCCGTCGCGACCCGGGCCAGGTTCTGCTGCGAGCCCTCGCTGTCCTTGAGCTTTATCGACACCTCGGGCAGGTCCTGCGCCAGGGCGGACTTGAGGAGCGCCCCGTACCGCTGGTAGACGCCGGTGGGGACCCCCGTACTGAACGTGATCGAACCGCTCGGGGCGGGGGAGCCGAAAGGAACCAGGCACCAGACCAGCACCCCGCACAGCGCGAGCAGCGCGGCCGAGACCGCCAGGACACGGCGACGGGCGGCACGGGAGAGCGAGGGGAGCATGGCCTGATCCTGCCAGCTCACCGCCTCCCCTGGCCAGGCTCGCAGGGTACGGAGGCCGCGTCGGCCTCCGTACCCGTGGGAGGCGTCGCGTCAGTAGGCGAACGCGGACTTGCCCGTCATGGTCGTGGCGACCTGGGTGATGCCGCTGCCGGGCGGCAGCGCCACGGTGGTCCCGGCGGGCGTCGTCGTCGTGCCGTCGCCGAGCTGGGCCGCCGCGTTCGCGCCCCAGCCGATCACCGAGCCGTCGTCCAGCGCCGCCACCGTGAAGTCGGCGCCGCCCGCGATGCTCTGGACGCCCCTGAGGGCGTCCAGGACGACGGGGGTCGTGCGGTTGGCGGCCGTACCGTCGCCGAGCTGCTTGTCGGTGTTCTTGCCCCAGCCGGCCAGACTGCCGTCGTCGAGGACGGCGAAGCCGGACGCGGAGGTGGCGAAGATCCTCGCCACGGCGTCGAGGTAGGCGACGTCCACCGGCTTGTTGCTGTCCGTGGTGGAGTCGTTGCCGAGCTGGCCCTCGGCGCCCTTGCCCCAGGCCTTGACCACGCCGTCGGCGGTGAGCGCGAGGACGTGCTCGCAGCCCACGGCGATCGACTCGACGTCCACGAGGTCGGGGACCTTCTGCGGGGTCTCGCGGGTGGTGTTCGTCCCGGTGCCCAGGCGACCGTTGTCGCCCTTGCCCCAGGTCCAGACCGTGCCGTCCTGCCGGAGCGCCACGCTGAAGTCGCAGCCGGCCCCGACGTCCTTGACCTTGTCCAGGCTCTGCACGGGCACGGGGGCCTTGTAGGGGTTGGTGGTGTCCTGGCCGGTGCCGAGCTGCTTGGAGGCGTTGGCGCCCCAGGCGAGGACCCGGCCGCCCTTGACGGCGAGCACGTGGTTGAGACCGGCGGAGACCTCGCTCACCCCGGAGAGCCCGGCGACGGAGCCGGGGAAGGACTGGGCGGTGGTGGTGCCGTTGCCGAGCTGGCCGGTGGTGTTGGCGCCCCAGCTCTTCACGGTGCCGTCCTTGAGGACGGCGACGGCGAAGGGGTTGGCGGCCGCGGCGGCACCGCCTCCGCCGGCGGAGAGCTCGCGGACGTCGTCACGGGTGATGCCGGTGACGGCCGCCGGGGTCTGCTGGGCGAGGACGCTGCCGTTGCCGAGCTGTCCCTGGGCGTTCTCGCCCCAGGCGCGGACCCAGGGGTCGGTGGCGGTGGCGTGGGCGGGGAGGGAGGTGGGGGCGAGGGCCGCGAGGGACAGTGCGGCGAGGAGGGTGGTGCGTGCGGGGAGTTTCATGGGGACCTTTCGAGGTCAGTAGGCGTAGCTGGACCGTGCGACGACGGAGGCGGCGACGTGCCCCAGGCCGCTGCCGGGAGGCAAGGCGGTGACCGGCGTGGGGGAGTCGGCGGTGGTGCCGTCGCCGAGCTGGCTGACCGAGTTCTCGCCCCAGGCGAGGACCGAGCCGTCGGCGAGGGAGGCCACGGTGTGGGCGTAGCCGCCCGCGAGGGAGGTGACGTCGGTGAGCCCGGGAACAGGGACGGGCGTGGTCCGCGAGACGGTGGTGCCGTCGCCGAGCTGGCCCCTGCCGTTCCACCCCCAGGCGCGTACCTCTCCGCCGTCGAGGACCGCGAAGGAGTGGTAGCCCGCCGCGAAGATCCGTGCGACGTCGGCCAGACGCAGGACGTCGACGGGTGCCGCACTGCCGTCGACGCTGTCGTTGCCGAGTTGTCCGTTGGTGTTGTACCCCCAGGCCTTGACGGTGCCGTCGGCCGTACGGACGAGCGAGTGGTTGCAGCCCGAGGCCACCTCCACGACTGCCGTGAGGCCCGGTACCCGCTGGGGGGTGTTCCGGTCGGCGGACGTGCCGAGGCCGAGCTGGCCGTGGTTGTTCCGGCCCCACGCCCAGACCGTGCCGTCCTCACGGAGGGCGAGTGCGTGGTAGCAGCCCGCGGCGATGTCCGTGACCTTGCTCAGGCTCTGGACGGCGACGGGACGGGTGGCGGCCGTCGTCGAGCCGTCGCCGAGCTGCCCGTAGGCGTTGCCGCCCCAGGCGAGGACCCGTCCGCCGCGCACGGCGTAGGCGGAGTGGACCCCTGCGGCGACGTCGGACACCCCGGAGGGGCCGGCGACGGCCGCGGGGAACGGCCGGTTGTCGGTGGTGCCGTTGCCGAGCTGCCCTTCGGTGTTCGCGCCCCACGTCCGGACCGTGCCGTCGTTCAGTACGGCGACGGCGAACGAGCTGCTGTCGGCGCCGCCTCCGGCGGCGAGCTCGCGCACATCGGCGCGGGCCAGGTCCCGGACGTCCGACGGCGTCTGCTGGGTGAGTACGGAGCCGTTGCCGAGCTGGCCGGAGCCGTTGGCCCCCCACGCCCGTACCCAGGGATCACGGGGCTCGGCGGCGTGGGCGGGACCCGTGAGGGCCAGGAGCGCGAGGGCCGCCGCGACACCGCGTACGAAGGTGTACGTCATGCCGTTCACCGGCCTCAGTACGCGTACGTCGTGTTGCCGCCCAGCGAGACGGCCACCGCCTTGATCGCGGAGCCCTCGTTCAGGATCTTGACCGACTCGAAGCGCGCGACCGTCGTGCCGTTGCCGAGCTGGCCCTCGCCGTTGTGGCCCCAGGCGAAGACGTCGTCCGCCGTGACGGCGACGCCGTGCCGGGCGCCGGCCGCGAGGTGCTGGACGCCCTCAAGGCGCGGGATCTCGACGGGGGCGGTGCGGTTGGTGCGGGAGATGTTGTCGCCGAAGGCCTCGTCGCCCTCAAGGAGCTGGCCGTACTGGTTGTTGCCCCAGCCCCAGACGTGGCTGTCGCTGGTCTTCACGTAGTTGTGGAACGCGCCCGCCTCGATGTCCGAGACGCCTTCCAGCCAGTCCACGTCGACCGGGACGGTGGACGACTTGGTGGAGGAGTTGCCCAGCTGGCCGTACAGGTTGTAGCCCCAGGACTTCACCGTGTCGTCGGCGGTCAGCGCGAGGGCGTGGTGGCAGCCGGCGTCGATCTCCACGATGTTCTCCAGGCCCGTGACCTGCCGGGGCACGGAGCTGGTGGCGCGGTTGCCGGTGCCGAGCTGGCCGTGGATGCCGCGCCCCCACGCGTACACCTTGCCGTTCTCCAGGAGGGCGAGGCTGAAGTCGCAGCCCGCCGAGATCTGCTTCACCTTGGGCATGCCCTGGACGCGGTCGGGGACCGTACGGCTGTCGCCCGTGCGGTTGTTGCCGAGCTGGCCGTAGGCGTTGTCGCCCCACGCGTACACCTGTCCGCCGGTGTCGAGCGCGAGGGCGTGCCTCCCGCCGGCCGCGACGTCCTTGATGTTCGTCAGGCGCGGGACGGTGGTGGGCACGGTCTGGTTGGTGTTTCCGCCGTTGCCGAGCTGGCCGGAGGAGTTGTGGCCCCAGGACTTGACCGTCTTGTCGGTCCGGGCGAGGACGAACGAGTCGGCCGAGGACGTGCCGCCGGCCGAGACCTGGTCGACGTCGCCGCGGAAGAGGCTGGTGACCGAGGTCGGGCTGAGGCTGTCGGCGAGGGTGCCGTTGCCGAGCTGGCCGGTGCGTCCGGCACCCCAGCTCAGCACGGTCGGATTGCCCTCGTTGGCGAGGGCGAGGGTGGTCGGTACGGCGGCGAGTGCGGCCGCGGCCGTGAGGACGGTCAGGCCTCGCAGGCGGGTACGCAGGGGACTGCGGCGTGTACGGGACATGGCTCTGCTCTCCTTCGATGGGGACATACGGGAGCGCTGCGCCCGGTCGGCCGGCGGCTCCGCCGGGGGAGGGCGGAGGCGTGCGCGGGCCGGGCGCGGGTCATGCGGACAGGCCGTGCCGGGCCCTTGGGCATGGGGCGCCCACGGCCGGGTGCGACGGCCGGGACGGGCCGTCGGGCACATGAGCAGACTGACCGAGAATGATCACCGAAGCGAGCCGGAACCGCTGAAACACCCGTCTGACGGACGCCCGTTCGGGGACGGGGATCCGGGGGCGCGTTCACCCCCCGAACCCCCCGGAGCGGGTCCTCGTCGCCGGATCCGACGGGCCGCCGAACGGCGGCGTCCGGCGGAGTGAGGACCCCCGGCGCGCGGGGTCGTCCCCGCTCTCGCCCCCGGCCGGGATTCCCTACGAACGGGTGGACCGGCAGGTCCGCGCGGCCACTCGCGGACACCCCGGCCCGGCCTCCGGGGACGGTCCTGAGTGCGCTCCGCCGAAGTGGTGAGCGGGCCCGTCGGCGCGCGCCGCGCCGTGTGTCGCACCGGGGCGCCGGGGCCCCGGCGGCTAGCGTCGAGGCACGCTCGGTGATCTTGAGGACAGTCCCCTGTCCGCCCCTGGCGTCCCCAACCGAGCCATCCAACTCACCCCTGTCCCAAGGGAGTTCCCATGCCCGCACGGAAGGCGCGCCGCGCCCTCGGCGCCGTCCTGCTCGCCGCCGCCCTCGCCCTGCCGACGGCCGCCGTCGCCCAGGCCGAGGAGTGCAAACCCGACGACCAGGCCTGCCTGGACAAGGAGGCCAACGCCAAGGAGGCCAAGGAGATCGAGGAGAAGCAGAAGAAGAACGAGGAGGCGGCCACCCAGGCCGACAAGGACATCAAGGCGGCCGGGGAGAAGCTCAAGGAGTGCCCGCCCGGCTCCTCCTCCTGCATGGACAAGCTGACCGGCGGCAAGGGCGCCGCCGAGGAACAGGGCCTGGAGGACATGACCGAGACCATTTCCTCCAACCGGCCCGAGCCGGGGAACAACGCGGCCGAGGCCGTGACCTCGACCTGCGCCTCCTTCCCCGGCTCGCTGCCGCAGGGCTCCACCGACCCGGGACGGTCCCCCTTCCCCGTCGACCAGCTCTGCTCCCTGCTCGGCTCCTGACCTCCCCCTCACCCGCCACCCCGAAGGGTTCCCCCGTCATGTCTCCGCGCCGTCCCCGCGCCCTCCTGCCCGCACTCGCCCTGGCCGCGCCCCTGATGCTGCTCGCCCCGCCCGCCGCCGCCGAGGAGGGGCCGGGCGAGCCCCCCGTCCCGCGCGCCCTCACCGCCGACGGGCGCCCCGCCGAGGTCGACGACGTCCTGAAGCACTGCCGGACCAGCCGCTCCGCCTGCACCTTCCGGATCGACCCCAAGCTGAGCCGCGAGTACGTCACCACCGTGAGGTCGCTCGGCAACGCGGTGATCAACTGCACCCAGAGCGACATGGCCGTCGAACGGACCGTCACCCTGAAGACCGGCACCACCGACAACATCGGCGGCGAGATCTCCGGGACGATCACCGCCGAGGGCACGGTCGCCGCCTCCGGTCAGGTGACCGCCAACCTCGCCAACGAGACCTCGATGGAGCACAAGACGCCCCAGCTCGACAAGGGCCCCACCTCGTCGAACGGGAACAAGACCACCGTCTCCGGCGGCGCGACCGCGTCCGGCTCGCTCACCGCGCGGCTCGCCTTCGAGGCCGCCTTCAAGGCCACGTACTCCAAATCCTGGACGGTCGAGCACACCGAGGAGACCGCCTACAAGTCCACCGTCCACGCCCACGACATGCTCGTCTTCGGCGCCAACGCCGCCATGCGGCGCGTGGTCGGCAGCCTCTTCGCCACGACGGGGCAGCGGATCGTCGGCATCGCCGTGGACAGCCCCTCGATGGTGACCAGCAGCAGCTTCATCGCCCAGACGTACGCCGCCCCGGCCGGCGTCTGCGGCGGCACGCGGCCCCAGGGGAACACCGCGCCCACCCCGGCTCCCGACGACGACTCCAAGCGGGTGTCCGCCGCCGAGGTCCCCGCCACGCGCGCGCTGCCCCCGGGCGCCGAGCCGAAGCACATCGCCGTCCTGCCCGCCGCCGCTTCCTGACCCGGGAGGAGAACCGCCATGAACCGCACCACGCTCCCCGCCCTCGTCGTCCTCGGCGCCGCCGGACTCCCGCTGCCCGTGACCCCGGTGTCGGCCGCCCCCGCCGAGCAGACCGTCCCCGTCCTCAACGGCGACTTCGCCGACCCCGTCATGAAGGGCGACGGCCCCACCACCGTCGGCATCGACTTCTGGACCGGCCTCAACCAGCGCTACTCCCCGACGGCGTCCGGCCGCACCGACGCCTCCCACGGAGTCGCCCTCCAGAAGGACGGCAACTCCCTCCGCCAGCGGCTCCGCGGGGTCCGCGCCGGGGCCAGGGTCACCGTGACCTACGAGGACAGCCCCGCCGTCTCCAAGGAGTGCACCGGCGAACAGGTCGCCGCGGGCCAGCCGTACGAGGTGTCCGGCTCCGGCGGCGCCGTCCAGGACGTCACCACCGCCGGCGACCCCGACCGCGTGAAGGGCACCCCGGGGAAGGGCCGTTGGACCGGCCGCGCCTACGTGTTCACGGCCGGCGAGAACGAGCCGGTGCTCACCTTCACCTCCCGGGTCACCGACTCCCGCACCCACGTGACCTGTTCACCGATGATCGCCCGCGTCCGCGCGGTCGAGGTGCCGCCCGCCGTCGACAAGACCGTCGACAAGACGCGCCTCGGCACGTCGGAGGCGTACAAGGGCAACGAACGGGAGAGCAGCCTGCACAACGCGGCCGCCGCCTGCAACGGCGAGAACGCCTGCGTGTTCCAGCCGGACACCCGCACCTCCTTCCGCTACTACGACGAGGCGCGGGTCGTCGGCGAGGCCTACGTCAACTGCACCCGCAACGCCCTGGAGCACAGCCGGCTCCTCTCGTACTCCGAGCGCAGCCACGACAGCGTCTCCCAGACGTACGCCGACGCCGGCCTCGCCCTCCCCGAAGTGGCCCGGCTGCCCACCAGCGGCGACCGCGCGGAGGACGAGAAGCGGATGAAGGAACGGCCGATGGCCGCCCAGTTCTCCCGGGCGTACGAGAAGGGCTGGCAGCGGCCCTGGCAGTGGTTCAGCGGCGACCAGCGGACCGTCGTCGAGCAGATCCAGCCCGGCGAGGTCAGCTGGGTCGAGCTGCAGCCCAGCCGCGAGCGCGTCGAGGGCTGGTTCGTCGGCAAGAAGGACGACTACCGGCTGCACGTCGTCGTCGACGGGCCCTCCCGCGCCGTGCCCGACCGGCTGCTCCAGCGCACCGGCCCCATGTCCGAGGCCGAGAAGCAGCGCTGCGCCGCCGACCGCCCCATGACCACCACCCCGGTGGGCGCGACCGCACCGGCGAGCTCCAGCGACAAGGGCCTGCTCAGGACGACGGCGCCGGGCGACCGCGAGGCGACCCGGACCCGCACGCTGAGCTAGGGGGTGTTTCGGAAGTCCCGCACAGCACCCGCGGTGTCCGGCACGCCCCCTCGCCGCACCGGCCAAAGACCCAAGTAGCTCCGCTACGAGGGCTTTCGTCCGGCACGCCGAGGGCACGCACCGGACACCGCGGGCACCGCACAGGACTTTCGAAACACCCCCTAGGGGTCCTACCGCTCAAGCCGGGCCCGCGGCGCCTGCGAGGTCCTTGCCCCGCGGGCTCAGGCCTCCAGACAGCGCAGCACCGCCAGGATCCGGCGGCTGTAGCCGTCGGTCCTGTGCAACTCCAGCTTGTCGAAGACGGCGTTGAGATACTTCTCCACCGCGCTCAGCGACAGGTGCAGCTCCCGCGCGATCGCCGCGTTCGTGTACCCCTGGGCCAGCACCTGGAGCACCTCGCGCTCGCGCGGGGTGAGCCGGGCCAGGGGATCGGCGTGGGCGCTGCGCACGACGAGCTGGTGCACGACCTCCGGGTCGATCGCCGCTCCGCCCGCGTGGATCCGCTCCAGCGCGTCGAGGAACTCCTCCACCTGCGCCACCCGGTCCTTCAGCAGGTAGCCGACCCGCTCCGCGCCGGCGGCGAGCAGCCGGGCCGCATAGCTGCGCTCGACGTACTGGGAGAGCACGAGCACCCCGGTCTCCGGCAGCCGCTCCCGGATCTCCACGGCGGCCCGCAGCCCCTCGTCGGTGTGGGTCGGCGGCATCCGGATGTCGGCGACCACGACGTCCGGGCGCCGCGCCTCCACCTCGGCGACGAGGCCGTCCGCGTCGCCGAAGGCGGCCAGCACCTCGTGGCCCTCCTCGACGAGCAGCCGCACCAGGCCCTCCCGCAGCAGGGTCGAGTCCTCGGCCAGGATCACGCGCACGGCAGCTCCGCGACAAGAGTGGTGGGTCCCCCGAGGGGGCTTTCGACACGCAGGGTCCCGTCGAGCGCGGCGACCCGGCTGCGCAACCCGGTGAGTCCGCTCCCCGCCGGGTCCGCGCCGCCCCGGCCGTCGTCCTCGACGCGCACGGTGAGCAGCGCGCCGGTCCGCGTCACGCAGACGGAGACCGCGGCGGCGGAGGAGTGTTTGGCGGCGTTCGTGACCGCCTCCGAGACCACGAAGTACGCGGCGGTCTCCACCGCCGGGGGCAGCGGCGCGTCCCCCGCCTCGAACCGCACGCGCAGCGGGATCCCGCACCGCTGGGCCACCCCGCCGAGCGCCTCTTCGAGACCGAGGCTGTCGAGGCCCGCGGGGTACACCCGCCAGGCCACGTCCCGCAGCTCGGCCAGCACGTCCTGGGCCTCCCGGTGCGCCTGCCGCAGCAGTGCGTCGGCCTGTTCCGGGTCGCGCTCCCGGCCCCGGCGGGCCCGGCCGAGCAGCATGGCCAAGGCCACCAGCCGCTGCTGCACGCCGTCGTGGAGATCGCGCTCGATCCGCCGGCGCTCGGTGTCCACGGCCTGGACCACGGCCGCCCGGCTGAGCGCGAGCTCGTCGATGCGCCGCCGCAGCAGCTCCTGCTCGGAGGGGCCGAAGCACGCGCGCGCGAGGCGGGCGTCGAGCGCGCTGAGCGCGTACAGGCCCTGGACGTCGAGGAACAGCAGCACGCCGCCGAGCAGCAGCTGACCGAGGAGCTCGGTCCAGCCGAGCGAGCCCCGGACCACGCCCCGCACGAGCAGGACGGCCAGGACCTCGCCGAAGACGAGCAGCCCGAGGACGATCCCCGACACGAGCCCGGTGCCGACGCGGGCCGCGAGGTACCGCAGCACCCGCCGGTCGGGGACCTCGTACGGGCCGGGGAAGCGGTCGCCGAAGAAGACCGAGCGGCGGCCCCGCTCCAGCGCCACCAGCCGCCGGGCCCCGGCCATCAGGAACCGCCGCGCGCGGGGCCGGGTGCGGGGCCACAGCAGGAAGGGGCCGAGCAGGGCTCCGGCGGCCAGGAGGAACAGGGCGCCGAGGAGGGCGCTCAGGCAGCCGAGCAGCACCCCGGCGAGCCGGCGGCCCGCCCCGGTCTCCTCCCCGTCCGCTCGCACGGTCCCGGAGCCTAGTTCGGGTCCCGGCCCCGTACACAATCGTCCGTACGGTACGGAGCCCCGCTCCTCTCTCACGGGGTCCGTCGGTGCTGACCGCGGCCGCGCGGGTCCTCGGCTTCGTGCCTCGCGGCGTCGCGACCGCGCCCGTGCCCGGCGCCGTGCCTCGCGGCGCCCTTCCCGCGTCCTCGGAGCCGTACGGCGAGGAACGCGGCCAGGGCCACGAGGACGAGCACCAGGACGGCCTTGGACACCACGCCCACGTACCCCTCGACCAGGTCCCAGCGGTCGCCGAGCCAGTAACCGGCCATCACGAGGACGCTGTTCCACAGCAGACTGCCGAGCGCCGTGAGCAGGACGAACACGGGCAGCGGCATCCGCTCGACGCCCGCGGGGACGGAGATCAGACTCCGGAAGATCGGCACCATCCGCCCCAGGAACACCGCCTTGGTGCCGTGCCGGGCGAACCACCGCTCGGTCCGCTCCAGATCGGAGACCTTCACCAGCGGCAGCCGGGCCCAGAGGGCGTGCATCCGCTCCCGGCCGAACAGCGCGCCGATCCAGTACAGCGCCACCGCCCCGACCACCGAACCCAGCGTCGTCCAGAACAGCGCCGAGGCGAGACTCAGGACGCCCTGCCCGGCGGCGAAGCCGGTCAGCGGCAGGATCACCTCGCTGGGCAGCGGCGGGAACAGGTTCTCCAGGGCGATGGCGAGCCCCGCACCGGGCCCGCCCAGCGTGTCGACGAGCCCGGCGGCCCAGCCGGCGAACCCGTCGGCGGGCTCCCCGGCCAGGGCGAGGGGCAGGGACGGAGGCGAGACGAGCACGAGGGGTCTCCCAGGGGCGAGCGGCTTCCCGGGGCACTCGCCCCGGCACTCCTCCACGCTAGAAATCCCAGCTCCGCCCCGGTACGAGGCTTCCCACCCGGCCGCCCTGCGGAAAACCGCAGGGCGCGGCGGCCCGGACCGGGCTCCCGCGCGGGACGGGGGCCGTCCCCGGACCGCCTACCCTTGGACGCATGACGAGCAGCAGCGACCGGAGCACCGCAGTGAGCGTTGACGGCACCAAGACCTACGAGATCCGCACCTACGGGTGCCAGATGAACGTCCACGACTCCGAGCGGCTCTCCGGTCTGCTGGAAGAGGCGGGTTACGTCCGGGCCCCCAAGGGCGCGGACGGCGACGCCGACGTCGTCGTCTTCAACACCTGCGCGGTCCGCGAGAACGCCGACAACAAGCTCTACGGCAACCTCGGCCGGCTCGCCCCGATGAAGACCACCCGCCCCGGCATGCAGATCGCCGTCGGCGGCTGTCTCGCCCAGAAGGACCGCGACACCATCGTCAAGAAGGCCCCCTGGGTCGACGTGGTCTTCGGCACGCACAACATCGGCAAGCTGCCCGTCCTCCTGGAGCGCGCCCGCGTGCAGGAGGAGGCCCAGATCGAGATCGCCGAGTCCCTGGAGGCCTTCCCCTCCACGCTGCCGACCCGCCGCGAGTCCGCCTACGCCGCGTGGGTCTCGATCTCCGTCGGCTGCAACAACACCTGCACCTTCTGCATCGTCCCCGCGCTGCGCGGCAAGGAGGAGGACCGCCGGCCCGGCGACATCCTCGCCGAGATCGAGGCGCTGGTCGCCGAGGGCGTCTCCGAGATCACCCTGCTCGGCCAGAACGTCAACGCGTACGGCTCCGACCTGGGCGACCGCGAGGCCTTCAGCAAGCTGCTGCGCGCCTGCGGGCAGATCGAGGGCCTGGAGCGCGTCCGCTTCACCTCCCCCCACCCGCGCGACTTCACGGACGACGTCATCGCGGCCATGGCCGAGACGCCGAACGTCATGCCGCAGCTGCACATGCCGATGCAGTCCGGCTCGGACTCCATCCTCCGGGCGATGCGCCGCTCCTACCGGCAGGAGCGTTTCCTCGGCATCATCGAGAAGGTCCGCGCGGCCATCCCGCACGCGGCCATCTCCACCGACATCATCGTGGGCTTCCCCGGCGAGACCGAGGAGGACTTCGAGCAGACCATGCACGCCGTCCGCGAGGCCCGCTTCGCGAACGCCTTCACCTTCCAGTACTCCAAGCGGCCCGGGACCCCGGCCGCGACCATGGAGGGACAGATCCCCAAGGAGGTCGTCCAGGAGCGCTACATGCGTCTGGTCGCCCTCCAGGAGGAGATCTCCTGGGAGGAGAACAAGAAGCAGGTCGGCCGCACCCTGGAGGTCATGGTCGCGGAGGGCGAGGGCCGCAAGGACGGCGAGACCCACCGCCTCTCGGGCCGCGCCCCCGACAACCGGCTCGTCCACTTCACGAAGCCGGCCGAGGAGGTCCGCCCCGGCGACGTGGTGACGGTCGAGATCACCTACGCGGCGCCGCACCACCTGCTCGCGGAGGGCGAGGTCCTCACCGTCCGCCGCACGCGCGCGGGCGACGCCTGGGAGAAGCGCACGGCCGCCCCGAAGCAGACGGGCGTCCTCCTGGGCCTCCCGCAGATCGGCGTCCCGGCCCCGCTCCCGGCCGCCGACGCACCGGCCTGCGGCGCGCACTGACGGCGCCCACGCCCTGACGAGGGGCGGGGCCGCACCGGCCTGGGCGCATGCCCCGCGGGGCCGCATCGGCGGGGCGTTTGCCCTGCGGGGTCGCACCGGCGGGGCGCTTGCCCTGCGGGGTCGCACCGGCGGGGGCGCATGCCCCCAGCAACACCGGCAGGCGCGTCCGTAACGCCCGCCCGCCCCGCCCAGTAGGCTGCCGATCATGCTTGTCGCCGCAGCCGTCACCCCCTGCCCACCCCTCCTCCTCCCCGAGGTCGCGACCGGCGCCGCCCCCGAGCTGGACGCCGCGCGGGCGGCCTGCGCCGACGCGGTCGGGCTGCTCGCGGCCGCCCGCCCGGACCGGCTGTACGTCGTCGGGCCCGCCGACGAGGGCGCGCGGGGCGTCTACCCGGCCGGTGCGCGCGGCTCCTTCGCCGGATTCGGCGTCGACCTCGACGTGCGCCTGGGGGAAGGCACGGACGGCGACCGTCCCCTGCCCGCCTCCCTAGCCGTCGGCGCCTGGCTCCTCACGCGCGCCGGCTGGGCCGACGCGCCGATCGAGGGCTTGGGCGTGTCGGCGGCGACGGCGGCGGAGGAGTGCGCCGCGACGGGCCGTGAGCTCGCCGCCTCGGCCGCGCGGGTCGCCCTCCTGGTGCTGGGCGACGGCAGCGCCTGCCGCACGGTGAAGGCGCCGGGCTACCTGGACGAGCGGGCCGCCGGCTTCGACGCGGAGGCCGCGCGGGCGCTCGGCGCGGCGGACGTGGCGGCCCTGCTGGCGCTGGACGCCGGGCTCGCGTCCGAGCTGCTGGTGGCCGGCCGCGCGCCCTGGCAGGTCCTCGCGGGCGCCGCCGAGGGCGCCGGGCTCGACGGCCGGCTGCTCTTCGAGGACGCCCCGTACGGCGTGGGGTACTTCGTCGCGGCCTGGTCCTGAGGAGCCCTGGCACGAGAACGGCGGACGGCCGCGGAGCGTGATGCTCCGCGGCCGTCCGCCGTGCGGAGGGACTGTCGGCCGGGGCGACGCCGTCAGGCGGCCGGCGGCGTGGTGTCACCGCTGCCGGGCGTGCCGTCGTCCTTGTGCCCGATCCGGTCGATGGCGCCCTTCGCCTTGCCCGTACCGGACTGGATCTTGTCGCTGTACTTGCCCTTGGTCTTCTCGTCGACCAGCTTCGCGGCCTTGTCCAGACCGTGGTCGATCTTCTCGCCGTGCTGCTGCGCGAGATCGGCGACCTTGTCCTTGGCCGGGGCGAGCTTGGCCTTCAGCGAGTCCATGAAGCCCATGGGGCACCTTCCCTCCGCGGACCTCGGGGGCCCGTGTCCGTGTCGTGCGGTCCGTGTTCCTGCCCCCAGGACCCCGGGGGCCTACTTCCGGGCGCCTTCGCCCGCCTCGTTGTCGGCGGCGGCCTCGGCCGACTGCTGCTTGGGGATCTCCACGACCTCGGCGGCGGCCCCGGCCGTCACCTCGACCGTCTCGACGTCCTCCGCGCCGTCCGCACGATCCGTGTCACCGGTCCCGTCCTCCGGAGCCGTCAGGGCGGTCGGGGCCGCCGTGGCGGCCGCCCCGGCTTCGGTTCCGGTCTCCTCGGCGGACGTCTCGACCGTCTCGACCGCCTCGATCGCGTCCGACTTCTTACGGCGAAACATTGCAAAAACGCCCATATTCACTCCATAGCGTACTCGGATGGGAGCGGTTCCGTGATGATCGACGGCCGGAATCCGCGGTGCTCGACGGTCGGAACCTCGCAACAGGCAACGAAGCCGGATGGGGCCCGTCACGTAGCTCGTTCGGGGACCGGGCATGAGGTTTGCGAGACTGGGACGGTGAGAACTGCAGCTCCCGCCCCGCGGGTCATCGCCGTCGTCGGTCCCACGGCAGCCGGAAAGTCCGATCTGGGTGTATTCCTGGCCCAGCAGCTCGGCGGCGAGGTCGTCAACGCCGACTCGATGCAGCTCTACCGGGGGATGGACATCGGGACCGCCAAGCTGACGCCGGAGGAGCGCGGCGGCATCCCGCACCACCTCCTCGACATCTGGGACGTGACCGAGGCCGCCAGCGTCGCCGAGTACCAGCGCCTGGCCCGCGCCGAGATCGACCGGCTGCTCGCCGCCGGCCGCACCCCGGTCCTCGTCGGCGGTTCCGGTCTGTACGTACGGGGGGCCGTCGACGCCCTGGAGTTCCCCGGCACCGACCCCGCCGTCCGGGCCCGCCTGGAGGCCGAGCTGGAGGAGCGCGGCTCCGGCGTCCTGCACGCCCGGCTTGCCGCGGCCGACCCCGAGGCGGCCCGCGCGATCCTCCCCAGCAACGGACGCCGGATCGTCCGGGCCCTTGAGGTGATCGAGATCACCGGCAAGCCCTTCACCGCCAACCTCCCGGGTCACGACTCGGTCTACGACACCGTCCAGATCGGCGTCGACGTGGCCCGCCCCGAGCTCGACGAGCGGATCGCCACGCGCGTGGACCGGATGTGGGAGGCCGGACTCGTCGACGAGGTGCGCGCCCTGGAGGCGCGGGGACTGCGCGAAGGACGCACCGCGGCCCGCGCCCTCGGCTACCAGCAGGTCCTCGCGGCGCTGGCGGGGGAGTGCAGCGAGGAGGAGGCGCGCGCCGAGACCGTGCGGGCCACGAAGCGCTTCGCGCGCCGCCAGGATTCGTGGTTCCGCCGCGACCCGCGCGTGCACTGGCTCAGCGGAGCCGACGATCACCGCGGGGAACTCCCGCGGGAGGCGCTGTCGTTGGTCGAACGAGCGGTTACAGCCTGATCACGTGATGGCATCGGGACGCACTGCCCGTCATTTCGGCGGTCATGAGCGTGCCATCATCGAGCATCGATCGACCAAGTGGAGTCCGAGTGGGGAGGGCGCGTGGCGATGGAGGCCGGCCCTCGCGACAGAGAACAGCACGAGGCGGCCCTGGGTGACCCGACGGCGGATCCGTCGGGCGACACACCGGGCCATCCGACGGACGACGTCCCCGTCGGGCCCGTGGGGCTGAGCCCGGACGGTCCCGACGACGCCGAGGGCACCGCCGTCGAGGTCGACGCCGACGAGGTCGAGGTCGAGCTCCGCCCCCAGCGCCGGCTGCGGATCTGGCAGCTCGCCCCGATCGTGGGCCTGGCGGCCGTCGGCTCGCTGATGTTCGCCTTCCCGCTCGCCTTCGGCTCGGGAGACGGCGGCGCGGTCGTCGCGATGCTCGGACTCCTCATCAGCTCCTGCGCGGCGGGCTGGGGCATGATGGCCGCCCGCAAGGTCGGTTACACCTGGCC
Source organism: Streptomyces sp. NPDC096079 (assembly GCF_040303145.1). Taxonomy (NCBI): domain Bacteria; kingdom Bacillati; phylum Actinomycetota; class Actinomycetes; order Kitasatosporales; family Streptomycetaceae; genus Streptomyces; species Streptomyces sp. NPDC096079. The sequence continues at coordinate 61,958 of NZ_JBEOST010000004.1, forward strand.
GGGACTCCCGGCGCGCGGCTCGGGCGAGCGGCCGAACTGGCGCGTCCTCGCCCTGTACCTGTCCACGATCGCGGCCCTGGTGGCGCTCGCGGTCTGGCGCGTGGCCCGCCTGCGCTGAGCCGAGCCCAGGGCCCGCCCGCATGAGCCACGGGCCAGGGCCTGCGTGTGTGAGCCACGGCCCAGGGCCTGCGTGTGTGAGCCACGGCCCAGGGCCTGCGTGTGTGAGCCGCGCCCCGGGCCCGCCTGCGTGAGCCGCGCCCCGGGCCCGCCCGCGCGAGCCGCCCCCCGGGCCCGCCCGCGCTGAGCCGCGCCCGGGCCTGCCGGCAGCGACCGCCCCGTGGACACGCCGCGCCGGGTGTCGGACCCGACCCGTACAGTTGATCGCGTGACCAGCACGCAGACCTCGCCGCTCCCCTTCCTCAAGGGCCACGGCACCGAGAACGACTTCGTGATCGTCCCCGACGCGGAGAACGCCGTCGACCTGCCGCCCGCCGTCGTGGCGCGGCTCTGCGACCGGCGGGCCGGCATCGGGGGCGACGGGCTCCTGCACGTCGTGCGCAGCGCCGCCCACCCCGAGGCGCGCCACCTGGCCGACGAGGCCGAGTGGTTCATGGACTACCGCAACGCCGACGGCTCCGTCGCCGAGATGTGCGGGAACGGGGTCCGGGTCTTCGCCCGCTACCTGGAGCACGCGGGGCACGTCACCGCCGGCGAGGTCGCCGTCGCCACCCGGGGCGGCGTCAAGCACGTCCACCTGGACAAGGACGGCTCCGTCACCGTCGCCATGGGCCGCGCCGCACTGCCCGAGGCCGGTGTCACCGTCACCGTCGACGGCCGCAGCTGGCCCGCGCGCAACGTGAACATGGGGAACCCGCACGCGGTCGCCTTCGTCGAGGACCTCGCCCACGCCGGCACCCTGTACGACGAGCCGCCCTACGAGCCCGCGGCCGTCTACCCGGACGGGGTCAACATCGAGTTCGTCGCCGACCGCGGCCCCCGCCACATCGCCATGCGGGTCCACGAGCGCGGCGCCGCCGAGACCCGCTCCTGCGGCACCGGCGCGTGCGCCGTGGCCGTCGCCACCGCCCGCCGGGACGGCGTCGACCCCGCCGAGACCGGCACCCCCGCCACGTACACCGTCGACGTGCTCGGCGGGACCCTGGTCATCACCGAGCACCCCGACGGCCGGATCGACATGACGGGTCCTGCGGTCATCGTGGCCGAGGGCGCGATCGACCCGACGTGGCTGGAAGCCGGAGCCTGACCCCGCGCGGCGGAATCGAAACTGTCAACGACGGCGCCGTCCCTCGAATGGGTGATCCGATTCACGCTGAGCGAGAGCGTGACTGCGCCACGTGGTGGGGTCGGTAGCATCAAGCACCGGCCCCCCGGGCACGCCTGGCCCGCCCACCGCCGGTCGACGCCGCCGGAGGTGCCCCATGAGCGCAGAGGCCACCAACCCCCTGAGTGCCGCCGAGAGCGCAGGCACCGACATGGCCGGCCGCAGACGCGGACGCGCCCGGATCGACCTGCGCCGCCTCGGCCGCGCCGCCCTGCTCGGCGCCACCGCGGGACCGGCGCCCCGTGACCGGCTGCAGGACGCCATCGGCCATGTGGCGGAGGCACACCGCGCCCACCATCCCGAGGCCGACCTGACGGTGCTCGGCCGGGCGTACGCCCTCGCCGAGTCCTCGCACCGCGGCCAGTTCCGCAAGAGCGGCGAGGCGTACATCACGCACCCGCTCGCGGTCACCCTCATCCTCGCCGAGCTCGGCGCCGAGACCACCACCCTGACCGCCTCCCTCCTCCACGACACCGTCGAGGACACCGAGGTGACGCTCGATCAGGTGCGCCGTGAGTTCGGCGACGAGGTCGCCTACCTCGTCGACGGAGTCACCAAGGTCGAGAAGATCGACTACGGCGCCGCCGCCGAGCCCGAGACCTTCCGCAAGATGCTCGTCGCCACCGGCAGCGACGTCCGCGTCATGTCGATCAAACTCGCCGACCGCCTCCACAACATGCGCACCCTCGGCGTGATGCGCCCCGAGAAACAGGCCAGGATCGCCAAGGTCACCCGGGACGTACTCATCCCGCTCGCCGAGCGGCTCGGCGTCCAGGCCCTCAAGAGCGAGCTGGAGGACCTGGTCTTCGCGATCCTCCACCCCGAGGAGTACGCGACCACCCGCGCGCTCATCGCGGACAACCCCGGCGCCCCGACCGCGCTCGACACCGTCGCCGACCAGGTCGCGGCCGTCCTGCGCGAGGCGGACATCGGCGCCGAGGTCCTCGTCCGCCCCCGCCACTTCGTCTCCGTCCACCGGGTCCGCCTCAAGCGCGGCGAACTGCGCGGCTGCGACTTCGGACGGCTCCTCGTCCTCGTCGGCGAGGACGCCGACTGCTACGCGGTCCTCGGCGAGCTCCACACCTGCTTCACCCCGGTGATCTCCGAGTTCAAGGACTTCATCGCGGCCCCCAAGTTCAACCTCTACCAGTCGCTGCACACCGCGATCGCCGCCCCCGACGGCGCCGTCGCCGAGGTCCTCATCCGGACCCACCGCATGCACAAGGTCGCCGAGGCCGGGGTCGTCGCCCTCGGCAACCCCCATGTGGGCCAGGAGCCCGACGGCACCGCCCCGGGAACCGACGAAGGCGAGCGCGTCGACCCCACCCGCCCCGGCTGGCTCTCCCGCCTCCTCGACTGGCAGCAGGCCGCCCCCGACCCCGACACCTTCTGGACCTCGCTCCGCGCCGACCTCGCCGAGGACGACGAGATCACCGTCTTCCGCGCCGACGGCAGCGCCCCCGGCACGATCAGCCTCCCCACCGGCGCCAGCTGCGTCGACGCCGCGTACGCCCAGCACGGCGAGGCGGCCCACGCCTGCCTCGGCGCCCGCGTCAACGGCCGCCTCGCACCCCTGAGCACCGTCCTCGGCGACGGGGACACCGTCCAGCTGCTGCTCGCCCAGGACACCGTGTCCGGACCGTCCCCCGAGTGGCTCGACCACGCCCGTACCCCCGCCGCGCGGATCGCGATCACCGGCTGGCTCCGGGCCCACCCCGAGAGCACCGCTCCCCCCACCGCACCCAGCGACCCCCGGCCGCAGGTCAGCGTCCCCGCCGACCGGCGCTCCGGCGCCGAGCTGCACGCCGAACTGGACGGCGAGGAGGCCGCCGCCGTCCGCCCGGCGGGCTGCTGCACCCCCGTACCGCCCGACGCCATCACCGGCTTCCGGGTACGCGGCGGATCGGTCACCGTCCACCGCGCCCGATGCTCGGCCGTGGACGCCATGCGCGCCCTCGGCCGCGAGCCCGTCACCGTCCGCTGGGGCGACACCCCCCAAGGCCGGGTCACCCTCCTCGCCGAGTCCTTCGGCCGGCCCGGACTGCTCGCCGACCTCACCGAGGCCATCGCCGGCTTCGGGGCCGCCGTCGTCTCGGCGAACGTCGAACCGCCCAGTGAGCAGCGGGTCCGCCACACGTACACCCTCCACCTCCCCGACGTCGCCCGCCTCGCCGCCCTCATGAAGGCGATGCGGGACGTGCCCGGCGTGTACGACGTCAGCCGCGCCCACCACGCCCGCGGCCTGCACTGACACCACCGCCCGGGCGCGGGCGCCGCCGACGCACGCGCCGCCCGACCTCGCCGACGCACGCGCCGCCCGACCCCGCCGACGCACGCGCGCGCGTGCGTGCCACTCGCGCGGACCGGGTCGACGACCCCCTTCGGGTGGCCGGCGCGCGCGCCGCCCCGGTGCGCGGCGGCGGCACTGGTAGCCGTAGGGCCATTCCTCCGGAAAGGCCCTGGCCCATGCCGCTCGTCCGAACCGCCCTGCCCCGCGCGCGATGGCTCCGCTCCGCCGTCCTGGTCGCCGCCTCCGCCGGGCTCGTCGCCGCCACGCTGCCCGCCCCGCCGCCGCTCGGCATCGGGGACCCGCTCTTCCCGCACCTCGGCAACCCCGGCTACGACGTCCTCGCGTACACGCTCGACCTCACCTACCCCGGGGTCAACACCAAGCCGCTCGCCGCCGTCACCCGCATCGACGCGCGCGCCACCGAGGACCTGGAGCGGCTCAACCTCGACTTCACCCACGGCACGGTCTCCGCCGTCACCGTCGACGGCATCCCCGCCGCGTACGTCACCAGCGGCGAGGACCTCGTCGTCACCCCCGTCGTCCCGATCGACGCGGGCGAGGAGGTCAGGATCACCGTCACCCACACCAGTGACCCCACCGGCCCCGCCGCCACCGGCGGCTGGGTCCGCACCGGCGACGGCCTCGCCATGGCCAACCAGGCCGACGCCGCCCACCGGGTCTTCCCCTCGAACGACCACCCGGCCGACAAGGCCTGGTTCACCTTCCGGGTCACCGCCCCCAGCGAGCTCACCGTCGTCGCCAACGGGCTCCCCGAAGGCCGCGTCGAACACGGCGCCACCACCACCTGGACGTACCGCACCCGGCACCCCATGGCCACGGAGCTCGCCCAGGTCTCCATCGGCCGCTCCACCGTCGTCCACCGCACCGGCCCCCACGGGCTCCCCGTACGGGACGTGGTGGCCACCGCCGACAAGGAGCGCATGGAGCCCTGGCTGCGCCGCACCCCCGGCCACCTGGAGTGGATGGAACGGCAGGTCGGCCCGTACCCCTTCGAGACGTACGGCGTGCTCATCGCCGACGCCGCCACCGGCTTCGAGCTGGAGACCCAGACCCTCTCGCTCTTCGAACGCGGCATCTTCACCGAGCCCGCCTACCCGGAGTGGTACGTCGACTCCGTGATGGTCCACGAGCTGGCCCACCAGTGGTTCGGCGACAGCGTCTCGCCCCGCGCCTGGTCCGACCTGTGGCTCAACGAGGGACACGCCAGCTGGTACGAGGCGCTGTACGCCGAGGACACCGCCGGGAAGTCCCTGGAGCGCCGCATGAAGGCCGCGTACGCCGCCTCCGACGGCTGGCGGGCCGACGGCGGACCGCCGGCCGCGCCGGAACCCCCCACGCCGGACCACAAGATCAGCCTCTTCCGGCCCGTCGTGTACGACGGCAGTGCCCTCGTCCTCTACGCGCTCCGCCAGGAGATCGGCACCGAGGCCTTCCAGCGCCTGGAGCGCCGCTGGGTCACCGAGCACCGGGACGGCACCGCGACCACGGCCGACTTCACGGCCCTCGCCGGCGAGGTCGCGGGCCGGGACCTCGCCGCCTTCTTCCGCGGCTGGCTGTACGAGGCGAAGACCCCCGCCATGCCCGGCCACCCCGACTGGCGCAGCCGCCCCGCCGAACCCGCGAGGACCGCCTCGAAAACCGGATGACCGCCCCGCCCGCGGCCGCGTCGAAACCCGGGTGACGGGCCCGGCGGGGCCGTGTCACCATCTTCAGGTCGGCGACGCGGCCGCGACCGGGAATCTTCCGGCGCCCGCAGGCGTTGTGACCGGCAGAGACACACCTATCTCCTCATCGACGTTAGGACCCAATGACCTCCTCTTCTTCCCCTTCCCAGGACGAACAGAGCTTCGCGGAGACGAGCCGTACCGAGAGCCTTCGGGCCGATGCCCTGATGGAAGAGGACGTCGCCTGGAGCCACGAGATCGACGGAGAGCGGGACGGCGACCAGTTCGACCGCTCCGAGCGCGCGGCTCTGCGACGTGTCGCCGGCCTCTCCACCGAGCTCGAGGACGTCACCGAGGTCGAGTACCGCCAGCTGCGCCTGGAGCGCGTCGTGCTGGTCGGCGTCTGGACCTCCGGGACGGTGCAGGACGCGGAGAACTCCCTCGCGGAGCTCGCCGCCCTCGCCGAGACGGCCGGAGCCCTCGTGCTCGACGGCGTGATCCAGCGCCGCGACAAGCCGGACCCGGCCACCTTCATCGGCTCCGGCAAGGCCCGCGAGCTGCGCGACATCGTGCTCGAGACCGGCGCCGACACCGTCGTCTGCGACGGCGAACTCAGCCCCGGCCAGCTCATCGCCCTCGAAGACGTCGTCAAGGTGAAGGTGGTCGACCGGACCGCCCTCATCCTCGACATCTTCGCCCAGCACGCCAAGTCCCGAGAGGGCAAGGCGCAGGTCGCCCTCGCGCAGATGCAGTACATGCTGCCGCGACTGCGTGGCTGGGGTCAGTCGCTGTCCCGTCAGATGGGTGGCGGCGGCGGTGGCGGCATGGCCACCCGCGGTCCCGGTGAGACCAAGATCGAGACCGACCGGCGCCGCATCCGCGAGAAGATGGCGAAGATGCGCCGGGAGATCGCGGAGATGAAGACCGGCCGTGACGTCAAGCGGCAGGAGCGCCGCCGCAACAAGGTGCCCTCGGTCGCCATCGCCGGATACACCAACGCCGGCAAGTCCTCCCTGCTCAACCGGCTCACGGGCGCGGGCGTCCTCGTGGAGAACGCCCTGTTCGCCACCCTCGACCCGACCGTCCGCCGGGCCGAGACGCCCACCGGCCGGGTCTACACCCTGGCCGACACCGTCGGCTTCGTCCGGCACCTGCCGCACCACCTGGTCGAGGCGTTCCGCTCCACCATGGAGGAGGTCGCCGAGTCCGACCTCATCCTGCACGTGGTGGACGGCTCGCACCCCGCCCCGGAGGAGCAGCTGGCCGCCGTCCGCGAGGTCTTCCGCGACGTCGGCGCGGTGAACGTGCCGGAGATCGTCGTCGTCAACAAGGCGGACGCGGCCGACCCGCTGGTGCTCCAGCGTCTGCTGCGGATGGAGAAGCACTCCATCGTGGTCTCGGCCCGCTCGGGCCAGGGCATCGACGAGCTGCTCGCGCTCATCGACTCCGAGCTGCCGCGCCCGGAGGTCGAGCTGGAGGTCCTCGTGCCGTACACGCAGGGCGGTCTGGTCTCGCGCGTCCACGCCGAGGGCGAGGTGGAGTCCGAGGAGCACACCCCGGAGGGCACCCTGCTCAAGGCCCGGGTCCACGAGGAGCTGGCGGCGCTGCTCGCGCCGTACGTCCCCGCGGCCCACTGACCACACGGCGAAGGCGCCGGTCCCTCCCCTCGGGGAGGAACCGGCGCCTTCGCGCTGTCGTGGTGCGTCAGCAGTTCCCCGCCGTCAGCAGTTCCCCGCCGTCAGCGGGCGAACTTCTTGCTGACCATCTCGTGCACGGCCTTGCCGCCGCGCCCCAGCTGAGGTCCGGCGAGCCAGCCGTTGCCGCCGGCCGGGCCGATCGACGTGTTCGACACGAGCGCCGTCGTGCCGTTCGGCAGCACCCGGAACCAGCCGCCGCCCGAGGATCCACCGGTCATCGTGCAACCGATCCGGTACATCGTCGGCGTGGCCGGAGCCGTCGTGATGCGGCTCGCCCGGTCCAGGCACTTGTGCATGATCATGCCGTTGTACGGCGGCGCCGCCGGGTAGCCCCAGGCGCCCATCGTCCCGGACTGCGCGGCCGTCGGCGCGGAGAAGTCGACCGGCAGCGCGACGCCGACGGTCTCCTCCAGGGACTTCCGGCCACGCTCCGGCTGCACGTGCAGCACGGCGTAGTCGTACGGCCAGGCCTGGTTGGTGCCGCCCGCGTTGATCCACTCGCCCGAGGTCACGGCCCAGTCGGCCCAGAACTGGCCGTACGGGTAGACCTCGTGCGGCTGCGCGTTCTGCAGCGCGGCCGGGGACTTGCCCAGGTCGTTGAAGGCCGGGACGAAGGTGATGTTGCGGTACCAGCCGCCCCTCTTGCCCGCGTGGACGCAGTGGCCGGCCGTCCAGACCAGGTTCGACTTACCGGGATGGCGCGGGTCCTTCACGATGGTGCCGGAGCAGACCATCGAGCCCTGCGGCGAGTCGAAGAAGATCTTGCCGACCGGAGCCGCGTACCGGTGGTACGGCGTCTTCTCGCGCTGGGCCTTGACGGGCCGGGGCGTCGGGTCGGTGCCACCGGTGCCGGCCTGAGCGGTGATCGTCTGGTCCGGGCTCTTCGCCGACTGCATGCGAGCGGGGTCCCAGAGGCCCTCGATCACCGGGTTGACGAAGTCCTCGGCCTCACGGAGCCAGGTCTCCTGGTCCCAGTTCTTCCACTCGCCGTTCTTCCACTTGTCCAGGTCGACGCCGTGCTTCTTCAGCTTGTCGGCGAGGTCCTTGGTGAGGTCGGCGCCCCCGTCACCGCCGTCGGCGGCGGGTGCCGAGCTGCTCGCGCCGGTGGCGGGCTTGCCGTCGGCGGGGGTCTCGGTCGGGCCGCAGGCCGTGGCGGTCAGCGCGAGCGCGGTGACCAGGCCGAGGGCGGCGGGTATGAGTCGTACGGAACGCATGAATGTATTCCCCGTTGATGTTGCCATGGACGTGTCATGAGCGGTGCACAGTATGCCGGTCGCGCCGGACGAGGAAGGAGGCGGGACCCGGGGCCCCGCCTCCGCACCGTGCCTACTGGCCGGCGTACTTCTTGCTGACCTCGTCGAAGACCGCCTTGGCCTCCGGACCGAAACGCGGACCCGCGAGCCAACCGGCCGTCGACGGGCCGATCGACGTGTTCGACACCAGCGCCGGCTTGCCGTCACCACCCTTGGCGACCCAGCCGCCACCCGACGAACCACCGGTCATCGTGCAGCCGATCCGGTACATCGTCGGCTGCTCCGCCTTCAGCGACAGCCGACCCGGCTTGTCCTGGCACTGGAACATCTTCTGCCCGTCGAACGGCGGCGCCGCCGGATAGCCCGTCGCCGTCATGCTCGCGATCTTCGGCACGGCCGGGGCGTTGAACTCCACCGGAAGCGCCGAACCGACCGTCTCCTCCAGCGACTTGCCCGAAGAACCCTTCTCCGGCGTCACCTTGATGACCGCGAAGTCATAAGGAGCACCGGCACCACCGGTGGACGCGCCCTCGGAGATCCACTGGTCGGAGGTCTTGACCCAGTCCGCCCACCACACGCCGTACGGGGCGATCTGCTCCCGCGTCGCCTTCTCCAGCGCGGAGGTCTCCATCGCCGCGTCGTTGTACGAGGGAACGAAGGCGATGTTCCGGTACCAGCCGCCCTGCTTGCCCTTGTGCACACAGTGCCCGGCCGTCCAGACCAGGTTCGACTTGCCCGGGTGCGCCGGGTCCTTCACGACCGTGGCCGAGCAGACCATCGAGCCCTCGGGGCCGTCGAAGAAGACCTTGCCGGACTCGGGCGCGTTGTCGTGGTACTTCGCCGCCACGTCCTTCGCCCGCACCGGCTCGGGCGTCGGGTCGGTGACACCCTTGTCGCCGGAGATGTCCTCCTCCTCGACCGGCTTGTCGGGCCGCTCGGCCTCGCGCATCCGGTCCGGGTCCCAGAGGTCCTCGATGATCGGGTTGACGAAGTCCTTGGCCTCACGCAGCCACTTGTCGCGGTCCCAGTTCTTCCACTCGCCGTTCCGCCACTTGTCGAGGTCGATCCCGTGTTCCTTCAGGCGGTCCTTCAGGTCCTCCGGAATCTTGATCTTGTCCGGGTCCAGGCTGACAGGAGCGACGGGCTTGTCCCCACCCGCGTTCTCCTCGCTCGGACCGCAGGCCGTGACGGTGAGCGTCAGCGCCGCGACGGCGGATGCCGCCATCAGCAGCGGACGAATCGATCGCATCTCGTGATCCCCCTGGGACTACGTCTACTTGTGCAGCTTCTTGCCGGGACGAACAGCGGCCGGGCCCTCGCGGACACGACCGACGGCCCCCACTATGCCGGTGCCGGAGGGGACGGTACGCGCCCCGCCCACGGTTCCGGGCACCGCCCGACCGTTGCCGTGCCGTGATCCGGGACACGCCAACTTCCTGCCTCCCGGCCCGTGATCCCCGGCAGTTCCCGTCGTTGGTACGTACGGGGGACACAACGGTGGCGCCGAGAGCGGCCCTTGAGGCTGCCCCGCGACGCCCCGATGTGCAACGCAACTGTTACAGCGGGAGGACACCGAGCCGTGGCCGTGACCGAACCAGCTCCGGCCGTCCCACCGGCCGCGCGCACGCAGACCCGGCCGACGGACCGGACCGACCGGACGGACCGCGTGGACCGTTCGGACCGTTCGGACCGCGTGGACCGTGGGGACCGGGCGGACCGTGGGGACAAAGGGGGCGAGTACGAGGGCATCCTGCGCCGCCAGTCCCAGCGCGAGTCCGCCGCGAGGACCTACGCCCGCTCCCTGCCCATCGTGCCCGTGCGGGCCCGAGGGCTCACCATCGAAGGCGCCGACGGCCGCCGCTACCTCGACTGCCTGTCCGGCGCCGGGACCCTCGCCCTCGGCCACAACCACCCCGTGGTCCTGGAGGCCATCAGAAAGGTCCTCGACTCGGGAGCGCCCCTCCACGTCCTCGACCTCGCCACCCCCGTCAAGGACGCCTTCACCTCCGAACTGTTCGCCACCCTCCCCGGCCGGCTCGCCGACGACGCACGCATTCAGTTCTGCGGACCGGCGGGCACCGACGCAGTCGAAGCGGCCCTCAAGCTCGTCCGGACCGCCACGGGACGCAGCGGACTCCTCGCCTTCACCGGCGCCTACCACGGCATGACGGCCGGAGCCCTCGACGCCTCCGGAGGCGCCACCGACGTCCGCGTGACGCGGCTGCCCTACCCCCAGCAGTACCGCTGCCCCTTCGGCGTCGGCGGCGAACGCGGAGCCGAACTGGCCGCCCGCTGGACCGAGAACCTCCTCGACGACCCCAAGAGCGGCGTCACCACCCCCGCCGGAATGATCGTCGAGGCGGTCCAGGGCGAGGGCGGCGTCATCCCCGCCCCCGACGACTGGATGCGCCGGATGCGCCGCATCACCGCCGACCGCTCCGTCCCCCTGATCGTCGACGAGGTCCAGACCGGCGTCGGCCGCACCGGCGCCTTCTGGGCCGTCGAGCACAGCGGCGTCGTGCCCGACGTGATGGTCCTCTCCAAGGCCATCGGCGGCTCCCTCCCCCTCGCGGTCATCGTCTACCGCTCCGGGCTCGACGCCTGGGAACCCGGCGCCCACGCCGGCACCTTCCGCGGCAACCAGCTCGCCATGGCCGCCGGAACGGCCACCCTCGCCTACGTCCGCGAGAACGGACTCGCCGAACGGGCCGGCACCCTCGGCGCCCGTATCCTCGCCAGCCTCCAGGGCCTCGCCGCCGCCCACCCCTGCGTCGGCGACGTCCGCGGCCGAGGCCTGATGATCGGCGTCGAACTCGTCGATCCCGAAGCGGCCGGACCGGACGACCCCGTCCCGCCCCCCGCCCCCGCCCTGGCCCTCGCCGTCCAACAGCAGTGCCTCGCCCGCGGGCTGATCGTCGAACTCGGCGGCCGCCACTCCGCGGTGGTCCGGCTCCTGCCCCCGCTCACCCTCACCGACGAGCAGGCCACCGCCGTCCTCGACCGCTTCGCCGACGCCCTGGCCGCGGCCGAACGGGCCCACACCCCCCACCCGCCCGCCTCCCGCCGGGCCACGGCCCCCCGGAACGCCCCCGGTCCGTCCCACTGACCCCGGACCGCCCCGGCCCCCACCCCCAAGGAACCCCCCGTGAACGCCACCCCCACCCCGACCAACCCCCTCCCCCCGTCCCCTCTCCCCCCGTCCCCCCTCCACCACCCCACGCCCCACCACTCAGAGACCCACCACTCAGAGCCCCACCGCTCCGGGACCCGCCACCCCGAGCCCTCCCACGCGGGTCCGATCCACCCCGAGGCCCTCCACCCCGGAGCGACCCACGCGGAGGCCTTCCGCACCGGGGCCGCCCAAGCGGAGGCCCTCCACCCCGGAGCGACCCACACGGAGGCCTTCCGCACGGGCGCCGCCCACACGGAGGCCGTCCGCGCCGAGGTACTCCGCCCCGAAGCAGCCCACCGCATCGAGGACCGGAGCGCCCCGGGGCCTCGCCCGGTGGCCGTCAGGGCCGACGGGCTCGGGGCGGGTCCCTTCGGAGGCGAGGAGAGCGGCCCCGAGCCGCTCGACACCGTGCAGCCCACCGTCCCGCGCCAGCACGTCGGGCCGTACGAACCCCGATCCCCGCGCCCGATCGGTGGCCCCGATCCGCTGGACGACCCCGACCCGCAGCGTGCCGCCGACGCCGCCGCCGTCGAGAACCTCCTCCGCTGCTGGGTCAGGGAGAAGAACCTCCCGGCCCCCGGCTCCTCCACCCTGCGCGTCCCCCTCGACGCCAGCGGCACCGCCCTCCTCGTCCCCGTCCGCTACTGGTCGCCCACCGGCTGGCACCGCTTCGGCGCCCCCACCCTCGAAGGACTCCCGGCCTCGGCGCCGGCCGCCGACGCCGTCACGGTGGCCGCCCTGCTCAGCCGGGAGAGCGGTCGCTCCGAGGGCACCGACCTCGTCGGGCGCGTCGCCGACTCCGCCCGCCGCACCGCCGACTTCCTCACCGAGCGCCGTCGCCGCCCCGAGCCGCACCCGGACGCCGACCTGTTCCTCACCGCCGAACAGTCCCTGCTGCTGGGCCACCCGCTCCACCCCACGCCCAAGAGCCGCGAAGGGCTCTCCGAGGCCGAAGGCCGGCTCTACTCACCCGAACTCCACGGCTCTTTCCCCCTCCACTGGATCGCCGTCGACCACACCCTGCTCGCCACCGACTCGGCCTGGACCGAGCAGGGCCGGCCCGTCACCGCCGAACAACTCGCCTCCGGTCTTGCCGAAGGCCTCACGCTCCCCGCCGGCACGGCGCCACTGCCCGTGCACCCCTGGCAGGCCCGTGAACTCCTGCACCGCCCCGACGTCCGGGCCCTCGTCGACGCGGGCCTCCTCCACGACCTCGGGCTCCACGGCAGCCCCTGGCATCCCACCTCCTCCGTCCGCACCGTGCACCGCCCCGGCGCCCGGGCCATGCTCAAGCTCTCCCTCGGCCTGCGCATCACCAACTCCCGCCGCGAGAACCTCCGCAAGGAACTCCACCGCGGCGTCGAGGTCCACCGGCTGATGCGCACCGGCCTCGTCGACGAGTGGCAGGCGGCCCACCCCGGCTTCGACATCGTCCGCGACCCCGCCTGGCTGGCCGTCGACGCACCGGACGGCAAGCCCGTCCCCGGCCTCGACGTCATGATCCGCCACAACCCCTTCGGCCCCGGCGACGACGCCGTCTGCATCGCCTCCCTCACGACCCCCCGCCCGTGGCCGGGAGCCACCACCATGCGCTCCCGGCTCGCCGACGTCATCGGACGGCTCGCCACCGGCACCGGCCGCCCCACGACGGCCGTCGCCGCCGAGTGGTTCCTCCGCTACCTCGACCAGGTCGTCCGCCCCGTCCTCTGGCTCGACGGTCACGCCGGCATCGCCCTGGAGGCCCACCAGCAGAACACCTTGGTGCTCCTGGACCCGGACGGCTGGCCGGTCGGCGGCCGCTACCGCGACAACCAGGGCTACTACTTCCGCGAGTCCCACCGCGGCGAGCTGGAGAGCAGGCTCCCCGGCATCGGCGAGGACAGCGACACCTTCGTCTCCGACCAGGTCACCGACGAGCGTTTCGCCTACTACCTCGGCATCAACAACGTCCTCGGTCTGATCGGCGCCTTCGGCGCCCAGCACCTCGCCGACGAACGCGTCCTGCTCGCCGCCTTCCGTAGCTTCCTCACCTCCGCCACCAGCCTGGGCTCACCCCTTCCGCACCGGCTCCTGGAAGCCGCGACCCTGCGCAGCAAGGCCAATCTCCTCACCCGCCTGCACGGTCTGGACGAACTCGTCGGGCCCGTCGACACCCAGTCCGTCTACGTCACCGTCACCAACCCCCTCCGCCCCTGATCCGAACCACCAGCGCTCCGCACCCCGACCACACCCGCCGAGAGGAGAGCGGCACCGTGTCACCCACCCGCCCACCGGCCGACCCGCCCGGGGACGACACCCTGGACCTGAGGGCCGACGACCTCGCCGCCCTCCTCGACGGCGACCTGCTCGACTCCGTCGCCGCCTGGAACCCCGCCGCCACATCAGCCGGCGCCTTCCGGCTCGTGCCCGTGCGACTCGAACGGGACCTGCCGCTCCTCGCCGGATGGATGAACGACCCCGCCGTCGCCGCCTTCTGGGAGCTCGCCGGACCCGACACCGTCACCGCCGATCACGTCCGAGCCCAGCTCGAGGGCGACGGCCGCAGCGTCCCCTGCCTCGGCGTGCTCGACGGCACGCCCATGAGCTACTTCGAGATCTACCGGGCCGACCTCGACCCGCTCGCCCGGCACTACCCGGCGCTGCCCCACGACACCGGTATCCACCTGCTGATCGGAGGCGGCACCGACCGGGGCCGAGGCGTCGGCACCACACTGCTGCGCGCCGTCGCCGATCTGGTCCTCGACCACCGTCCCCGCTGCACCCGCGTCGTCGCCGAACCCGACATCCGCAACACCCCCTCCGTCTCCGCCTTCCTCAGCGGCGGCTTCCGCTACGCGGCGGAAGTCGACCTCCCCGACAAAAGAGCCGCCCTCATGATCCGTGACCGGGCCCTCCGTCACGTTCTGTGAACACCTCTGTCTTACATACACCGCTCGACCCACAGCGGTTCCCAATCCGAGGAGTCCTCGTGTCGACGTCCCCTGCACCTCACGACTCCGCACCACCCACCGGCCCGGCCGCATCCACCGACCCGGCCGCACCCACCGCCGGCCCGGCCGCACCCACCGCCGGCCCGGTCGCACCCACCGCCGGTCCGGTCGAACCCACCGGCCCCGCCGCATCGCCCGAGCCGCTCGCACCCCCCGAGCTGCTCGCGCCACCCGAGATCAACGCCGCCGCCTGGACCAGGGCGTCCTCGCGGCTCCTCGCCAAGGCCCTCTCCGAGTTCGCCTACGAGGAGATCATCGAGCCCGTGCCCGTCGACGGCGAGCCGGACCTTCACGCCCTCCGGCTCGACGACGGCACCACCCTCACCTTCCGTGCACGCCGCGGGGCCTACGGCGGCTGGCGCGTCACCGCCGGCTCGGTCGCCCACGAGGGCCGCCCCCTCACCGACCCCCTCGACTTCCTGGTCCGGGCCAGGCGCCTCCTCCGGCTCGACGGTGCCACCCTCGGCCATCTGATCCGCGAGCTGTCCGCCACCCTCGCCGCCGACGCCCGCCTCGATCACACGGCCCTCACCGCCGCCCGCCTCGCCGAGCTGTCCTACGCGGAGCTCGAAGGCCACCAGACCGGCCACCCCTGGCTCGTCCTCAACAAGGGCCGCATCGGTTTCTCCGCCACCGACACCGCCCGCTGGGCGCCCGAGGCCCGCAGCGCGACCCGGCTGCCGTGGATCGCCGTCAGCGACCGCCTCGCCGCCTACCGGGGCGTCGCAGGACTCGACACCCCCGCCCTGCTGTACGCGCGGGAACTCGACCCCGAGGCGTACGCCGCCTTCCGGGCCGAGCTCACCGCACGTGGCCACGAACCCGACAGCTACCTCCTGCTGCCCGTCCACCCCTGGCAGTGGGACGAGATCCTGCTGCCGCTCTACGCCCCGGCCATCGCCGCCGGAGCCGTCGTCCCGCTCCCCGCGGACGGCGACCTCCGCCTGCCGCAGCAGTCCGTCCGTACCTTCCTCAACATCAGCCGTCCCGACCGGCACACGGTCAAGCTGCCGCTCTCGGTGCTCAACACGCTCGTCTGGCGCGGACTGCCGACCGAACGCACCCTCGCCGCGCCCGCCGTGACCACCTGGGTCCACGGCCTGCGCGAAGCCGACCCCTTCCTGCGGGACGAGTGCGGAGTGATCCTCCTCGGCGAGGTCGCCTCCGTCACGGTCGCGCACCCCCTGTACGACCGGCTGCCCGAAGTCCCGTACCAGTACAAGGAACTGCTCGGCGCGATCTGGCGCGAGCCGCTGCGCCTTCCCCCCGGCGAACGGGCCCGCACCCTCGCCTCCCTGCTCCACACCGATCCGGACGGCAGGGCGTTCGTCGCCGAACTCGTCGAGCGCTCCGGACTCGCGCCCGCCGTCTGGCTCCAGCGCCTCTTCGCCGCCCTGCTGCCCCCGCTGCTGCACTTCCTCTACCGGTACGGCACGGTCTTCTCCCCGCACGGCGAGAACGCCATCGTCGTCTACGACGGCCAGGACGTCCCCGTCCGCCTCGCGATCAAGGACTTCGTCGACGACGTCAACATCAGCGCCCACCCGCTGCCCGAACACGACGCGCTGCCCGACGACGTCCGCGCCGTCCTCCTCACCGAGGAACCGGGCTTCCTGATCCAGTTCATCCATTCGGGGCTCTTCGTCGGTGTCTTCCGCTACCTGGCACCCCTCTGCGAGGAACAACTCGGAGTTCCCGAGGAGGACTTCTGGGGCTACGTCCGCGCCGAGATCCTGCGGCACCAGGCGCGCTTCCCCGAGCTGAAGGAACGGTTCGAGCTCTTCGACCTCCTGACCCCGCGCATCGAGCGGCTCTGTCTCAACCGGAACCGTCTGCACCTGGACGGATACCGCGACCGGCCCGAACGTCCGCACGCCGCGGTCCACGGGACCGTCCCCAATCCGCTCGCCTGAGGGCGCTCGCGTGACCCGGCTGTCAGTGCCGCCCCGTAGGGTGGAAGGGCTATGACGAAGCCATCCCTCCCCGACCTCCTCCACGCCGCCGTCTCCGCCGTCGGCGGCACGGAGCGGCCCGGCCAGGTCGCCATGGCCGAGGCCGTGGCCGAGGCCATCGACGACAACTCCCACCTCCTCGTCCAGGCCGGCACCGGCACGGGCAAGTCGCTCGGCTACCTCGTGCCGGCACTCGCCCAGGGCGAGCGGGTGGTGGTGGCCACGGCCACCCTGGCGCTCCAGCGCCAGCTCGTCGAGCGCGACCTCCCCCGGACGGTCGACGCGCTGCATCCGCAGCTGCGCCGCCGTCCGCAGTTCGCCATGCTCAAGGGCCGGTCGAACTACCTCTGCCTGCACCGGCTCCACGAAGGCGTCCCGCAGGACGAGGAGGACGGCCTCTTCGACCCCTTCGAGGCAGCCGCGCCGACGAGCAAGCTGGGCCAGGACCTGCTGCGGCTGCGGGACTGGTCGGACGAGACGGAGACCGGCGACCGGGACGACCTCACGCCGGGCGTCTCCGACAAGGCCTGGGCCCAGGTCTCGGTCTCCTCCCGGGAGTGCCTGGGCGCGAGCAAGTGCGCGTACGGGCCGGAGTGCTTCGCCGAGGCGGCACGCGAGCGCGCCAAGCTCGCGGACGTCGTCGTCACCAATCACGCCCTGCTCGCGATCGACGCCATCGAGGGCGCCCCGGTGCTCCCGCAGCACGAGGTGCTGATCGTCGACGAGGCCCATGAGCTGGTCTCCCGGGTCACCGGCGTCGCGACCGGTGAGCTCACCCCGGGCCAGGTCAACCGTGCCGTACGGCGGGCCGCGAAGCTGGTGGACGAGAAGACGGCCGACCAGCTGCAGACCGCCGCGGAGGGCTTCGAGCGGGTCATGGAGCTGGCGCTGCCGGGCCGCCTGGAGGAGATCCCGGAGGACCTGGCGTACGCGTTGATGGCGCTGCGGGACGCGGCCCGCGCGGTGATCACGGCCCTGGGCAACACCCGGGACCGGGCCGTGCAGGACGAGGACGCGGTGCGCAAGCAGGCCATGGCCTCCGTGGAGTCCGTGCACGGCGTGGCGGAGCGGATCACCCACGGTTCCGAGTACGACGTCGTCTGGTACGAGCGTCACGACCGGTTCGGCGCCTCGCTGCGGGTCGCGCCGCTGACGGTCTCCGGGCTGCTGCGGGAGAAGCTCTTCACGGAGCGGTCCGTGGTGCTCGCCTCGGCGACGCTCAAGCTGGGCGGCGACTTCAACGGTGTCGGGGCTTCCCTCGGGCTGGCCCCCGAGGGCACCAAGGGCGACGACGTGCCCGTCTGGAAGGGCATCGACGTCGGCTCCCCGTTCGACTACCCGAAGCAGGGCATCCTGTACGTCGCCAAGCACCTCTCGCGCCCCGCGCGCGACGGGGAGCGGGGCGACATGCTCGACGAGCTCACCGAACTCATGCAGGCGGCCGGCGGGCGGACCCTCGGCCTCTTCTCCTCCATGCGTGCCGCGCAGCAGGCGGCGGAGGAGCTGCGGACCCGGGTCCCGGAGCTGCCGATCCTGCTCCAGGGGGAGGACACCCTGGGCGAGCTGATCAAGAACTTCGCGGCCGATCCGAAGACCTGTCTGTTCGGCACGCTCTCGCTCTGGCAGGGAGTGGACGTCCCGGGGCCCAGCTGTCAGCTGGTCGTCATGGACAAGATCCCGTTCCCGCGCCCGGACGACCCGCTGATGAGCGCGCGGCAGAAGGCGGTGGAGGAGTCCGGGGGGAACGGCTTCATGGCCGTCGCGGCGACCCACGCGGCGCTGCTGATGGCGCAGGGTGCCGGTCGTCTGGTGCGGGCCACGGGTGATCGGGGTGTGGTGGCGGTCCTGGACCCGCGGCTGGCCACCGCCCGGTACGGCAGCTATCTGAAGGCCTCGTTGCCCGACTTCTGGTACACCACGGACCGCAACCAGGTGCGGAAGTCACTCGCGGCCATCGACGCCGCTTCGAAGACGGCTGACGACGCCGCTTCGAAGACGGCCGACGTCTAGGTTCCGGCGCTTTCAGGACATGGCAGGGCCCCGGGACCGGCGCAGTGGGTCCCGGGGCCCGGTTCAGAGCCGGCGGGGGAGTGTCACACCCGCCGGAGCACCGCCACGACCTTGCCGAGGATGGTGGCCTCGTCGCCGGGGATGGGCTGGTACGCCGCGTTGTGCGGGAGCAGCCAGACGTGGCCGTCCTCGCGCTTGAAGCGCTTGACGGTGGCCTCGCCGTCGAGCATGGCGGCGACGATGTCGCCGTTCTCCGCGACGGGCTGCCGGCGGACGGTGACCCAGTCGCCGTCACAGATGGCGGCCTCGATCATCGAGTCGCCGACGACCTTGAGCACGAACAGTTCGCCGTCGCCGACGAGCTGGCGGGGGAGGGGGAAGACGTCTTCGACGGACTCCTCGGCCAGGATCGGCCCACCGGCCGCGATGCGGCCGACCAGCGGGACGTACGACGCGGCCGGCTTGCCGGTGGTGTCGGTCGGCTGGGTGCTCGGCTGGTCGGAGCCGCGGACCTCGTAGGCGCGGGGCCGGTGCGGGTCACGGCGGAGGAAGCCCTTGCGCTCCAGGGCCATGAGCTGGTGCGCCACGGACGACGTGCTGGAGAGGCCGACCGCCTGTCCGATCTCCCGCATCGACGGCGGGTAACCGCGCCGCTGGACCGAGTCACGGATGACTTCGATGACCCTGCGCTGCCGGTCGGTGAGTCCGGAGCTGTCGGCGCGGATGCCTGGAGGTCGCCCGGGGAGGGCGCGGGCGGGGCGCCCGGGCTCCTCCCCGTTCATGCTTGCGTCATTCATGGCGTGCACCGGCTCGAGTCGGCCCTGGGAGCGGTCCTGGGCGGTGATGGTGGCACTGTCTGCGGTGGTGGTCACGTCGTCGGCCCCTCTCGAATGGTCTCCCTGGCTGGCACAACGGTAGTGGCTTTCGAAAGGTTGCGCCAAACACACGTTCGAGTGAAAATTCGCAGATTGCCTTACGTGCGTATGTGCGGGGGTGTATGAGCACGCTCGCGCCGCCGCCCCAAATCGGTCGTTACGGTAGCCTTCGCGGCTGAGGCGTGGATGGCCGGTGCACCGTCCCAGTGTCGCACCCGGAGGCATGGATCCGCGGGAGCGTCCGCACCGCGACACGCGGTGGGCCTCGAATCGCCCCCAACCCAAGATCTAGTGGTTGGATGGCATCGGCCACCCAGGGGTAGTGGTCCCCGGTCTGCCGGGGGCGCGCGCATCGCCTATGCTGGTGGTCGCTTCGCAGGGCCTTGACGGGCCGGTGAGGCTCGTCAGTCGTGCCGTGAGAAGGGTCGGAACCAGTGCATTGCCCCTTCTGCAGGCACCCCGACAGCCGTGTCGTCGACAGTCGCACCACCGACGACGGGACGTCGATCCGACGCCGCCGCCAGTGCCCCGACTGCTCCCGTCGTTTCACGACGGTGGAGACCTGCTCGCTCATGGTGGTGAAGCGCTCCGGCGTCACCGAGCCCTTCAGTCGTAACAAGGTCATCTCCGGCGTGCGCAAGGCGTGCCAGGGGCGACCGGTCACCGAGGACGCCCTCGCCAAGCTCGGCCAGCGGGTCGAGGAGGCGGTGCGCGCCACCGGAAGCGCCGAGCTGACCACCCACGACGTGGGCCTGGCCATCCTCGGCCCCCTGCAGGAGCTCGACCTCGTCGCGTACCTGCGCTTCGCGTCCGTGTACAAGGCTTTCGACAGCCTCGAAGACTTCGAGGCCGCCATCGCGGAACTCCGCGTGCGGCCTCCCGCTGAGAACGACGGGACCGGTGTGACCCCTGAGGTCCCCGTTCCCGCCACCGCCGCCGACTGACCGGCGGACCGGGCCGCTCGACGGTCCGGCGACCGGCCGCCGTGCGGCCCGGCAGACGTGCCCCGGGAGACCCCAGTGGTCCCTGTGGCAGCAGTACAGAACGACGTACAGAAGACGGTGCCCTGGGACTATCTGGGCGCCAAAGTGTGTTTTGCACGTATATGGGAGGCGGCATGACAGAGACGGCGAGCGGCCCGGCACGTGGTTCCCGCACCAAGGGATCCAAGTCGGCGAGCAAGGGCCTGCGTATCGAGCGCATCCACACCACCCCCGGCGTGCATCCGTACGACGAGGTGGCCTGGGAGCGCCGTGACGTCGTCATGACCAACTGGCGCGACGGCTCGATCAACTTCGAGCAGCGCGGCGTCGAGTTCCCCGACTTCTGGTCGGTGAACGCGGTCAACATCGTCACCAGCAAGTACTTCCGCGGGGCCGTCGGCACCCCGCAGCGCGAGACCGGTCTCAAGCAGCTCATCGACCGGATCGTGAAGACGTACACGAAGGCCGGCGAGGACTACGGCTACTTCGCCTCGCCCGCCGACGCCGAGATCTTCGAGCACGAGCTGGCCTACGCCCTCCTGCACCAGATCTTCAGCTTCAACTCGCCGGTCTGGTTCAACGTCGGCACCCCGCAGCCCCAGCAGGTCTCCGCCTGCTTCATCCTGTCCGTCGACGACTCCATGGAGTCCATCCTCGACTGGTACAAGGAAGAGGGCATGATCTTCAAGGGCGGCTCCGGCGCCGGCCTGAACCTCTCCCGCATCCGCTCCTCCAAGGAGCTGCTCTCCTCCGGCGGCAACGCCTCCGGCCCGGTCTCCTTCATGCGCGGCGCCGACGCCTCCGCCGGCACGATCAAGTCGGGCGGCGCCACCCGCCGCGCGGCCAAGATGGTCATCCTCGACGTCGACCACCCCGACATCGAGGACTTCATCGAGACCAAGGTCAAGGAGGAGGAGAAGATCCGCGCCCTCCGTGACGCGGGCTTCGACATGGACCTGGGCGGCGACGACATCACGTCCGTCCAGTACCAGAACGCCAACAACTCCGTCCGCGTGAACGACACGTTCATGAAGGCCGTCGAGTCCGGCGGGAAGTTCGGCCTCACCTCGCGCATGACCGGCGAGGTCATCGAGGAGGTCGACGCCAAGGCGCTCTTCCGCAAGATGGCCGAGGCCGCGTGGGCCTGTGCCGACCCGGGCATCCAGTACGACGACACGATCAACCACTGGCACACCTGCCCCGAGTCCGGCCGCATCAACGGCTCGAACCCGTGCAGCGAGTACATGCACCTGGACAACACGTCCTGCAACCTCGCCTCGCTGAACCTCATGAAGTTCCTCAAGGACGACGGCCAGGGCAGCCAGTCCTTCGACGTCGAGCGCTTCGCCAAGGTCGTCGAGCTCGTCATCACCGCGATGGACATCTCCATCTGCTTCGCCGACTTCCCCACCCAGAAGATCGGCGAGAACACCCGCGCCTACCGCCAGCTCGGCATCGGCTACGCCAACCTCGGCGCCCTGCTGATGGCGACCGGCCACGCGTACGACTCCGACGGCGGCCGCGCCCTCGCCGGTGCCATCACCTCCCTGATGACCGGCACCTCGTACAAGCGCTCCGCCGAGCTCGCCGCGGTCGTCGGCGCGTACGACGGCTACGCCCTCAACGCCGAGCCGCACCAGCGCGTCATGCAGCAGCACGCCGACGAGAACACCAAGGCCGTCCGCATGGACGACCTGGACTCGCCGATCTGGGCCGCCGCCACGGAGGCCTGGCAGGACGTGATCCGCCTCGGCGCCAAGAACGGCTTCCGCAACGCCCAGGCCTCGGTCATCGCCCCCACCGGCACCATCGGTCTCGCGATGTCCTGCGACACCACCGGCCTCGAGCCCGACCTCGCCCTGGTCAAGTTCAAGAAGCTCGTCGGCGGCGGCTCGATGCAGATCGTCAACGGCACCGTCCCGCAGGCCCTGCGCCGCCTGGGCTACCAGCCGGAGCAGATCGAGGCGATCGTCGCCCACATCGCCGAGCACGGCAACGTGATCGACGCCCCCGGCCTGAAGACCGAGCACTACGAGGTCTTCGACTGCGCCATGGGCGAGCGCTCCATCTCCGCGATGGGCCACGTCCGCATGATGGCCGCCATCCAGCCGTGGATCTCGGGCGCCCTCTCCAAGACCGTGAACCTGCCGGAGACGGCCACGGTCGAGGACGTCGAGGAGGTCTACTTCGAGGCCTGGAAGATGGGCGTCAAGGCACTCGCGATCTACCGCGACAACTGCAAGGTCGGCCAGCCGCTCTCCGCCAAGAAGAAGGAGGACGAGAAGGCCGAGGTCACCGCGAAGTCCGAGGCGACGATCCGCGAGGCCGTCGAGAAGGTCGTCGAGTACCGCCCGGTCCGCAAGCGTCTGCCCAAGGGCCGTCCGGGGATCACCACCTCCTTCACCGTCGGCGGCGCCGAGGGCTACATGACCGCCAACTCCTACCCGGACGACGGTCTCGGCGAGGTCTTCCTGAAGATGTCGAAGCAGGGCTCCACCCTCGCCGGCATGATGGACGCCTTCTCCATCGCCGTCTCCGTCGGCCTGCAGTACGGCGTCCCGCTGGAGACGTACGTCTCGAAGTTCACCAACATGCGCTTCGAGCCGGCCGGCATGACGGACGACCCGGACGTGCGGATGGCGCAGTCGATCGTCGACTACATCTTCCGCCGCCTGGCGCTGGACTTCCTGCCCTTCGAGACCCGCTCCGCCCTCGGCATCCACTCGGCCGAGGAGCGCCAGCGTCACCTCGACACCGGCTCGTACGAGCAGCCCGAGGACGAGGACGTCGACGTCGAGGCCCTGGCCCAGTCCGCGCCCCGCACTCCGGAGCTGAAGGCCGTCGCGGCCCCGGCCCCCAAGGTCGAGGTCCCGGCTCCGAAGCAGGCCCACACGTCCGCGGAGCTCGTCGAGATGCAGCTCGGCATCAGCGCCGACGCCCCGCTGTGCTTCTCCTGCGGCACCAAGATGCAGCGAGCCGGCTCCTGCTACATCTGCGAGGGCTGCGGCTCCACCAGCGGCTGCAGCTGACACCGGCCCGGGCGCTGAGCGGCGGAAGCCGCTGAGCGCTCCGGATCGCCCGTGAGGGGGCGCCGACCACCGGTCGGCGCCCCTTTCGGATGTGCGGGCCCGGGTCGGGAGGTCAGGACGCGGGGGATCCCATGAGCGCGCCGAAGGCCTGCGGATCGGCGTCGAAGCCGCGGCTGATCGCGCGGTACGACCATCCGTCAGCCCCGTCACGGGTGAACTCGACGACGGTCGCCGAGCGGGCCCCGCGGACGTCCGCGAAGTCATGGACCAGCAGGTCCGTGTACCCCTCCCGGACCCGTATGCCCGTGCTCGCTATGTCGCCGAACGTCAGCCGCCCGCCGCTCTGCTGTATGACCACGCCCACGACCACCCGCTCGTACCGCGCGTCCAGCCGGTCCAACTCCAGGGTCATGGCCTCGTCGTAGCCGAATCCCTGGCCCGTACGGCTGTCCCGGTGCAGGGTGATCGTGCCGTCCGGGGAACGGCTGCCGAAGTGGACCAGCTGGGCGGGCGCGCCGTGCGGGTCGCCCGTGGGGAAGACCCCGGCGACCAGATCGAGATCGTGGGCCGGAGCGCCCGCCGGGGCGGGGTCCCACTTGAGCGTGACCTCGACGCGTCCCACCCCTTTGTTGAGTCCGCTCATGGTGCTTCCCCTCTCCGCGCACGCCCCCGCGCACGCCTCGCCTCGTACCGTCGACCCGCGCGAAAAGCCCGTGGTCGTGGCCCGATTCCTCATGGTGTCATGTGCCTACGACAGAGGACCCGGCGCTTCAAGGGGGAGAGCGGTGTGTGGAGCGGTGACGAGCTGGATCTCGACGCATATCTGGCTCGAATCGGTTACGACAGCGAGCGGGACGGGGAACTCGCTCCCGATCTGCGGACCTTGACGGCCCTTCACCGCGCGCACGTGGAGGCCATCCCGTTCGAGAACCTCGACGTCGCCCTCGGCAGGGACGTGCCCCTGGACCTGAAGAGCCTTCAGGGGAAGCTCGTCGCGCGGCGCAGGGGAGGCTACTGCTACGAGCAGAACTCCCTCCTCGCCGCGGCCCTCGAACGGATCGGCTTCCAGGTGGCCGGCCGTGGCGCGCGCAACCGCTCGCGGGGTGCCGCGCTGCCGCCGGTCACGCACGCGCTCCTCGTCGTCACGATCGAGGGGGGACAGTGGCTCGCCGACGCCGGTTTCGGCTGGCAGGGGCCGCTGGAACCCGTGCCGCTGCGGGACGGCGCGCGCGTGGAGCAGGCCGGCTGGACGTTCGGGATCGGCGTCGAGGACGAGGGCATCCACGTGCTGCGCACGCTGCGGGCGGAGGGCTGGGCCGATCTGTACGCGTTCTCGCCGCAGACCCTCTACCCCGGCGACTTCACCGTCATGAACCACTACAGCTCCAGCCACCCGCAGTCACGGTTCCTCGGCCAGGTCGTCGCCCAGTGGCCCGGAGCGGAGGCGCGCAGGGCGCTGGTGCGCGAGACGCTCTCCACGGTGCGTGCGGACGGGTCCGCTGAGGAACGCACGGTGGGCGTGGCCGAGTTGGCGGCCGTCCTGGAGGCCGAGTTCGGGATCGAACTGGACGACGAGGAGCGCGCGGGGCTCGAGCGCGTGCACGGGGCGGGACTCTGACAAGGTCTGCCGGGGCGGTCCCCGGCCCCGTACGATGGCGCGGTGCTGGTCAAGTGGATTCGCTGCACCGTGGTGGACCGTCGAGGGTTCGAGCGGGGGCAGCGGAAATGGGCGGGGCTGCTCGGTGAGCCGGGATTCCGGGGCCAGGGCGGCGGGTGGAGCCGGGGTCGTCCGGACGTCGCCCACATCTTCGCGTTCTGGGAGAGCCGCGCCTTCTACGACTCGTTCATGGCGCGGTCCCACGACCGTCTGGCGGCCTCCCAGGTCGGTACGTTCAAGGACATCCAGGTCAAGCTCTTCGACCATCGCTTCGACGTGAAGACGGGCTTCGAACCGCGCTTCGCCGACGCCGACGTGGCGCGGGTGGCGCACTGCCGGGTGCACGAGGACCGGGCCGAGCACTTCGCGCTCATGCAGGAGAAGGTGTGGAACCCGGCCATGGCCGGATCTCCCGGCATGCTGCGGGGCCTGTTCGGCGAGGCGCCGGGCAGCGAGTTCCTGGTGCTCTCCATGTGGCAGTCGGCCGCCGAACACGGAAAATACCGGGTCGAGCGCATCGAGCGGCTGGGGCTGCGGGCCCGTACCGCTGCCGACGTGGCGGCGCTGAACGGAGACGTGGTGCAGCTCGAATCCGGCTGGACGGTCTGAGCCCGCCGGTGCGTCGGGGCGGATCGGCGCTCTGAGCCCGCCGGTGCCTCGGGGCGGGCTGGACGGTCTGGGCCCGCCGGCGCCGGCCCGGCGCCTCCCCCGGATGGCCCCCGGGCGCCGCCTCGGCTGAGCCTGCCGGAGAGCGGCGTTCTAGGGTCGGGGTATGGCACGACCGCGGCGCATCGTTCTCGTACGGCACGGAGAGTCCGAGGGCAATGCCGATGACACGGTGTACGAGCGCGAGCCCGACCACGCCCTGAGGCTGACCGAGACCGGGTGGCGGCAGGCGGAGCGGACGGGGGACCGGCTGCGGGAGCTCTTCGGGGACGAGCCGGTCAGCGTCTACGTCTCGCCGTACCGCCGCACCCATGAGACACTCCGCGCCTTCCGGCTCCCCGCCGAGCTGATACGGGTGCGGGAGGAGCCGCGGCTCCGGGAGCAGGACTGGGGCAACTGGCAGGAACGGGAGGACGTACGCCTGCAGAAGGCCTACCGGGACGCGTACGGGCACTTCTTCTACCGCTTCGCGCAGGGCGAGTCCGGCGCCGACGTGTACGACCGCGTCGGCGCGTTCCTGGAGAGTCTCTACCGCAGCTTCGAGGCGCCCGACCACCCGCCCAACGTCCTGCTCGTCACCCACGGTCTGACCATGCGGCTGTTCTGCATGCGCTGGTTCCACTGGACGGTGGCGGACTTCGAGTCGCTCTCGAACCCCGGCAACGCGGAGACCCGCACGCTGCTGCTCGGAGAGGACGGCCGGTACCGCCTGGACAGACCGTTCGAACGCTGGCGTACCCCGGAACCGTACGGCCCCACCGGATAGAGTGGCAGACCGATGACCGCTGACTCCGCACCCGACCGGCGCTTCGACCGCGCCCTGGCCAGCCTGCGTGGGCTGTCCGTGGGAGACGCACTGGGCTCCCAGTTCTTCGTACCCGCACACTATCCCCTGCTGAAGCGGCGCGAGCTGCCCGCCGGCCCCTGGCAGTGGACCGACGACACCGAGATGGCCTGCTCCGTCCTGGCC
This sequence comes from Streptomyces sp. NPDC096079, assembly GCF_040303145.1. Lineage (NCBI taxonomy): Bacteria > Bacillati > Actinomycetota > Actinomycetes > Kitasatosporales > Streptomycetaceae > Streptomyces > Streptomyces sp. NPDC096079. The sequence goes on from NZ_JBEOST010000004.1 coordinate 88,529, forward strand.
GTCCTCGTCCACCACGACCGGATCGACCAGGACGCCCTGGCCCGGTCCTTCGCAGAGCACCACGACTTCGACCGGGGCTACGGCCCGGCCGTCAACCGCATGCTCCGGCTCATCCGGGAGGGCGGCGACTGGCGGGAACTGGCCTCCGCGCTCTTCAAGGGACAGGGGTCCTGGGGCAACGGCGCCGCGATGCGGATCGCGCCGCTGGGCGCCTGGTACGCCGACGACCCCGAGCAGGCCACCCACCAGGCCGAGATCTCCGCGTACACGACTCACCAGCACCGGGAGGCCGTGGTGGGAGCCATGGCCGTCGCCGCCGCGGCCGCGATCGCCGCCGATCCCGCCGGACCGCCGACGCCCGAGGCACTGCTCGACGGGGTCATCGCCCTGGTCCCGCGCAGCGCGGTCGGGGCGGGACTGCGCAGGGCCCGCGACATGCTCGACTACGGCGACGCGAACACGGTCGCCGCGGTCCTCGGCAGCGGGCGCCGGACGAGCGCGCACGACACGGTCCCCTTCGCCCTGTGGTCGGCGGCTCGGGCGCTCGGCGACTTCGAGCGGGTGTTCTGGACGACCGCGCAGGTCGGCGGGGACGTCGACACCACCTGCGCCATCGCCGGCGGCGTGGTCGCCTCCTCGGCGGCGGGCGCGCCGCCGAAGGACTGGCTGCGGCAGACCGAGGAGCTGCCGGGCTGGGTCCCGGACCGAAAGGCCTGATCTCGTACCCGCCTCCGTACTCCCTCAAGCAAGGGGTACGGAGGCGGGGTACGTGATCAGGCCGGCGACGGGCCGGAACGCGATCAGGCCACTGATGCGGCGGTACGTGATCGGGCCACCGATGGTGCGGTACGTGATCAGGCCACCGGCCCGGCCGCCTCGGCGCGGCCGCTGAGCGCTTCCAGGTCGCTCTTGCGGACCTTGATCACCAGGACGGCCGTGACCAGCGCGATCAGCACCATGCCGACGGCGGCCGTGAAGGCCGAGGAGATGCCGGAGGTCAGCACCTCGTGGCCCCAGGGCGCGGGCAGTTCCTTCGTCTTCAAGGCCTCGGCCTGCTGCTCGGGAGTGGAGTGCGCGAGGAAGTCGGGCAGCTGCTTCTCGCCCTCCTCGCGGCTGGCCGTGCCGAAGACGGTGACCAGGATGGAGAGGCCGAGCGACCCGCCGACCTGCTGGGTCGCGTTGAGCAGACCCGAGGCGGCGCCCGCCTCGTGCTGGGCGACTCCGGAGACGGCCGTGAGCGTGAGCGTCACGAAGTTGAGGCCCATGCCGAAGCCGAAGACGACCATCGGCCCCAGCACCCCGCTGACGTAGCTGCTGCCCGACGAGATGAACGTCAGCCAGAAGAGGCCGACGCCGGTGAGCGCCGCTCCGGTCACCATGAAGGGCTTGGGGCCGAGGACCGGGAGCAGTCGCTGCGCGAGTCCCGCGCCGACGCCGATGGCGACGGTCACCGGAAGGAAGGCGAGTCCGGCCTGAACCGGGGTGTAGCCCAGGACGTTCTGCACCCACAGCACGATGAAGAAGAACATGCCGAACATCGCGGCCGACAGGCTGAGCATGATGACGTACGTGCCGGAGCGGTTGCGGTCCGCGAACATGCGCAGCGGCGTGATCGGCTCCTTGGCCCGCGACTCGACCACGGTGAACGCCACGAGGAGGATCACCGCGGCGGCGAAGGAACCGATGGTCAGGCTGTCCTTCCACCCCTTCTCGGATGCCCGGATGAAGCCGTAGACCAGCGCGGCCATGCCCAGCGTCGACGTCGTGGCTCCCGCGATGTCGAAGCGTCCCGGGTGGCGCTCGGACTCCGCGATGTAGCGCGGGGTGAGGAACGCGATCAGCAGGCCGATCGGCACGTTGACGAAGAAGACCCAGCGCCAGTCGAGCCATTCCGTGAGCGCCCCGCCGGCCAGGAGGCCGATCGCGCCGCCGCCGGCGGAGACCGCCGCGAACACCCCGAACGCCCGGTTGCGCTCCGGTCCTTCGGGGAACGTCGTGGTGATCAGCGCGAGCGAGGTGGGCGAGGCGATCGCGCCGCCCACGCCCTGCAGGGCGCGCGCCGCGAGCAGCTGCCAGGGCTCCTGGGCGAAGCCGCCGAGGAGCGAGGCGAACGTGAAGAGCAGGATTCCGGCCATGAACACCCGGCGGCGGCCCAGGATGTCGCCGGCCCGGCCGCCGAGGAGCAGCAGGCCGCCGAAGGTGAGCGTGTAGGCGCTGAGCACCCACGACAGGTCGGTGGTCGAGAAGGAGAGCGCGTCCTGGATGTGCGGCAGCGCGATGTTCACGATGGTGGCGTCGAGGACGACCATCAGCTGGCAGGCGGCGATGACGGTCAAGGCGATGCCCGGCCGACCTGCGGCGCGAGCTGGCTCGTCCTTGGTCTGTGTGTCCACCGGAGAAGTTGTCACTATGGATCCCCCACGGAAGAATTAGTGAACGCACCCGTTCACTGTTCGCCACGGTAGTGAGTCCCCCTCAGTGAACGCAACCGTTCACTGGGCACTGCCGACGAATCGAATCGCGTCAACGGAGAGATCCTGATGGTTACTTCGCGCTCCACGGCCGCCGCCCGGCCGGAGGGGGCGGCGCTGCGACGCCGCGGCCCGGTGCTCGAGCGGGCGATCCTGGAGGCCGCGCTCGATCAGCTGAGCAGTGTCGGCTGGAGCGGGCTCACGATGGAGGGTGTCGCGGTCGGCGCGCAGACGGGCAAAGCCGCGGTGTACCGGCGGTGGCCGTCGAAGGAAGACCTCGTCGCGGATGCCCTCCAGGCCGGGCTGCCGAGGCTCGACGAGGCTCCGGATACCGGCCGTGTGCGCGAGGACCTCTACGAGCTGTGCCGCCGGGTCCGGGACGTCATGTACTCCAAGCCCGGCTTCGCGCTGCGTGCCGTGCTTCACGAATGCGACGCCGAGGCCTCCGCCCGCTTCCATGGGTTGATCGAGACGGGCGTCGTCGAGCCGTCGAAGGGTCTCTTCCGGGAGGTGCTGCGCCGTGGGATCTCGCGTGGGGAGGTCCGTTCGGACGCGATCGACGACCTCGTCCTGGATGTCATTCCCGCGATGATGATGTACCGATCCAAAGTGTGCGGAAGCGAATGGCCGGACAGTGAGATCGCCGACGTGATCGACCGGATCATGGTGCCCCTGGTGCGTGCCTGAGCCGGGTCGAGGGTGCGATTCCGTGCGTGTCCCGGCGGGCCTCCGGGCGTCCGGGGCGAATCCGGGTATCGCTGGTGGCGTCAGGCGGCGTAACCTGTCTGGCGCCATGCCGTACGAACCACCCACCCACACTGTCGAGCGGTCGCTCCGAGCCACCACCGGCGCCAAGATCGTCGCCGGGGTCGACGAGGTCGGACGCGGGGCGTGGGCCGGTCCCGTCACGGTGTGCGCGGCCGTCACCGGCCTGCGGCGCCCCCCGGAGGGGCTCACCGACTCCAAGCTGCTCACCCCGAAGCGCCGGAACGCGCTGGCCGCGGAGCTCGAAGGGTGGGTCACCGCGTACGCACTCGGCGACGCCTCCCCGCAGGAGATCGACGACCTCGGCATGACCGCGGCGCTGCGGCTCGCGGCCGTCCGAGCCCTCGAAGGCCTTCCCGTCCGGCCCGACGCGGTGATCCTGGACGGCAAGCACGACTACCTCGGCACCCCCTGGCGGGTCCGCACGGTGATCAAGGGCGACCAGTCCTGCGTCGCCGTCGCGGCCGCCTCCGTCATAGCGAAGGTCCGGCGCGACGCCCTCATGGCGGAGCTGGAGGCCGAGGGCGGCCCCTACGCCGCGTACGCCTTCGGCGCCAACGCGGGCTACCCTTCGCCGGTCCACAAGGCGGCGCTCGAAGAGCTGGGGCCCACCCCGTACCACCGACTCTCCTGGTCGTACCTGGACGCGTTGCCCCAGTGGCGCCACCTCAAAAAGGTCCGCCTCTCCGCCGAGGCGGCCGCGCTGGAAAGCGGGGGCCAACTCGGCTTCGACTTCTGAACTTCCGGTCACGGGGCCCTGTTCGAGGGCCGTCCACGCGGCCGGGGTGCACATGTGTGCCCACCCGCCGGTGCTTCGCGCAGCGGCGTTTGATAGACATCCATTCATGCCTCTCATCCCCGAGGAGCCTCAGATTCACGAGAGCGCCCAGGGTCCCCGCGCCACCGCGGCCGCCGGCCGCCCCGCGTCGACCCCCCGTCCCGTACCCGGCCCGCGTTCCGCGGCCTCTCCGCGCCCCGGGCGCCCCAGTCCCGGTCCGGCCAGGCCCGCCGCACCGCACCCCGGTGCAGGGCAGTCTCCGGCCAAGCGCCCGGAGAATCGTTCCGACCAGCGATCCACCCCGCAGCTCCAGCTGATCCCGGCCCCCGCCGACGGCGCGCTTGACGCCGCCGAGGAGGCGCTGGACCTCCTGCTGGAGAGCGGACGCGCGCCCGGCGAGATCCTGGTGCTCACCACCGGCGACCCGCACCCGTGGGCGACCCACGAGCTGTCCTTCGGTGAGGACGCCTACTGGGCCCAACAGGACGCCGGTGACGACGTGTTCTTCGCGGACGCCTCCGCCGTGGAACGGGCCGCCGCCCGTCCCGTGGTGATCGTCGCCGTGAACGGCGGCGACGAGGAGACGGCCGCCCGGGCCCTTCCCACGGCGATGACCCGTGCGGGCGCGCTGCTCGTCGTCTGCGGTGACTCGCAGCGCGTCACCGCGCTCCTCGGCGTCGGCGTCTGACCGACCGCTGATCCGGCGCCGGCGTCTGACCGACGGCGGCTTCGGCGCCGGCGTCTGACCGACGGCGGCTTCGGCGCTTCTCGGCCGCCCTTCGGCTGCTTCTCCGCCGTTCCTCCGTCGGGCCCTACCAGGACCTGGCGGAGGGCCCGGTAGGTCTCGGGAGGGGCCGGGACGAGGACCGGCAGGGGGCGGCGACGAGGGAGCGCGGGGCGGCTCTGGGGCCCAGCGGCCCCATGAGCGGCCCTTCAGCGGTCCCAGAGGCATCACTGACCCCAGAGACGTTGCCCCCTTGAGGTCGGCGGTGTGTCAGCGTGCGGCGGCCCGGCGCAGTGGTTCGGTCGCGCCGCTCGCCGTTCTCGGAGCGGGCAGGCCGATCTCCGCCGGTCCTTCACTCAGCGGCAGGGGCAGCGAGTCCGAGCTCGGCCGACGACCACCCCGCCCCTCCCCGAGCACCTGCCAGCCCCCGCCGGTCAGCGTGATGTACGCGCCGCAGCGGAGCCCGTGCAGGGTGCAGGCGTCCCGGAGCCCCCACATCCAGGCTCCGTCCTCCTCCGTCCAGCGCTCGTCGCCGTCGCGGCAGTACAGCAGGACCGCGGTCCGCACGGGCGTGCGTCTGCGGAGGTCGTGCGGAATGACCCTCCGCAGATGTGCGAGCAGCGCGTTGCGGAAGTCCCAGCCGTCCGCCGCGACGGGGCGGCGGACGAACGAGGCGCTGGCGGCGAGCCGTTCCTCATGGTCCAAGACGGCGAGGACGGCCGTCGAGGGCGTGGGAGCATGGCGCGAGTGGAGGCCGCTGACGACTTCGCGCGGGTTGCGCAGCAAGGGGATTCCCGCCGCTGCCCACTCGGACGGTTCGAGCATCCGAGCGAGGCGGCTGGCGGACTCGGACGACGATCTGAGCGAGGCGGCTGTGGGCGGAGCGAATCCGAGGGTCACGGTCCTCCCTTCGGATACGCGCCCGCTGGGCGGGCAAGGTCGGGTGAGGGCGCACCACAGCACAGTCCTTCCGGACCGCTGACGGGCCGTGCGGGGCGGTTTCCCAATTCTTGCGGGCCCGTGCGCGAGCGGCAACGAGCAATTGAGACCGCTGACGGTAATGAGTCGGTATGCCACTCATATCCCTGCCCAGTTGCCCATTGTTCACTCCCCGTTTCCCCTCCTGTTTCACCCCTGGACGGCGAGCACCAGCGGGAACACCCCTTCCGCTCCGGCCCGCCGCAGCAGCCGCGCCGCCACTGCCAACGTCCAGCCGGTGTCCGAGAGATCGTCCACGAGGAGAACCGGCCCGCCCGCGTCCGCGAGCCGCCCGGCCAGCTCAGAAGGGACCGTCAGCGTGCGCTGGAGACCGACGACCCGCTGAGCGCTGTTGGTGCGCGAGAGCCGGAGCTCCTCCGCCTCGGGGACGTACTCCACCGCTCCGAGCAGGGGCATTCTGCCGATCTCAGCGATCCGCTGACCGAGCGAACCGACCAGACGCGGCTTGCGGTGGGAGGCGACCGTGACCACACCGGCGGGCCGGGCCGGCGCGTCCGGCGCCCCGGACGCCCACCCCCCGGGCCCCTTGGCCCAGTCTGCCAGCACATGGACCACGGCCTGCACCACGTCGTCCGGCACGGGGCCGTCCTGCGTGCCGTCGGCGAGCAACGGGCGGAGCCGATTGCCCCAGCCGATGTCCGAGAGTCGCCCCAGGGCCCGGCCGCCGAACGACTGCTCCCCGGCCGGAATGCGGCCCTTCAGGTCGACCCCGACCGCGGCGAGCCCGGTGGGCCACATCTTGCGGGGCTCGACCTCCACGCCGGGCCGCCCCAGCTCGCCCTTGGCGGCGTCCAGCGCGGCCACGGACACCTTCGGGTCGAAGCGGCTTCCCGCGCAGTTGTCGCAGCGGCCGCACGGGGTGGCCTCCTCGTCGTCCAGCTGGCGCCGCAGGAACTCCATCCGGCACCCGGTGGCCGCCGCGTAGTCGCGCATCGCCTGCTGCTCGGCCGCCCGCTGCCGGGCCACCCAGGCGTACCGCTCGGTGTCGTACACCCACGGCTGCCCGGTGCTCTCCCAGCCGCCCTTCACCCGCCGGACCGCGCCGTCCACGTCCAGGACCTTGAGCATGGTCTCCAGCCGGGTCCTGCGCAGTTCCACCAGCGGTTCGAGGGCCGGCAGGGACATGGGCCGGCCCGCCTGCGCGAGCACGTCGATCGTGCGGCGCACCTGCTCCTCGGGCGGAAAGGCCACCGAGGCGAAGTAGCGCCAGATCGCCTCGTCCTCCTTCCCGGGCAGCAGCAGCACCTCCGCGTGCTCCACCCCGCGCCCGGCACGGCCGACCTGCTGGTAGTACGCGATGGGGGAGGAAGGCGACCCGAGGTGCACCACGAAGCCCAGGTCCGGCTTGTCGAAGCCCATTCCGAGGGCCGAGGTCGCGACGAGCGCCTTGACGCGGTTGGCCTGGAGGTCGTCCTCCGCTTGCTGCCGGTCGGCGTTCTCCGTGCGGCCGGTGTACGAGGAGACGGTGTGGCCGCACTGGCGCAGGTAGGCGGTCACCTCGTCGGCCGCGGCGACCGTCAGGGTGTAGATGATGCCGGAGCCGGGCAGCTCGCCGAGGTGGTCGGCGAGCCAGGCCAGCCGGTGGGCAGCGTCTGGCAGCGCGACCACACCGAGACTCAGGCTCTCGCGGTCGAGGGGCCCGCGCAGGACGAGGGCGTCCGTGCCCGCGCCGGTGCCGAGCTGCTCGGCCACGTCCGCCGTCACCCGGGCGTTCGCCGTCGCCGTGGTGGCGAGCACGGGAACACCGGCCGGCAGGTCGGCGAGCATCGTCCGCAGCCGGCGGTAGTCGGGCCGGAAATCATGGCCCCAGTCCGAGATGCAGTGCGCCTCGTCGACCACGAGCAGCCCGGTGGCGGCCGCCAGGCGGGGCAGCACCTGATCGCGGAAATCGGGGTTGTTGAGCCGCTCCGGGCTCACCAGGAGGACGTCCACCTCACCAGAGGCGACCTCCTGCTGGATGGTCTCCCACTCCTCCGAGTTCGAGGAGTTGATGGTCCGGGCGCGGATGCCCGCACGGGCCGCCGCCTCCACCTGGTTCCGCATCAGGGCGAGCAGCGGAGAGACGATCACGGTCGGGCCGCTGCCGCGCTCGCGGAGCAGCGAGGTCGCCACGAAGTACACGGCCGACTTGCCCCAGCCGGTCCGCTGCACCACGAGTGCGCGGCGCCGGTCGGCGACCAGGGCCTCGATGGCACGCCACTGGTCCTCGCGCAGTCTGGCCTCGCCGGTCGGGTCGGAGACGAGACGGGCGAGCACGGCGTCGGCGGCGGCTCGGAGGGCGGCGCGGTCTTCCAGCGGGGCTGCTTGGGTCATGCCTCCATGCAACCCGATGCCTCGGACATCGCGCGAATGAGACGCCGAAGCTGTGGATAACTCAGCCGGGTCGTGTATGCCGCGATCCAGGAGTTATCCACAGGGGTTTCGGAATTCGGGAGATCACGAGACCGTCCTGACCATGAACGCGAACCACCACGAATCCAGTGGACCTTCCCGTACCCAGCGGATCACCCTGCGCGGCCCGGCGGAACTGGCCGACGCCCTGCCGTTCGTGCTGGGATTCCACCCCACCGACTCCGTCGTCCTGGTCGCCCTCCACGGCGAGCACGGGCGCTTCGGGGGCCGGGTCAGGCTCGGGATCCCGCGCTCGCCCCAGGAATGGGCGTCCACCGCGGACCACCTCGCCGAGTGCCTCGTCGAGGGAGGCGCCCGGTCCGGCGCCAGGCCCGACGGCATCGTCGTCTTCCTGTGCCAGGACCCCGCGCCGGGCGAGACGGGCCGCCGGGTCATGGAGCGACTGCGGCCCTTCGCGCAACGCCTGCGGACCGCCTGCGGCGCCCTCGACATTCCCGTCTACGAGGCCCTCTGCATCACCGACGGGCTCTACTTCTCGTACTGCTGCCCCGACCAGCGCTGCTGCCCGCCCGACGGCACCCCGCTCGCGCTCAACGGCACCTCGGTGATGGCGGCGGCCGCGACCTACGCCGGAGTGCAGGTGCGGGGCACCCTGCGGGACATGGAGGCCCGGTTCAAGCCGAGCGGCGGGCCCGGGGGCGAGGAGCAGCGGACCGCCCTCGACACGGCCGCCGCCTCGATCGTCCCCCGGATCCTCGAAGGAGCCGAAGGGCAGGGACGGGAGGAGGTGCGCGAGGCGACGCTGGCGCTCGCCCGCGAGATCCTCCGCCGCTTCGCCGAACCACCGACGGGCAGGCGGAGCCCGCAGCGGCCCGGGGCCGCGAGCGGTCGGGTCGGTGCGGCGGCCGCGCCGAGCGCGTCGAGTCCCGTGCGATCCGTCCTCCCGGGCCGCCCCGTCAGCTCCACTGCCGCGCTCGACGCGGCTGACGACGCCCTGATCACCATCGAGGAGGCGGCCGCTCTCGTCCTCGGCCTGCAGGACCGGGTCACCCGGGACCGCGCCGCCGAGTGGATGGAGGGCTGGGAGGGCACCGCCGCGCTGCGCCTCTGGCGCGTCCTGTCCACGCGCTGTGTCACGCCCTACCAGGAGCACGCTGCCGCGCCCCTCACCCTCGCGGGCTGGACGGCCTGGTCCACGGGTGACGAGCCGACCGCACGGGTCGCCCTCGGGCTGGCCCTCGACGCCGACCCCGAGTACGTCTTCGCCCGGCTGCTCCACCAGGCCTGCAACGAGGGCCTCGACCCGGAGTCGCTCCGTTCCTGCCTGAGGAGCGAGCGGGACGCGCGCACGGCCCCGGAGCAGGAGGCGTCCGCGCCCTCCCGGCGGGTCGGGATGCGCGCCGCCCGCCGTCCGGGCACCCCGCTGTCCCTCAGGAAGCCGGGGCGGCAGACCGGTGGGAGCGGCCGCCGGGCGACGGCCGGGGTCCGTCCCGGCGGACCCGCGACGGCGAGGCCGGGGAGCGGGACCCCGCGGCCCGGCGGGCAGCGCGGCTCCAGGAGTGACCGATGACGACCGTGACCCGGCCACCCGCGAGCGCGTTCAGCTCTCTGGCGGAGTCGCACGGACCGTCCCGCCGACACCTCGCCGGCCGCCCGGTTCGCACAGAGAGCAGCCACCCGCCATGGCTCCCAGCCCCGTACCGGCCCCCGGCCGCCCCACCACCCAGCCGTCCGGACCCCCCTCCGGACACATGTCCGGCACCGGCGTCGCGCTGCCACGCGCCTCGCGTCCCGCGGAACTCCCCTCGGTGCACGGTGCGCTCTTCTGCGTGGCCCTGCCCGCCCTCGCCGTCTGCGCCGAGCACGGCCAGCTCACCGGAGAAGGACCCGAAGGGGTGTACGAAGCGGGGCGGCGGCTCCTGTCCCGCTGCGTCCTGCGGGTCGCGGGGCGCGAACCCGTCGCGCTCCAAGGCCGCATGGCGGCCGCCGACCGAGCGGTGTTCCTCGGTGCCCTCCGGGTCCCCGGGGACGCCGGGCCGGACCCCGCGCTCACCGTCGAACGCACGCGGAGCGCCGACGGAACCGAGCGGATCACCCTGCGCAGCGCCGCAACCCGGTCCCTCCGCCTCCCCGTGGAAGTCGCTCTGGGCACGGATCTCGCGGACCTGGGCGCGGTCGCGTCCGGGAGGACCGGTCCGGAGCTCGCCGCCAGCGTCCACGGCACCGGACTGCGGTGGACCGGTGGCGACGGCCGGTCCGTCGCCGTCACGGCGGACCCGCCGCCCATGGACTCCCTGGCGGCTGCGGGAGTCCTGCGGTGGGAAGCGGAGCTCGCGCCCGGAGCGGACTTCACCATCCGGCTGCGTGTGCGAGGGCAGTCGGGAACCCGCCCCACCACCGCCTCGGGAGCGGGCTCCGGACGGCCCGGCGGCCACCTGCTCGCCGAAGCCCGCGCGGAGGGCGACGACCCGCGGCCGGGAGAGCTGCTCCGCGGCTCCGTCGAGGACCTCCGGGCTCTGCTCCAGCGCGACCCCGCCCACCCCGCAGACGTCTACCTCGCGGCCGGCGTCCCCTGGCGCTGTGGACCCGTCACCGCCGAGGCGCTCTGGGCGGCCCGCATGGTCCTGCCCCTCGGGACCCGGCTCGCCGCCACCACCCTGCGGGCACTCGGACGCACCCAACTCCCGGCCGGTGGCTCGGAGTCCGGCCGCCTCCAGGGACCCCTCAGAGACGCCGGCCCTCACCTCCCGCCCCGGTGCACGGGCATCGAAGCCACCCTCGCCTTCCCGGCCGTGCTCGCCGAGGCCCGGCGCTGGGGGCTTCCCGCCGCGGACCTCGAGGACCTGCTCCCCGTGGCGGAGCGCTGCCTCGACTGGCTCCGGCGCTCGGCAGGCCCGGACGGATTCGTGCCGGACCCCGGGCCCGCCGTCCCCTGGCGTGCCGAGACCCAGGCGCACGCGCACCGCGCCGCCCTGCTCGGTGCCGACCTCCTCGACGACTGCGGGAGGCCCGGGGGAGACGCACTGCGGGACACCGCGCGGACCCTCCGGGAGCGGTTCCGGCGCGAGTTCTGGCTCGACGACCCCGCGGGAGGCCGCCCGGCGGTGGCCCGCGCGTCGGACGGCCGGACCTGGCCGTACCTGGGCGGGTGGGCCGCGCACCTGCTCGACACCGGGCTGCTGGGCGGCGGCCGGTACGCACCGGGCCTCCTGGACCGGACGCGGACCGAACAGGTGGCACGTCTGCTCGGCGCGCCCGCGCTCGACTCCGGCTGGGGACTGCGCGGGCTCGGGACCAAGGAACCGGGCCACAACCCGTTCGGGCACCGGGCCGGTGCGGTCCGGGTGCACGAGACGGCGGTCGCCGTGGCAGGCCTCGGCGCCGCCGGACACGAGAAGGAGGCCGCCTCCCTGCTGCGGGGGCTGCTCGACGCGGCGGAGGCCTTCACCCATCGGCTTCCCGAGATGTACGCGGGCGAGCAGCGGACGACCGGCGGACGTCCGGTGCCGCACCCGGCGGCATGTCGGCCGGCGGCCGTCGCCGCCGCCGGAGCGGTCGGTGCGCTGCTCGCCCTCGCGGGCATCAGACCCGATGCGTCGGGCCGGTCCGTGGCGGTGCAACCGTTGGCCTCGGCGCCGCTCGGCGCGATCAGGCTTTCGGGGCTCGTGGTCGCCGGCGAGCCCTTCGCCGTGCGGGTCGGGAGGCTGGGTCTCGGTATGGTCGAGCAGGCAGCAGAGGGCCTTCAACTGGGGGTGTGACGGGATGCCGGGCACAGAGACACGGGAAGCCTCGTGGCGCGGTGAGGAAGTGACGGCCGATGCTTCCGCGGGGCGTGTTTATCGTCAGGAAGACGACTATGATCGCGGCATGCCTCCCTACGACCCGTCGGCCTTTCCGCCGTTCGCCGTGACCGTCGACCTGGTCGTGCTCACCGTCCGGCGCCATGCGCTGTGCACCCTGGTCGTACGGCGGGGAGAAGCGCCGTACCAGGGCCGTTGGGCGCTGCCCGGCGGCTTCGTACACGCGGAGGAGGACCTCGGAACGGCGGCCGCGCGGGAACTGGTCGAGGAGACCGGCCTCTGCGCGCACGATCCGTCGGCCCCGCCGCCGGTGCCGACCAACGGAGCCCACCTGGAGCAGCTGGCGACGTACGGGGCGCCCGACCGCGACCCGCGCATGCGGGTGGTGAGCGTCGCGCACCTGGCGCTGGCGCCGGACCTTCCCGCGCCGCGCGCGGGCGGCGACGCGAACAGCGCCCGCTGGGCCCCGGTCGAGGAACTCCTCGGCGAGCACGAGGCCGCCGCGGCCGAGGGCGACGCTCGGGGAGCGCTCGCCTTCGATCACGCCCGGATCCTCGCCGACGGGGTGGAGCGCGCACGATCCAAGATCGAGTACTCCTCCCTGGCCACGGCCTTCTGCCCGCCCGAGTTCACCGTCGGTGAGCTGCGACGCGTCTACGAGGCCGTCTGGGGGGTGTCCCTCGATCCGCGGAACTTCCACCGCAAGGTGACCGGCACGCCCGGCTTCCTCGTTCCGGCCGGAGGGACGACGACTCGTCAGGGAGGGCGCCCCGCACAGCTCTTCCGGGCAGGTGGGGCCACCCTTCTCAACCCGCCGATGCTGCGCCCCGAGGTCTGAGGGCCGCGTGCATCCGGCGCTCCTGAGCGCACAACCTGCACCGAAAGTCCGAAATGTAGCGTTATCTTGCTGCGGAAGCGCCGCCCTGCCGCGGAGCGGTGTCACCTACCGCGAGAGAAGCGATGCTCCAGGCAATCGGACTGACCAGCACTCCCCGACGCGATCGCCCGCCCGCCGTGGACGATCTGACCTTCGAGGCGCGGCCGGGTGCCGTGACCGCGCTGCTCGGGTCGCGGGGCGCCGGCAAGACCACCGCCCTCCGGCTCATGCTCGAACTGGAGCCCGGCCGTGGGATCACCTACTTCCGAGGCCGCCCGCTGCACCGCATCGCCCACCCCCCGCGCGAGGTCGGTGTGCTCCTCGGCGACGTCCCCGGGCATCCCTCCCGCACGCTCCGGGGGCAGCTCCGGATGCTCTGTGCCGCCACCGGAGTTCCCGTCGCGCGGGCCGAGGAGCTGGTGCGGACGCTGGGCCTCACGGGCCTGGAGCGTCGGCGGATCGGGACCCTGGCGATCGGCGCCGACCGTCGACTCGGGCTCGCGTCCGCCTTGTTGGGCACCCCCCACACCCTGCTGCTCGACGAACCGGGCGCGGGTCTCTCCGTACCCGAGAGCACATGGCTGCACGAGCTGTTGCGCGCGCACGCCGCCGAGGGGGGAACCGTGCTGTACACCACGGAGGACCCCAAGGACGCGGCCCGCAACGCCGACCGCGTCGTCACCCTCGACGGCGGCCGGCTCGTCGCGGACCAGGACGCCGTCGACTTCGCCCGCACCCGTCTGCGCCCCCGGGTCGTCGTCCGCACCCCGCACGCCGCGCGGCTGGCCGCGGCCGTGACCCAGGAGGCCAGAGCCGCCCGCCGCCCGGTCGAGGTGGTCGCCGAGGACGGCAACCGCCTGTCGGTCTACGGCAGCGACTGCGCGGCCGTCGGTGACACCGCGTTCCGGCACGGCGTACCGATCCACCGGCTCGCCGAGGAGCGGGGCGGCGGACGCGGCACCCCCGCCGGTCGTGACCGCGGGGCGGCGGACGGGGTGCGACAGGCCGAGAGGGCCGAGGGGGCCGGAAGGCCCGCGGGGCCCGCCACCACGCCGACGGGCGCCGGGACGCCAGAGGGCCGCGTCGCCGCGTCGGCGGGCGTGCGGCAGTCCTCCGCCGGGCGGCGGGAGGCCGTCGGCGACGGGGGCGGTGTCGCGCGGAGGCCCGCGCGGTCACCCCTGCGACCGCTCCGGTACGAGCTCCATCGACTCCTGGGCGTACCCTCCACGCCGCTCGTCGTCGCTGCGGTCCTGCTGGTCTCGCTGACGCTCGCGCTGCTCCTGGGCCGTAGTGGTCGGGCCGAGCTGCCGGCCGTCCTGACCGGTTGGCCCGCGCTCTCCCCGTTGCCCCCCGCCGCTCTCGGCGCCGGACTGCTCGGGGCCTTCGCCTTCGGTGAGGAGTACCGCTATCCCGCTCTCACCACGGGGCGCGGAGCCGTGCCCCGCAGGCCGGGCCTGCTGCTCGCGAAGCTCGCCGTGGCGGCCGTCGTGGCCCTGGTGCTGGGGGTGCTCGTCGTCGCTGTCGACCTGGAGGCGCTGCGCTTCGTCCACGGGGGTGAGTTGATCCCCGTACCGAGGAACTGGCCGAGTCTCTGCGCGAGTTGGCTGGGTCTCGTCGTCGGCTGCGCCTGGGCCGGGGTGCTGGGTGCCGGGGTGTTCCGGGCCGCTGCCGCCGGAGTGGCGGCGGTGCTCGCGGTGCCGGTGGCGTTCGTCCCGCTGCTGCAGAAGGTGCTCACCGGGCCGTCGGTCCGTTCGGCGGCGGGACTGCCGGCGAGGCTGCGCGAGTTCGCCGGCCCGCAGTGGTCCCCGGCCCTCGACCGGTGGCTCGCGGGGGCGCTGAAGGTGGTTGGCCAGCCCGCGGGGGTGGCGCTCTCGCTGACGTTGACGGGCTTGCTCTGCGCCTATCTGTTCACCGGCCTTCGCCGCAGGGCCCGTTGGTGATCAGTTCCGGACCAGAAGATTCCGGTTGGCCGTCAACTCCCTTGGAATCTGCCCACTATGCCCGATTAATCGTCAATTGTGTAGGGGGTGCCGATCACCCTTTCGTGTGCTTTTCACCAAAGACCTCAAGGGTCACGGAGGCAACGCCGACAAAGGATGCGTGAGTACCCTTGCGCACACCATGATGACCGCCGCCCGCCCCGTCGACACCGGCCTCGGCGCCCCGGGCGATCTCGACCGCTACCCCTACCCGGAGGCGCCCGCCGCCGGCCGCGTGGGCCCGCCCGCCTGGGAGGGGGTGGACACCGACCTCGGCCGCGTCGGCCGCCGCACCGCCGGCAACCGGGGTCGCGGGCTGCACGGGCAGCTCGTCCAGCAGCTCGGCCAGATGATCGTCTCCGGCGATCTCGGCGCGGACCGCCCGCTCGTCCCCGAGGAGATCGGTCAGCGCTTCGAGGTCTCACGCACCGTCGTGCGCGAGTCGCTGCGCGTGCTGGAGGCGAAGGGGCTCGTCAGCGCCCGCCCGAACGTCGGCACGAGGGTCAGGCCCGTCAGCGACTGGAACCTCCTCGATCCGGACATCATCGAGTGGCGCGCCTTCGGCCCGCAGCGCGACGACCAGCGCCGCGAGCTGAACGAGCTCCGCTGGACCATCGAGCCCCTCGCCGCTCGCCTCGCCGCCGGGCACGGCCGCGAGGACGTGCAGCAGCGTCTCGCCGACATGGTCGAGATCATGGGGCACGCGTTCGCCCAGGGCGACGGCATCACCTTCTCCCGCGCCGACACCGAGTTCCACTCGCTGCTCATCCAGCTCGCCGGGAACCGCATGCTGGAGCACCTCTCCGGCATCGTCGCCGCCGCACTCCAGGTCTCCGGCGGGCCCGCCACCGGCTGCGACCGCCCCAGCGAGACCTGCCTCGCGCACCACGCCCGGATCGTGGACGCGCTCGCCGCGGGCGACGCCCAGGGCGCCGAGTCCGCCATGCGGCAGCTGCTCACGGTCCACCCCGAGGTGGAGCGCGTCGTCCCCGCCCCTCGCGAACACTGATCCGCGAGTCGTGGCCGGGAGCGCGGAGGCGCACGCACCGCGTGCCGCCGGGTCCGAGCGCCACCCGGGGCCCGGCAGGGTCTCCCCGGGTGGCGCCCGGGTTTCGGCGGCACAATGTGTAGTGATCGGCCACTCTGGGCGTTTCGCGGCACATGAGGTGTGACTCGGGCCACGAAGATTGGGCGTAACACTCCTCCGAGCCGTGCGATGACCTAAGAGGTGACAGCCGAGGAAGGAATACAGCAGCCCGTGGAGGCGCTGTGCAGTTCCCCGGTCCAGCCCGCGCCGTCGGCACATTCCCCGTCGACGGTCGTCGGCTCCAGCCCGATCCAGGGCGGGGCCGGAAGCCGTTTCCATCGTTCCGAGAGGTTGTTCGTGTCGGCCAGCACATCCCGTACGCTCCCGCCGGAGATCGCCGAGTCCGAGTCTGTGATGGCGCTCATCGAGCGGGGAAAGGCTGATGGGCAGATCGCCGGCGATGACGTGCGTCGGGCCTTCGAAGCTGACCAGATTCCGCCAACCCAGTGGAAGAATGTTCTGCGCAGCCTCAATCAGATCCTCGAGGAAGAGGGTGTGACGCTGATGGTCAGTGCAGCGGAGTCGCCGAAGCGCGCCCGCAAGAGCGTCGCAGCGAAGAGCCCGGCCAAGCGCACCGCCACCAAGACCGTCACCGCCAGGACGACCGTGACGAAGTCCACCGTCTCGGCCTCCACGGCCCCCGCGGCCGAGGACAGCGACCCGTCCGACGAGGCCGGATCGACCGCCAAGAAGGCGGCCGCGAAGAAGACCGTCGCCAAGAAGGCGGTCGCCAAGAAGACCGTCGCCAAGAAGACGGCGGCCAAGAAGACCACGTCCAAGAAGGACGCCGACGAGCTGATCGAGGGCGAGGAGCTCCTCGAGGACGTCGCACCCGGCAAGGGTGAGGAGGAGGAGACCGAGGGCGAGAGCAAGGGCTTCGTCCTGTCCGACGAGGACGAGGACGACGCTCCGGCGCAGCAGGTCGCCGTTGCCGGTGCCACCGCCGACCCGGTCAAGGACTACCTCAAGCAGATCGGCAAGGTTCCGCTGCTCAACGCCGAGCAGGAGGTCGAGCTCGCCAAGCGCATCGAGGCCGGTCTGTTCGCCGAGGACAAGCTCGCGAACTCCGACAAGCTCGCCCCGAAGCTCAAGCGCGAGCTGGAGATCATCGCCGAGGACGGCCGCCGGGCCAAGAACCACCTCCTGGAGGCCAACCTCCGTCTGGTGGTCTCGCTGGCCAAGCGCTACACCGGCCGCGGCATGCTCTTCCTGGACCTGATCCAGGAGGGCAACCTCGGTCTGATCCGCGCCGTCGAGAAGTTCGACTACACCAAGGGCTACAAGTTCTCCACGTACGCCACCTGGTGGATCCGTCAGGCGATCACCCGCGCCATGGCCGACCAGGCCCGCACCATCCGTATCCCGGTGCACATGGTCGAGGTCATCAACAAGCTCGCGCGCGTCCAGCGCCAGATGCTCCAGGACCTGGGCCGTGAGCCCACCCCGGAGGAGCTGGCCAAGGAGCTCGACATGACCCCTGAGAAGGTCATCGAGGTCCAGAAGTACGGCCGTGAGCCGATCTCCCTCCACACCCCGCTGGGTGAGGACGGCGACAGCGAGTTCGGCGACCTCATCGAGGACTCCGAGGCGGTCGTGCCGGCCGACGCGGTCAGCTTCACGCTGCTCCAGGAGCAGCTGCACTCCGTTCTCGACACGCTCTCCGAGCGTGAGGCGGGCGTCGTCTCCATGCGCTTCGGCCTCACCGACGGCCAGCCGAAGACGCTGGACGAGATCGGCAAGGTCTACGGCGTGACGCGAGAGCGGATCCGTCAGATCGAGTCGAAGACGATGTCGAAGCTTCGTCACCCGTCGCGCTCGCAGGTGCTGCGCGACTACCTCGACTGATCCGCACGAGGTACGCGACGACACACGGAAGGGCCCGGTTCCCCGAGAGGGGGAGCCGGGCCTTCCGGCTTTGCGGGGGTGCACGGCGCGGACTCGTGCTGGACGCTGGGTGAACCGACATCACCGGAGAGTCAGGAGGCTCCATGCGTGGTTCCCTCACCCGAGCGTTGACGGGTGCTCTGGGCCTGATCACCGCCGCGGCCGGGCAGCTCGCCCTCGCCGGTCCCGTGGCCGCGGACAGCGTCGTGGTGGGCGGCCGCCCGACCCAGATCACCGACGCGCCCTGGGTCGTGGCGCTGTCCAGCCGTGACCGGTTCGGGGGTACGCGCGCGGGGCAGTTCTGCGGGGGTGTGATCGTCGCGCCGACCAAGGTGCTCACGGCGGCCCACTGCCTGGGCCGTGAGGTGCTCGGCGGGGAGCCGTGGGAGGTCCGCGACTTCGTCGTCATCGCGGGACGGGCGGCGCTGAGTGGGCAGGAGGGGCAGGAGGTCCGGATCTCGGACACCTGGGTCAACCCGGACTACGACCCGACGACCAACGCGGGCGATCTGGCCGTGCTGACGCTCGTCAGCCCGCTGCCGCAGTCGTACGTGATCGGCGTCGCCCGCTCGGGAGACGCGGCGTACGCGCCGGGGACGGAAGCGGACGTGTACGGCTGGGGGGACACGACCGGCAACGGGGCCTACGCCTCCACGCTGCGGACCGCGCGCGTCCAGGTGCTGCCGGACTCGGCGTGCGAGCGGGCGTACCCCGGCGGCTTCGGCGTCCGCTACCAGCGCGGGACGATGCTGTGCGCGGGAGACCCGCAGGGCGGCAAGGACGCGTGTCAGGGTGACAGCGGGGGGCCGCTGGTGGCCAAGGGGCTTCTCGTGGGCCTGGTGTCCTGGGGCAGCGGCTGTGGGCAGGCCGAGAACCCGGGTGTCTACACGCGGGTCTCCGAGGTGCTGCCGGCGCGCTTCTGACCCGAGGCGTACGAGAACGGGCGGCCACCCCCCTGCAATCAGGGGTGACCGCCCGCCGTCCGATCAGCGCGACCGGCCCTGGGCTCGTCGTGGATGGCGCGTCAGGCGTGGTCCTCGCCCTGCGTCCGGGACGGCACGTCCGTCAGCCGGTCCGTCTCATCCTGTATCTCAACGGCGATCTTCTTGAGTTCCGGCTCGAACTTGCGTCCGTGGTGGGCGCAGAAGAGCAAGTCACCTCCGCTGGTCAGGACGACACGCAGGTATGCCTGGGCGCCGCAGCGGTCGCAGCGGTCAGCGGCCGTCAGGGGGCTCGCGGGGGTCAGAACAGTAGTCACGTCGCCTCTTCTCTAGCTCGACGAGCTGTCGTACCAGGGTCAACATCCAACCAGGCCGAAAACGTTCCCGCTCGTGGCTTTTCCTTGAAACTTCTTACCAAGGTGGCTGTCTGCTGCCGGTTGGCGGCGAATGAGCCGTATTGCGTCGCTCTACGGATTTCGCGTTGCTTGTGTCGGTTAGCCCTCCCCGGCGGTTGCCGGTTGTTCATGAGGACGTGCCCGGAGCCTAAATGGTTCATGCCTGGAAGGGAACGTGATGTTCACGTCACCCCATCGAGGGATCGAACATCCATGCGAGGCTGGACTAGCATGAGGAATCGGGGTGGGTGGCGTGACAACGGCTCTACCAGGCATCGGTACCCTCTGAGCGGTGACCGACGCCGGGCCTTACCCCACCGGGCCAGATTTCAAATTCAGCGAGGAGCGAACCGCGTGACCGCCGAGACGTCCGTGCCGTCCAGTGCGCTGCTGACCGCAGACCGTGACGGTTCCAACTACACCGCGCGGCACCTGCTCGTACTGGAAGGGCTCGAAGCGGTCCGCAAGCGCCCCGGTATGTACATCGGGTCCACCGACAGCCGCGGCCTGATGCACTGCATCTGGGAGATCATCGACAACTCGGTCGACGAGGCCCTCGGCGGGTATTGCGACCACATCGAGGTCATCCTCCACGACGACGCCTCCGTCGAGGTCCGGGACAACGGCCGCGGCATCCCGGTCGACGTCGAACCGAAGACCGGCCTCTCCGGCGTCGAGGTCGTCATGACCAAGCTGCACGCCGGCGGAAAGTTCGGCGGCGGTTCGTACGCGGCCTCCGGCGGTCTGCACGGCGTCGGCGCCTCCGTGGTGAACGCGCTGTCGGCCCGCCTCGACGTCGAGGTCGACCGCAACAGCGCGACGCACGCGATCTCCTTCCGCCGCGGTGTCCCCGGCATCTTCACCGAGCAGGGCCCCGACAGCCCCTTCGACCCGGCCAACGGCCTGATCAAGGGCAAGCGCGTCCCCAAGACCCGCACCGGCACGCGCATCCGCTACTGGGCGGACCGGCAGATCTTCCTCAAGGACGCCAAGCTCTCCCTGGAGACGCTCCACCAGCGCGCCCGGCAGACCGCCTTCCTCGTCCCCGGCCTCACCATCGTCGTCCGCGACGAGCGGGACCTCGCCGGCATCGGGAAGAGCGAGGAGACCTTCCGCTTCGACGGCGGCATCAGCGAGTTCTGCGAGTACCTCGCGCAGGACAAGGCCGTCTGCGACATCCAGCGCCTCACCGGACAGGGCACCTTCAAGGAGACCGTGCCGGTCCTCGACGAGCGTGGCCACATGACCCCGACCGAGGTCACCCGCGAGCTCGCCGTCGACGTCGCCCTGCGCTGGGGCACCGGCTACGACACCACGGTCAAGTCCTTCGTCAACATCATCGCCACCCCCAAGGGCGGCACCCATGTGTCCGGCTTCGAGCAGGCGATCACCAAGACGGTGAACGAGGTGCTGCGCTCGGCCAAGATGCTGCGCGTCGCCGAGGACGACGTCGTCAAGGACGACGCCCTGGAGGGGCTCACGGCCGTCGTGACGGTCCGTCTCGCCGAGCCGCAGTTCGAGGGGCAGACCAAGGAGGTCCTCGGCACCTCCGCCGCGCGCCGGATCGTGGCGAACGTGGTGGCGAAGGAGCTCAAGACCTTCCTCACCTCCACCAAGCGGGACGCCAAGGCGCAGGCCCGCGCCGTCCTGGAGAAGGCCGTCGCCGCGGCGCGGACCCGGATCGCGGCCCGGCAGCACAAGGAGGCGCAGCGCAGGAAGACCGCGCTCGAGTCCTCCTCGCTCCCGGCCAAGCTCGCGGACTGCCGCAGCGACGACGTGGAGCGCAGCGAGCTCTTCATCGTCGAGGGAGACTCGGCCCTCGGTACGGCCAAGCTCGCCCGGAACAGCGAGTTCCAGGCCCTGCTGCCGATCCGCGGCAAGATCCTCAACGTCCAGAAGTCGTCCGTCTCGGACATGCTCAAGAACGCCGAGTGCGGGGCGATCATCCAGGTCATAGGAGCGGGCTCGGGCCGCACCTTCGACATCGACGCCGCCCGCTACGGGAAGATCGTGCTCCTGGTCGACGCCGACGTCGACGGCGCCCACATCCGCTGTCTGCTGCTGACGCTCTTCCAGCGCTACATGCGGCCCATGGTCGAGTCCGGCCGGGTCTTCGCGGCGGTTCCGCCGCTGCACCGGATCGAACTCGTCCAGCCCAAGAAGGGCCAGGACAAGTACGTCTACACGTACTCGGACAACGAGCTGCGGCAGACCCTCCTGGAGTTCCAGCGCAAGGGGGTCCGCTACAAGGACTCCATCCAGCGCTACAAGGGTCTGGGCGAGATGGACGCCGACCAGCTCGCGGAGACCACGATGGACCCGCGCCACCGCACCCTGCGCCGGATCAACATCGGCGACCTGGACGCGGCGGAGCAGGTCTTCGACCTCCTCATGGGCAACGACGTGGCGCCCCGCAAGGAGTTCATCACCGGCTCGGCGGCGACCCTCGACCGGTCTCGCATCGACGCCTGACGCACTCCACCCGTGGGTGGAGCCGAACGCTCCACCCACGGGCCGATCACACGGTCGTTGACTCTCCGTAGCATGGATGTGTCGGAGGGGGACGGACATGGGCGAGCGGTACGACCGCGGGTCGGCGAGGCCGTCGTGGTTGCCGAGGTCGGCCACGAAGCCGAGCGCGGCGCATACGGGGACAGGTGCGGGGACAGGCGCGGCGGCGACCGGGCGGGCTGTGGTGTCGAGCGGCCCGGCACAGACGACCACCTGGCGCTCCTGGCCCTCCCGGGAGGCACTCACCCGGGTCGGGGTGCCACGGGGACGGATCATCCTCGACCACACCTTGATCGCAGGCCTGAGCGTCATCGTGCTGGCCGGGTGCTACACCTCGGGCGCCTTCGGAGGCTGGTACACGCCCTTGCCTCCGCTGGGGTTCGGGCTCTGTGTGGTGGCGTCGCTGCGATACCACCGCACGACCGTCGACCACCGTCTCGCGGCCTCGCTGGGCCTGCTCGCGGTGATCGCGCTCTGCGGCCTGGGGGCCTACGCGGCCGGCGCTCCGACGCCCGCGACGGTGATATGGATCGTCGTCTCGGTCATGGCGATGGAGCGGCTGCCGCTCCGCGCCGGGCTGGCCACCGTGGCGGCGCTGGTGGCCGGGTTCGTGGAGGCCGACGAGACCGGGATCCTCGGTGCCGGTGTCACCACGGCGGCCGTGCTGCTCATCGGCTACTCGCTCCGCCTGGACGCGGAGGCGCGAGGCGCGGGGTTCCAACTGCTCGCCCAGGAGCGACTCGCCCGGGAGGCGGAGGCCGCTTCCGCGGCGCTCGCCGAGCGGGCCCGCATCGCCCGCGAGATACATGACGTGCTCGCCCACAGCCTCTCCGCGCAGATGGTGCACCTGGAGGTCGCACGGCTCCAGATCGAGGCCGGGGCGGACCGCGCGGAGATCCTCAAGCTCGTGACCTCGGCCCGTTCCATGGCCAGGGAGGGGCTCGCCGAGACCCGCCACGCGCTCTCGGCCCTGCGGGGCGACATGGCACCGGTCGAGGACTATCTGCGGGAGCTGGCGCGGGGGGACCGCGCCGAGGTCGATGTCACCGGCGAGCGCCGGGACCTGCCCGCCGAGGCCTCGCAGGCGGTACGGCGGGTCGCACAGGAGGCCCTCACCAACGTCCGGAAGCACGCTCCCGGTGCCCGGGCCAGGATCCGGCTCGCCTACGGGGCGGACGAGGTCTCCCTGGAGATACGCGACTTCGGCCCGCCAGGGGCGGCGGGCGGCACGCGGGTGGGGGACGAACTCGGGTCGTCCGGCTCGGGGTACGGGTTGCTGGGCATGAGAGAGCGGGCCGAACTGCTCGGCGGCAGCCTGGACGCGGGGCCTGAGGGGCCGGGGTTCACGGTGCGGCTGCGGGTGCCGGCATGAGCGCCGCCGACCACGACCGCGTCGTGCGGGTCGTCGTTGCCGACGACCAGGCCGTCGTGCGCGAGGGGATCGTGATGCTGCTCGGTCTCCTTCCCGGGATCGAGGTCGTGGGGTCCGCCCGGGACGGGGAGGAGGCGGTCGCGCTCACCGCCGAGCTCGGGCCCGACGTCGTCCTGATGGATCTGCGGATGCCCCGCTGCGACGGCGTGGAGGCCACACGCAGGATCCGTGACCGGCACCCGGGGACCGAGGTGGTGGTGCTCACGACGTACGCCGACGACGATTCGCTGTTCCCGGCACTGCGGGCCGGGGCTCGCGGATACCTGACCAAGGACGCCGACGGGGAGGAGATCGGGCGGGCCGTGCGCGACGTGATCGACGGGCGGGCCGGGCTGTCCCCCTCCGTGCAGCGACGGCTTCTTGAGCGCCTGATCGAACGGGACGACGAGGAGAGCCGGGGCGGCAGGGGCTCGGATGGGCCGTCCGGTCGGGGAGGAGTGTCCCGACCGAGCGGGGAGGGGGCACTGGCAGGGGCCGCGGCTGGTTCAGGGCCCGTGGGCGGCCCTGGGCCTGCGGCCGGTCCTGGGGCTGCCGGTCCCGGGCCTGAGGGTGGTGCGGCGCCCGCGGGCGGTCCTGGGCCTGCGGGGGCGCTCGCAGCCGGTCCGGGGTCCGCGGCCGGTCCTGGGTCTGTAGCCGGTCCGGGGTCCGCGGCCGGTCCTGGGTCCGCAGCTGGTCCTGGGCCTGTGGCAGGTCCGGGGGTGGATGGGCTGACGGAGCGGGAGACGGAGGTGCTCGTGCTGGTGGCGGACGGGTTGTCCAACCCGGAGATCGCCGTGCGGCTGAGGATCTCGACGGCCACGGTGAAGACCCACATCAACAACCTCTTCGCCAAGACCGGGGTGCGCGACCGGGTCCAGGCGGTGCGGTACGCATATCAGCACGGTCTGGTCAGGGCACCTGGGAGGAGAGTCACCTGATGGGGTGAAGTGAGGGAGGAGAAGAGTCCGGGATCTTCCCGCTCTGTCCATCCTTGGGCACGCGGCCGAAACGGTTCGCTGACAAGGAGAGTTGGCCGGTGGAGCAGGTGGACAGACAGGAGGGGCGCGACGCCGCGGGGACGGCGATCGGCGACCCCTGGAACGACGCGACGGCCTCCGGTGGGGGCGAGGGGGCGGCGGCCGGTGGAGGCCGTCCCGACGCGGTGCCGCGGCAGCGGGTCCACAGCGCGGCGGAGATCTATCTGGAAGTGCAGCGGAGTCCCGCGTTCCAGGAAGTGCGTGCTCGGTACCGTCGGTTCGTGTTCCCCGCCACCCTGGCGTTCCTCCTCTGGTACCTCGCCTATGTGGTGGCGGCGACCGCCGCGCCGGGTCTCATGTCCCGGCCGGTGGTCGGGGCGGTGAACGTGGCGATGCTCGCGGGACTCGGACAGTTCCTCACCACGTTCCTGCTGACCTGGGCGTACGCGCGTCACGCGCGGCTGCGGAGGGACCGGGCCGCGCTGGAGCTGCGCTGGGACACGCAGGAGATGACCCGGGGGGTGGGGCGGCCGTGACGGGAGACCACCAGACCCTGGCGCTCGTGCTGTTCAGCGTGTTCGTCGCGGTGACCCTGGGGATCACGACCTGGGTGAGCCGGAACCGGCACGGTTCGGCGGAGGAGTTCTATGCCGGAGGGCGGCTGTTCTCGCCCCTGGAGAACGGGTTCGCCATCGCCGGGGACTACATGTCCGCGGCCTCCTTCCTCGGGATCTCCGGGCTGATCGCGCTGTACGGGTACGACGGCATGCTGTACTCCGTCGGATTCCTCGTCGCCTGGCTGGTCGTGCTCCTGCTGGTCGCCGAACTGGTCCGCAACTGCGGGCGGTTCACCCTGGCCGACGTCGTCGCCGCGCGGATGGCGGAGCGGCCGGTGCGGATCGCCGCCGGGACCTCCTCGGTGGCCGTCTCCGTGCTGTACCTCGTGGCCCAGATGGTGGGGGCCGGGAGCCTCGTGGCGCTGCTGCTCGGGGGTTCCAGCGAGGCGGCGCGCTCGTGGACGGTGATCGGCGTGGGCGCGTTGATGGTGATCTACGTGTCGCTGGGCGGCATGCGGGCCACCACGTGGATCCAGATCGTCAAGGCGGTCCTGCTCATGGCGGGCACGATCGCGCTGACCGTCCTCGTCCTGCTCCGGTTCCACGGCGATGTGAACAGCCTGCTGTCCACGGCGGCCGAGCGCAGCGGGCACGGCCTGGGCTTCCTCGCCCCCGGGCTGCGGTACGGCGGGGACTGGACGGCCCGCCTCGACTTCATCAGCCTCGGCCTCGCCCTCGTCCTGGGCACAGCGGGACTGCCGCACATCCTGTCCCGCTTCTACACGGTGCCGACCGCCCGCGCCGCCCGGCGCTCCGTCGTCTGGTCCATCGGGCTGATCGGCAGCTTCTATCTGATGACCATCGTGCTCGGCTTCGGCGCGGCCGCGCTGATCGGCCCCGACGAGGTCCGCGCGTCCAACGCGTCCGGGAACACCGCCGTACCGCTGCTCGCCCTCGATCTGGGCGGCGGCGCGGGATCCACCGGCGGCACGGTGCTCTTCGCCGTCGTCGCCGCCGTCGCCTTCGCGACCATCCTCGCCGTCGTCGCGGGGATCACGCTGGCGTCCTCGGCCTCGGTCGCCCACGACCTGTACAGCTCACTGCGCCGGCCCCACGCGAAGCAGTACAGCGAGGTGGCGGTGGCCCGGGTCGCCGCCGCGGGGATCGGCGCGGCGGCCATCGGTCTGGGACTGCTCGCCCGCGACCTCAACGTGGCCTTCCTCGTGGGCCTGGCCTTCGCGGTCGCGGCCTCCGCCAATCTGCCGGTGCTGCTGTACTCGCTGTTCTGGCGGAGGTTCACCACGCGGGGCGCGGTCTGGTCGGTGTACGGCGGGCTGATCCCCGCCGTGCTGCTCGTCCTGGTCTCCCCGGTCGTGTCCGGCAGCCCGGAATCGCTGTTCCCGGGCGTGGACTTCCATCTCTTCCCGCTCCAGAACCCGGGCGCGGTCTCCATCCCGCTGGGCTTCCTGGCCGGATGGATCGGCACGGTCACCTCGCCCGAGCGGCCCGACGAGGCACGGCACGCCGAGACCGAGGTGCGGGCCCTGACGGGTGCGGGGGCGGCCTGACGACCCCGGCGGGCGCCTCAGGGGGAGGACGGTGAGCCGGTCCAGGCGTACCGGTGCTCGGGGCGGCCCGTCTCGCCGTACCGGAGGGAGAGGCGCACCCGGCCGGTGCGCTCCAGGAGCTTGAGATAGCGCTGGGCGGTCTGCCGGCTGACTCCGGCCCGCTCGGCGATCTCCTGCGTGGAGAGCGGGCCGTCTGCCGCGAGGAGCACCTGCCGGACCAGTTCGGCCGTGGTGGGGGAGTGGCCCTTGGGCAGGTCGGGGGCGACGGTGCCCGCCGACAGGACGCCGAAGATCCGGTCCACCTCGGCCTGCTCCGCCTCGCCGCCGCTCTCCAGGGTGCGGCGGAGCGTCGCGTACGCCTCCAGCTTGGCGCGCAGTCCGGCGAAGTTGAAGGGCTTGACCAGGTACTGGAGCGCGCCGTGGCGCATCGCCGCCTGCACGGTGGCCACGTCACGGGCGGCCGTCACCATGATCACGTCGCACTGGTGGCCGCGGGCGCGGGCCTCCCGTACCGCCGTGAGTCCGTTCTCGTCGGGCAGGTAGTGGTCCAGGAGCACGAGGTCCACATGCTGCCCGTCCAGGGCCGCCAGCGCTTCGGCGGTCGAATGGGCGGTGGCGACGACCTGGAAGCCGGGCACCTTGGCGACGTAGGCGGCGTTGATCCGCGCCACCCGCGTGTCGTCGTCGACCACGAGCACGTCGATCATCGCGCCGCCTCCTCGCTGCCGCTGCCGCTGCCGCTGCCGCTGCCGACGCCTGTGCTCGCCCCGGTGGGGTCGTCGGCCGCGGAGGCCGGCGTGAGGGCATCCCCCGCGGGTTCCGGGTCGGTCAGGGCGTCCGGGAGGACGACCGTGAACACGGCGCCGCCCTCGGGACCGCCCGTCACCCCGGCGGTGCCTCCCCGGCGCTCGGCCAGCCGGCGGACCAGGGGGAGGCCGAGACCGCGCTTCCCGTGGGACGGCAGGGCCTTCGTCGTCCAGCCCTCGGTGAAGATCAGCTCGCGGCGCTCCTCAGGGACGCCCGGGCCGCTGTCCGAGACCCGCAGCACCACCGTACGGCCCTCGGCGCGGAAGGAGACCTCGATGCGGGCGCCAGGGGTTCCGGCGGCGGCGTCGAGGGCGTTGTCGACCAGGTTCCCGACGACGGTGACCAGCTCGCGCGGGTCGACGAGCCGGTCCGGAAGCAGGGAGCCGGGCGCGAGCCGCAGCGAGACGCCGCGCTCGGCGGCGACGGTCGCCTTCCCGACCAGGAGGGCGGCGAGCAGCGGGTCGTGGACCTTCTCCGTGACCTGCTCGGCCGTGGCCCGGTGCACGCCGACGACCTCCGTGACGAACTCGACCGCCTCCTCGTGCATCTCCAGCTCCAGGAGCCCGAGGAGGGTGTGCAGCCGGTTGGCGTGCTCGTGGTCCTGGGCGCGGAGCGCGTCGATCAGGCCCCGGGTGGAGTCGAGCTCGCGGCCGAGGCGTTCCAGCTCGGTGCGGTCGCGGAGCGTCGCGACGGCGCCGCCGTCGTCCGTGGGCATCCGGTTCGCGATCAGCACCCGGTGGCCCCGGACGGTGAGCAGGTCCTCGCCGGTGACCCGGCCCGCGAGGACGTCGGCGGTACGGCCCCCGCCGAGGACCTCGTCGAGTGGCCGGCCCGCCGCGTCGGGGCCCAGGCCGAGGAGGCGCTGCGCCTCGTCGTTCATGAGCCGGACGGAGCCGTTGCGGTCGAGGGCGACGACGCCCTCGCGGATGCCGTGGAGCATGGCCTCGCGTTCGGCGAGGAGCGCGGAGATGTCGGAGAACGCGAGGTCGTGGGTCTGGCGCTGGAGCCGCCGGGAGATCAGATACGCCGCGAGCGCTCCGGCGGCCAGCGCGCCGCCCGCGTAGGCGAGGAGGCCGGGGATGGCGGCGAGGAGGCGGTCGCGGACGCTGTCGTACTCGATGCCGACGGAGACCGCGCCGACGATCCGCCCGTCGGCGTCCCGCAGGGGGGCCTTGCCGCGGGCCGAGCGGCCGAGCGTGCCGCTGTCGATCTCCATGACCTCGTTCCCGGCGAGGACGGCGCTGGGGTCCGTGGACACGACCCGGCCGATCTGGGCGGGGTCGGTGTGCGACCAGCGCACCCCGCGGGTGTCCATGACCACGACGTACTCGGCGCCCGTGGAGGTCCTGATCCGCTCGGCCTCCGTCTGCACCGGGCCGCGGGCGGACGGCCGGCTGCCGGTGAGGTCCGCGGCGAGCCGGGGCGAGGCGGTGGTCCCGGCGATGGCCAGGGCGCGCCGCATGGCCTGATCGTCGAGCTGGGCGCTCAGCGGGGCGAGGAAGAGGCCCGTGGCGAGGACGGTGACGCCGGTCGCGATGGCCAGCTGCATGAGCAGGACCTGCGAGAACACCCGCTGGGGCCACCCGAACCGCCGGCGGCGCGCGCGGGGGCGCGGGGGGCTGCTCTGTGCGGGGTTCATGTCCGGAAAGGTAGACGGCCGCGAGCCGGGACCGGAAATGGTGACGGATCGGGCGCCTATTCTGGGGGTTTCCCACGGCCGTGGGACCGCGAGCAACCGGAGGCACGTCCCGTGACCACGCAGCAGATCCCCGTCGTCGTCCTGGCCGGGTTTCTCGGGGCGGGGAAGACCACGCTCCTCAACCATCTGCTGCGCACCGCCCGGGGCACCCGCATCGGGGTCATGGTCAACGACTTCGGCGACATCGGCATCGACGCGATGACCGTCGCCGGCCAGGTCGGCTCCACCGTCTCCCTCGGCAACGGCTGTCTGTGCTGCGCCGTCGACGCCGGTGAGCTCGACGAGTACCTGGAGGTCCTGACCCGGCCCGAGTCCCGGCTCGACGTGATCGTGATCGAGGCGAGCGGCCTCGCGGAGCCGGAGGAGCTGGTCCGCATGGTGCTCGCCAGCGAGAACGAGCGGGTCGTGTACGGAGGGCTGGTGCAGGTCGTCGACGCCTCCGAGTTCGCCGCCACCCGGCAGCGGCACCCCGGGACCGACCGGCACCTCGCCCTCGCCGACCTCGTCGTGGTCAACAAGGCCGACCGGGTCGCCGAGGGCGAGCTGCGGGCCGTACGGGAGACGGTGGCCGGTCTCGCCGGGCGCGCCGCCGTGGTCGAGGCCGCCCACGGTCGCCTCGACCCGGAGCTGCTCTTCGACCGGGTCGTGCCGGACGGCGAGATCGAGGGCCAGATGTCGATCGAGGACATCCTGTACGGCTCCGAGGACGACGGGCACGCCCATCCGCACGCGGCCTACGAGAGCCTCTCCGTGACGGCGTCGACGCCGCTGCACCCGCGCCGGCTGATGGCGTTCCTCGACTCGCGCCCCGAGGGCCTCTACCGGATCAAGGGCTTCGTCGACCTCGGGCCCGCCGACCCGGCCAACCGCTACGCCGTGCACGCGGTCGGCCGCTTCCTGCGCTTCTACCCCGAGCCCTGGCCCGCCGGGGAGGAACGGCTCACTCAGCTCGTCCTGATCGGCTCGGGCGTCGACGCGGCCGGGCTGCGCAAGGAGCTGGCCGCCTGCGAGCTGAGCGGCCCGCAGGACACCCCCGACGAGCACAGCATGTGGGGGGTCCTGCGGTATGTGCGGCAGACGGAGGAGCACGCCGAAACCGACGCCTGAGGCGACCGGCCCGACGGATCAGTGCACGTCGGGGGCCGTCTCGGCGGTGTCGTCCGCGATGGCCTTGCCCATCTCGGCCGCGACCGTGGCGAGCAGCGCCGCCTTGCGCGCGGCGAAGAACGACGGGAAGTCGTCGCGCTCCATGTGCTCCGGCGCGACCAGGTGCGACCTCATGTGCCGGTGCACCTCCTCGGCCGTGGTCTCCGCGCTCTTCGCCAGCTTCACCAGGTAGTCGGAGGGGGCGTTGCCGCCGATGATCCGGTTGGTGCGGGCGGTCAGCGGGGTCTTGTTGACGACCGAGTTGTAGACGTCGGGGTCCTTGCCCGCCTCCTGGCACCACACCTTCGGGAAGATGTGGTGGATGTCGATCGACTCGTCGAAGTAGCCGGTGATCTCGGCCTTGGTGCCGGTGCGCCAGTCCAGCGCTCCGGCCTTGAGCAGCAGGGCGTAGATGCCCTTGTACGCGGCGCTGTTGCGGGTGCGCAGGGTCAGCAGGCGGCCGGGTGCGAACTGCGCCGCCTCGACGGTCCGGGGCTCGCCGCCGGTGCCGCGGATCCAGCCCACGACGTCGGGCAGGTCGTGGCTGAACCGGGTCTCCGTCGAGCCGCCGTACAGCTCGCCGAAGACCCCGCACCAGTACCAGCGGGCCAGCTTCTTCTGCGCCCCGGCGCTCTGCGCGTCCTCGCCGGCGAGCGCGAGGATCGCGGCGAGAGGGATGAGCTGGGTGCCGTACGGAAGGAAGCGGGTGTCGAAGACGTACTGCTCGTGCAGGAACTTCGCGGCGGCCTTGAAGCCCTGGACGACGCGGGGTGCGAAGCGCTGGTACTCGTCGAGGGCGAGCTCCAGCATGTCCTTGCGCTTGCAGCCGATGCGCGGCAGGCGTTCCTCGGGCACCCCGCCGCGCACCGCGTCCGCACGCCGGGCGGCGGTCGCGAGCAGGGTCACCGACTGGAGGAAGTCGGTGTTGGAGACGTCCTTCAGGATTCGGTACTCCGGCGCGTCCCAGGACTTCCTGACCGCCTCCCAGTGCGGCCGCAGCTCGAACTCGTCGGCCGCGAAGGTGGCGGTGAGCAGCTCGAAGACGGTGAGGGAGACACCGCCGGTGTTGACGTTCTCGAAGACCTGGCAGACGGCCTGGCGGGCGGTGTTCCTGCCGAGGGAGATGACGGGGACCTGATAGCGGTCGAAGTGCCGGACGAAGGTCTCCTCGAAGTCCCGCCACAACTGCAGGGTGTCCCTGTCCCGCTCCCACCAGTACTCCTCGAAGCCCCGCCGCCAGGTGTACGGGTCCAGGACGTCGTTGAGCGGGAAGAGCAGGGCCGCGTACTCCTTCTCGCGGGTCGAGTAGTCCTCCGTCACCTCACCGCGGAAGTTCCGGACGATCTTGTCGTGGGGAAGGAAGCGGACGGCGTCCTCGCGGTCGGTCTGACCGTCGAGCACCGCGCGCATGTCGGCGTAGAACCAGCCGGTCACCTTCTGCTTGCGGACGTCCTGGGTCACCACCGGTTCGCCCAGCTTGATCGACTGGAAGAGGGAGGTGAGGCGCTGCTGGCCGTCGAGGACCAGGGTCTCCGGTTCGGTGTCCGGCGGAGGTGTGGCGCCCTCGATGGGACGGTGTTTGAAGCGGACGTCCCCGCCGGACTGCAGCGTCATGACCGTACCGACCGGGAATCCCTGCGAGACGGACGCGAGCAGCGCGGTGATGTGCGGATGCGGCCACACCCACCCCCGCTGGAACTCGGGGAGCTGCGCCCTGCCGTTCTCGACCTGCGTGAGCAGATCACGCAGGGGGCGCTTGTCGATGCTGAATGCTTCGTCCGTCAACGCGGCCCATCCTTCGCTCGGTGCCGGACCCGCCGGAGCGGGGGCCGGGCGATCAACGGGCCGAGGCTATCGGGCCTTTCGGCTGGGTGTCCCGGAGTCCCGGACGACGAGACGGAGGGCCCCCGCCGGGGGCCCTCCGTCTCGTCGTGGGCGGGTCAGGAGGCCGGGCCCGCCACCACGTCGACCGGCTGGGGGAGCGGGGTGCCCGAGCCGTCGCGGCGCGGGTCGGGGGCCGGGAGGGACACCGGGGCGCCGGACTTCTGCGCCGCGCGGGCCGGGGTGGTGCCCGCCCAGGCCAGGATCAGGACGTCCTCGCCCTTCAGGAAGCGCTGGCAGCGGACGCCGCCGGTCGCGCGGCCCTTGCGCGGGTACTGGTCGAAGGGGGTCGCCTTCGCCGACGTGCCCGCCGAGGAGTCCAGGGTGCCCGTCGAGCCCGCGACGGTGAAGACGAGGGCCTCCGACGCCGGGTCCACCGCCGTGAACGAGATCACCTCGGCGCCCGCGGTGAGCTTGATGCCGGCCATGCCGCCCGCCGGGCGGCCCTGGGGGCGCACCTGCGAGGCCTGGTAGCGCAGCAGCTGGGCGTCGGAGGTGATGAAGACCAGGTCCTCCTCGCCGGTCCGCAGCTCCGTCGCGCCGACGATCCGGTCGCCGTCCCTGAGGGTGATGACCTCCAGCTCGTCCTTGTTCGCCGGATAGTCCGGGACCACGCGCTTCACGACACCCTGCAGCGTGCCGAGGGCGAGGCCGGGGGAGGACTCCTCAAGCGTGGTCAGGCAGACCACCGTCTCGTCCCCCTCCAGGGAGAGGAACTCCGACAGCGGTGCGCCGCCCGCCAGGTTCGGGGCGCTCGCGGTGTCCGGCAGCTGGGGCAGGTCGATCACCGCGATCCGCAGCAGCCGCCCGGCCGAGGTCACCGCCCCGACGTCGCCGCGCTGGGTGGCCGCCACCGCCGACACGATCACGTCGTGCTTGGCCCGCTTGCCGTCCTCCGCGGAGGGAAGCGCCTCGGTCACCGTGCGGGCCAGGAGGCCCGTCGAGGAGAGCAGCACCCGGCACGGGTCGTCCGCGACCTCCAGGGACACGGAGGCCACCGGTGCGCCCGCGGATTCCAGCAGGACCGTGCGCCGGTCCGTGGCGAACTTCTTGGCGACCGCGGCCAGTTCCGCCGAGACCAGCTTGCGCAGCTCGGCGTCGGAGTCGAGGATCCCGGTCAGCTCGTCGATCTCGCCGGTCAGACGGTCGCGCTCGGTCTCCAGCTCGATGCGGTCGAACTTGGTGAGGCGGCGCAGCGGGGTGTCCAGGATGTACTGCGTCTGGATCTCGCTCAGCGAGAAGCGCTCCATCAGGCGCTCCTTGGCCTGGGCGGAGTTCTCGCTCTCGCGGATGAGGCGGATGACCTCGTCGATGTCGAGCAGCGCGACGAGGAGGCCCTCGACCAGGTGGAGGCGGTCGCGCTTCTTGCCGCGGCGGAACTCGGAGCGGCGCCGGACGACCTCGAAGCGGTGGTCGAGGTAGACCTCCAGGAGCTCCTTGAGGCCGAGGGTGAGCGGCTGTCCGTCGACCAGTGCCACGTTGTTGATGCCGAAGGACTCCTCCATCGGCGTCAGCTTGTAGAGCTGCTCCAGGACCGCCTCGGGCACGAAGCCGTTCTTGATCTCGATGACCAGGCGCAGGCCGTGGCTGCGGTCGGTGAGGTCCTTGACGTCCGCGATGCCCTGGAGCTTCTTGGAGCCGACCAGGTCCTTGATCTTGGAGATGACCTTCTCGGGGCCCACCGTGAAGGGCAGCTCGGTCACGATGATGCCCTTGCGGCGGGCCGTCACCGTCTCCACGGTCGCGGTGGCGCGGATCTTGAAGGTGCCGCGGCCCGACTCGTACGCGTCCTTGATGCCGGAGAGGCCGACGATCCGGCCGCCGGTCGGCAGGTCGGGGCCCGGCACGAAGCGCATCAGCGTCTCGAGGTCGGCGTTCGGGTGGCGGATCAGGTGGCGGGCGGCCGCGACGACCTCGCCGAGGTTGTGCGGGGGCATGTTCGTCGCCATGCCGACCGCGATCCCGGACGCGCCGTTGACCAGGAGGTTCGGGTAGGCGGCGGGGAGCGCGACGGGCTCCTGCTCCTGGCCGTCGTAGTTCGGCGAGAAGTCGACCGTGTCCTCGTCGATGGACTCGGTCATGAGCAGCGCGGCCGGGGCCATCCGCGACTCGGTGTACCGCATGGCGGCCGGCGGGTCGTCGTTGCCCAGGGAGCCGAAGTTGCCGTGGCCGTCGACCAGCGGGAGCCGCATGGAGAAGGGCTGTGCCATGCGGACCATCGCGTCGTAGATCGACGCGTCGCCGTGCGGGTGGAGCTTGCCCATCACCTCGCCGACGACACGGGCGCACTTGACGAAGCCGCGGTCGGGGCGGAGCCCCATCTCGCCCATCTGGTAGACGATCCGGCGCTGCACGGGCTTCATGCCGTCGCGGGCGTCGGGGAGGGCGCGCGAGTAGATCACCGAGTACGCGTACTCGAGGAAGGAGCCCTGCATCTCGTCGACCACGTCGATGTCGAGGATCCTCTCCTCGTACGCGTCGTCCGGCGGCGGTGTCTTCGTGCTGCGGCGGGCCATCGCGGCTGCGGCTCCTTCACCAACAAGGTTGATCTGACGCGGACCATTGTGGACCGTGCCACCGACAACGCCGACCGCGACCCGGAAGAGGGACATCACGAAGGCTCGGGAACTTCGCCAGGTGTCGGCGCGCTTGCATACAGTGGCAGGACTTTTTCACATCGCGATCGAAGGGACGTACATGCCCATGGGTCACACGGCCACGGCCGAGGCCGGCTCCGGCGGCCTGACAGCGACCGAGCACCGGTTGGCGAACGGCCTGCGCGTGGTGCTCTCGGAGGACCACCTGACCCCGGTCGCCGCGGTCTGCCTCTGGTACGACGTCGGCTCGCGCCACGAGGTCAAGGGCCGCACGGGCCTCGCCCACCTCTTCGAGCACCTGATGTTCCAGGGCTCGAAGCAGGTGCACGGGAACGGCCACTTCGAGCTCGTGCAGGGGGCCGGCGGCTCGCTCAACGGCACGACGAGCTTCGAGCGCACCAACTACTTCGAGACCATGCCCGCGCACCAGCTGGAGCTCGCGCTCTGGCTGGAGGCCGACCGCATGGGCTCGCTGCTCGCCGCCCTGGACGACGAGTCCATGGAGAACCAGCGGGACGTCGTCAAGAACGAGCGCCGCCAGCGCTACGACAACGTGCCGTACGGCACGGCCTTCGAGAGGCTGACCGCCCTCGCCTACCCGGAGGGCCACCCCTACCACCACACGCCGATCGGCTCCATGGCCGACCTGGACGCGGCGACCCTGGAGGACGCGCGGAACTTCTTCCGCACGTACTACGCCCCGAACAACGCCGTGCTGTCCGTCGTCGGCGACATCGACCCGGCGCGGACGCTCGCCTGGGTCGAGAAGTACTTCGGCTCCATCCCGGCCCACGACGGCAAGCCCGAGCCGCGCTCCGGCGAGCTGCCCGAGGTCATCGGGGAGCAGCTCCGCGAGGTCGTCGAGGAGGAGGTCCCGGCGCGTGCGCTGATGGCCGCCTACCGGCTGCCGCACGACGGCACGCGCGCGTGCGACGCCGCCGACCTCGCCCTGACGGTCCTGGGCGGCGGGGAGTCCTCCCGCCTGCACAACCGTCTGGTCCGCCGCGACCGCACGGCCGTCGCCGCCGGCTTCGGTCTGCTGCGGCTGGCCGGCGCCCCCTCGCTCGGCTGGCTGGACGTCAAGACCTCCGGCGGCGTCGAGGTCCCGCAGATCGAGGCGGCCGTCGACGAGGAGCTCGCCCGGTTCGCCGCCGAGGGCCCCACGGCCGAGGAGATGGAGCGCGCGCAGGCCCAGTTGGAGCGCGAGTGGCTGGACCGGCTCGGCACCGTCGCGGGCCGCGCGGACGAACTGTGCCGGTTCGCCGTGCTGTTCGGCGACCCGCAGCTCGCCCTGACGGCCGTCGACCGGGTCCTGGAGGTCACCGCCGACGAGGTGCGGGAGGTCGCCGCGGCGAAGCTGCGCCCCGACAACCGCGCGGTGCTCGTGTACGAGCCCCTGGCGACCGAGCAGAGCGACAGCGCCGACGGCGATGACGAAGAGGGAGCGGACCAGTGACCGACGCCGCCGTGTCTTTGACGAGCATGGACTTCCACCCGCAGCCCGAGGCGGGCACCGCGAAGCCGTGGGCCTTCCCGGCACCGGACCGCGGGAAGCTGGACAACGGTCTGACCGTGCTCACCAGCCACCGCCCCGGCCAGCAGGTCGTCGCCGTGGAGATCTTCCTGCCCGCCCCGCTGGACGCCGAGCCCGCCGGGCTCGACGGCGTCGCCACGATCATGGCCCGAGCGCTCTCCGAGGGCACCGACCAGCACAGCGCCGAGGAGTTCGCGGCCGAGCTGGAGCGCTGCGGCGCCACGCTCGACGCGCACGCCGACCACCCGGGCGTACGGGTCTCCCTGGAGGTCCCCGTCTCCCGGCTGCCCAAGGCGCTCGGGCTGCTCTCCGAGGCGCTGATCGCCCCCGCGTTCCTGGACACCGAGGTCGAGCGCCTGGTGCGCAACCGCCTCGACGAGATCCCGCACGAGACGGCCAACCCGGGCCGTCGCGCCGCCAAGCAGCTCTCCAAGGAGCTGTTCCCGGCCGAGTCCCGGATGTCCCGGCCGCGCCAGGGCACCGAGGAGACCGTCGCCGCGATCGACGCCGCCGCCGTCCGCGCCTTCTTCGAGGCGCACCTCCGGCCCGGCACGGCCACCGCCGTGGTCGTCGGCGACCTGACCGGGGTCGACCTCGACAAGGTCCTCGCCGAGACGCTGGGCGCCTGGACGGCTGAGCCGGCCGAGCCGCTCCCGATGCCGCCGATCACCGCCGACGACACCGGACGGGTCGTCATCGTGGACCGTCCGGGCGCCGTGCAGACGCAGCTGCTGATCGGCCGGATCGGCCCCGACCGGCACGACCGCGTCTGGCCGGCCCAGGTCCTCGGCACGTACTGCCTCGGCGGCACCCTGACCTCGCGTCTGGACCGGGTCCTGCGCGAGGAGAAGGGCTACACGTACGGCGTGCGGGCCTTCGGTCAGGTGCTCCGCTCGGACGCCGCGGGGAACGGCGCCTCGATGCTCGCCATCAGCGGATCCGTCGACACCCCGAACACGGGTCCGGCGCTCGAGGACCTGTGGAAGGTGCTGCGCACGCTCGCCGCCGAGGGGCTCACCGACGCCGAGCGCGAGACGGCCGTGCAGAACCTGGTGGGCGTGGCCCCCCTCAAGTACGAGACGGCCGCCTCGGTCGCCGGGACGCTCGCCGACCAGGTGGAGCAGCACCTTCCGGACGACTACCAGGCGCAGTTGTACGCGCGCCTGGCCGAGACGGGCACGGTCGAGGCGACGGCCGCCGTGGTCAGCGCCTTCCCGGTGGACCGGCTCGTGACCGTGCTCGTCGGCGACGCGGCGCAGATCGCGGAGCCCGTGCGGGGTCTGGGCATCGGTGAAGTGACCGTCGTGACCGGCTGATTCAGGCCGCAGCGCGACAACGACAGGACCCCGACGGCATGTTTCGTCGGGGTCCTCCGCTTTGTCCGTATTGAGGTCAAGATGATCTTTTGCCCTGTGGCATGTCTTACAAAAAGCGTGTCCGGTTGGTGATTGAAAGACGATCCGCATAGCGTCGGGGCGACTGTTCGTCAGTTGCACGTGCCGCAGCCGCGGCATCGGACAGTCATCGCCGAGTCCCCGTCAGGCGCGAGCCTGGGGAGCCGGGGACCCACACGCAGTCCCTGGGGTGAATCGGGCGGCCTTCGTCTTGACGGAGGGGCCCGTAGGAGACCTTCCTGCTCCGAACCCGTCAGCTAACCCGGTAGGCGAGAGGGAAGGAAAGGATCAGCCACTACATGGCGTTCACCCGTGCCACCGGGAAGCATCGTGGTCCGAGCCGGATGGCGCGCCGCAGCGTGGGCATCGCCGGCGTCGCGACGCTCGCCACCACCGGCGTCATCGGAACCCTCGCCTCCCCGGCGCTCGCCGCCGACACGGACCACCGCTCCGTCGAGGACACCGGCCTGACCCAGGTCATCACCGAGGACTCCCTCGTGGACCGGATCAACGCCCAGGCCACCGCCCAGGAGCAGGAGGCCGTCGAGGCCATCGCCAAGGCGAAGGCCAAGGCCGAGGCGAAGCGCAAGGCGGACGCCCGCGCCAAGGAGATCCGGCTGGAGCGTGAGCGTGCCGCCCGCGAGGCCGAGCGCCGCCGCCTGGCCTCCTTCCAGCTCCCCGTCGCCGGCTCGTACGTCTCCACCGGCTACAAGACCGGTGGCTCCCTCTGGTCCTCCGGCAGCCACTCCGGCGTCGACTTCCACGCCGCCTACGGCACCCGGGTCGTCTCCGTCGGCTCCGGCACCGTCGTCGAGGCCGGCTGGGGCGGCGCGTACGGCAACAACATCGTCATCCGGATGAACGACGGCACGTACACCCAGTACGGACACCTGTCCTCCATCGGGGTCTACGTCGGCCAGACCGTCGAGCCGGGCCAGCAGATAGGCGTCTCCGGCTCGACCGGCAACTCCACCGGCCCGCACCTGCACTTCGAGGCGCGCACGAGCCCCGAGTACGGCTCCGACATCAACCCGGTCGCGTACCTCCGCGCCCGCGGCGTCACCGTCTGACCCGTACCGCATCTTCGCGGAGCGACTCGCAAAAGCCCCGGCTCGTACTGAGCCGGGGCTTTTCGTCGACCGGAACGGCCAAAATACAGCCATGGATTCCATCGGGGCATCGGAAATTCCGGCGGGCTGCCATAGAGTCGAAGATCGGGCGCAGAACAGGCGCCGATGGAATGGACTCGCGCGGACCAAAGCGGAGGTCGGACATGCGCATTCCCGCGCACTCGGTATGCACGGCGATCCGGGACGACATCGTCTCCGGCGTGTTCGAGCGGGGCGGCCGGCTGACCGAGGAGCAACTCGCCCGCCGGTACGGGGTCTCCCGCGTCCCGGTCCGCGAGGCGCTGCGCACCCTGGAGTCCGAGGGGTTCGTCGTCACCCGGCGTCACGCGGGCGCCCATGTCGCCGAGCCCACCGAGCAGGAGGCGGCCGACCTGCTCGACATGCGGGCGCTGCTCGAGCCGCTCGGGGCCGCGCGGGCCGCGCAGCGGCGCACGGAGGCCCACCTCAAGGTGCTGCGCGGCCTGGTCAGGCTGGGGCAGGAGCGGGCCAGGCGGGGCCAGGGCGAGGATCTGCGGTCGCTCGGCGGCTGGTTCCACGAGACGCTCGCGCAGGCTTCGGGGAGCCCGGCCCTGACGGCGCTGCTCACCCAGCTCCGGCACAAGATCGCCTGGACGTACGTCGTGGAGCAGCCCGCCCAGCCGGTCGAGGCCTGGGCCGAGCACGGCGCGATCGTGGACGCCGTGGCGCGCGGCGACGCCGAGCGGGCGAGGAGCCTGACCGCGCTGCACGCGGAGCGCTCGCTGTCCCTGCACCGGCTCAAAAAGCCGGAGCGGGGCCGTGTGAGGGTTTCGCAACATGCCGTCAACACGGCGAGTGCCCGGAATTAACACGCACGCCGTATACAAAGAAATAGGCATTCGGCCGGGGTTTTCGTGCTGCCCGAAAATGGGCCCGACGAGTCCGGGGAATGCGAATGGCCGTGCCCGCCGGAATTCCGGCGGGTCGGGACCAGGGCCCGGCACCTGTCGGTGGATCTGGCGACCGGCACGCTCCGGTCCACCC